>CAILKW010000430.1 GCA_903834845.1 uncultured Bacteroidia bacterium | reverse complement strand
TTCTTGGTAAAACACATCCACATGTAGTTCAAAATGCAGGAGAGGAATACCGCGAATTTCTGCTTATGCTGGTGAAGGAGTTGAATTTAGAAGCAAATGTAGTCTTTATCAATGAATATATCAGCGAGTTAGAATTGATGTCGTACCTAAGGGCGGCTGATCTTTACGTAACACCATATCTTAATAAGGCACAGATTACCAGTGGAACATTAAGTTATGCAGTGAGTGGCGGTTGCGCTGTTATCTCTACACCATACTGGCACGCAGAAGAATTACTTGCCGATGACCGTGGGTGTCTGTTCGATTTTGGAAACTATCGTCAACTTGCCAGTATAGTTAACCAACTACTTGATAATCCCGATTCACTGGTACGGCTGCAGCAAAAAGCTTACGATTATGGTAAAACTATTTCATGGCCAATAATTGGAAAAGATTATCTGGATCTTTTTAAAACCGCCATAGCCCAGGTTTCAAAAACTGATCTATTACGAAATAAGGAACTTGCCATCAACTATCCCGAGTTTGATATAACTCATCTGAAACGACTTACTGATGATACAGGTTTGCTTCAACATGCAAGAACAAGTGTACCCAACTATAAAGCAGGCTATTGCCTTGATGATAACTCACGCGCCATCATTGTTTGCATTTCTGCCTGGAATAAAACAAACAATCAGGTTTATCTTGATCTTCTAAACAGATATCTGGCCTATATTTCGTATATGCAACATTTAGATGGAAGTTTTACAAACTATATGACTTATGAGCGCACCTTATTGGATGAGACTTCGGATGATGCCTTTGGACGTACATTTTGGGCATTAGGTTACTTAATTAGATTTGCACCAATCAATTCCATTTTTCATCTGGGACTTGAATTATTTGAACATTCTTTGCATCAATTAAACAATTTGACATACGCACGTGGTTATGCCAATTGTATCTTTGGATTATACCATTACGCAAAACGATTTCCGGATCAGGAAAAATATCTGAACTTGCTACAGGTTTTATCAGATCAGCTGTGCAATAAATTCATTCAACATAAAAGTAATAAATGGAGTTGGTTCGAAAATTCTATTACTTACGACAATGGACTTTTACCCGCAGCATTATACAAAGCTTATGAAATTTCGGGTAACAACAGATATTTGGAAATTGCTGATGAAAGCCGGATTTTTTTGGAATCAAAATGTTTCAGAGAAAATTGGCTTTCGTTAATCGGTAATTTAAAATGGTTGCACTTGGAGCATATTTATGAATATGAACTATTTGCACAGCAGCCAATAGACGCAATGGCAATGGTTCTTCTTTACGAAAGTGCATGGGAAGCAACGGGTAATAAGGCTTATATCGAAAAACTACGCCTTTCGTTTGATTGGTTTTTTGGTAAAAACGATCTTGATATCACTTTATTCGATTCAGAATCGAAGGGATGTAACGATGGTATTGAAGCATTCAATATAAATCGTAATCAGGGTGCCGAAAGCAATATTGCATATCTTATTTCGTGGCTTGTAGCAGAACCTTTTGTTCGTTAATGATTCAATTTTAATATTTTATCTATCCTTATCAGCAATAACTTTGGATCAATAGGTCTTTTGATATATTCGGCTGCACCCATTTTTAAACCCTTTGCCTCGTATTCGGCTCCTGTGTGGCCTGAAAGAAAGACGACAGGTATGTTAATATTGTGATTCTTCATGTATTCAAGCATTTGATAGCCATCAAGATGTGGCATTGAAATATCAGACAGGATCAGATCGAATTTTTCCTTTGCAATTTGCATAAGTGCAATAATGCCATCGGGAGCAATGTCAACATCGTAACCATCTGTTTTTAGAATGTTCCCAATCAGTTTCTGATTAATAACCTCATCATCAACAACAAGTATTCTGGCCTTACTTTTTACAAGATTCGGGCGACCTCTTTTCAAGTCGGAAGGAAGCAGGTTCGTTAACAATTCTTTCAAAGAAATAGTAGCATAAGTTGAAGCAGTATCCGACATTGCATAAGGTATAACCAGTTGTTCATTATGAATGATCGAACCACAGGAATAAACCACATTTGGAACATAACCTTCGCGTTCTTCTTCATTGGGCATCAGAAGCGGTTCGTTTAATTGGCCAATTACTTTGGTAGGGTCATCTAAATCAAGTAAGATGGCACTAATCACATATTTTCGCATTGGCCCTACGCCATGTGTTATAACAAGCCAGCCAAATTCTGTTTCAATCGGTGAGCCACAATTACCAACCTGTATAAACTCCCACGGGAATTTTGGCGAATGAAGTCTTACCGCTTCGTGCCAGAGGTTGATCTTTTCGGAAAACATGATATAGTTGTTTATACCATCAATACGCGACAGCATAACGTATTTGCCATTTA
Source organism: uncultured Bacteroidia bacterium (assembly GCA_903834845.1). Lineage (GTDB taxonomy): Bacteria > Bacteroidota > Bacteroidia > Bacteroidales > Prolixibacteraceae > JAAFHB01. The sequence goes on along the minus strand of CAILKW010000430.1, from coordinate 27,701 downwards.
TTTTCCGGGGAAACAATGCCATTCCTTTGTTTTGTGCATTTTCGCCATGTATAGGCTTTACCTTGAAATGATAAAAATCCTTCGTTTCAATCATCATTGGCATAATGCTTACTCCATTGTATGCTGTATAAGTTGCATAATAACGCTCAAGACCATCCTCATTAGTAAATTTTACAAATCGAGCATCTTCAATACCGTTACTTTCAGCTGCAGCAATAGGGAAAATTACACGATCAGAAATGCCTGTATCCAGAGAAAATTTAATTCTATAATGAGAATCACCCAGCCAACTAATTAGTTGAAGTAATTTGCGCTGAGATTCGTCAGGATGCAACTCTCTTTTTGTTTCATCAATAGCTCTGTAAAGCTCATTATAGTCAAATTCAGCATTTAACTTGTCCATAACGTGGCTTACAACGGCATTCTCGCCGGGAAGTTCACAAACTCCATACACTTCGCAAAGCTTTTGGAAGAAAGTATTTTTGTTATAGCTGTAATTATAAACATTTTCTGCCTCATCAATCAGGCGGCCAGTCGGCATAAGTTCGAGGTTATTGTCAGCATCAAGGATACCACCACGAAAAGCAATAGACGAAATATGTCCTTCTCCTGTTGCTCTGAAGCTGATGATCACCCGTTTTTGACCCTCCATAAGGCCAGTTTGATCAGGATCCTCAACCATTGAAGGATTGAAAAACGCTGCGGATTCAATTGAATACTCTGACGAGAAAAAAGCTCCGATAAGCAATTTTTTATGGGTTGAAAGTACATTCAAGTCGCCCACCCTCCCATTCATAATGTCGCTTGTACGATCAAAATGCTTACGAAATATCTTTGAAATATTGCGATGCCGAGCCGAAAAATCACGCAAAGTCCGGTTCAAACTCAATTGAGCGGCTTCTTCAGGCATATCTATAACTTTTTGAATGATTGATTGTACACGTGATTCGGGGCCAGGGAAAAAGAATCGTACAATAACTCTTTTAGGGTCGCTGTAGAAACGGATTGATTTGCGAAAAATTGCTGTACTCATAAGTCAAATTTTTGATAAATGTAGAAACTATTTTTGAATAATCAAAATGAATTATTATAAAAGAAATTTACTAATGACAAGGGAATTCGGGTAAGAATATAGAGAAATATCCAGATTTAATGTTTTACCCCAACAAATTTCTATCTTTGTCACAAATTGAAACATAATTCAAGTCAAAAAATAAATAGAAAATGGATTCTGTAAACGTTCAAACATCAGCCAAAATATCAAATAATAAGCCTATATTGGATAAAGGAATTATGATTCAAGAAGTTGACTCAAAAAAGAGGATGCGGGAGTTTATCCATTTACCTGCTGCCATTCATAAGGATCACCATAATTGGGTTCCTCCCATTTACATGGATGACTGGGATTTTTTCAACAAAAAAAAAAATAAATCTTTCCAATCATGCGACACGTTACTGTTATTGGCATACCGTTCCAATGTTGTAGTAGGGCGTATAATGGGAATTATTCATCTGAAATACAATGAACAGCATAATGAGAATAGGGCTCGTTTTGCCTTTTTTGAAACATGGAATGATGAAGAAGTAGCTTCAGCATTACTTAATGCGGTCGAAAGCTGGGCCAGAGTAAGAGGAATGGAACAATTAATGGGTCCTCTTGGATTTTCTGATAAAGATCCCCAGGGATTTCTGATCGAAGGATTCGACGAACCTGCCGTTATTTCGTCTAATTGCAGTTTTCCGTATCAAGTTTATTTACTTGAAAAGAACAATTATTCTAAAGAAGTTGATCTGGTTGTTTACCAAATAAAAATTCCGAATCCGATCCCTGCATTTTACAGAAAGATTCAGGAACGGGCTGTGCGCATGAACCCCACTCTAACGGTTTTGGAATTTACAACTCGAAGAAAAGTAAAACCATACATACATCCTGTTCTTCAATTACTTAATAAAACATTTATCGAAATTGTAGGTTTTATCCCTTTTACGGAAGCCGAAATGGACGATTTTGCCAACCGTTACCTATTCCTGATCAATCCCCGTTTTATCAAAGTAATTGTTAATGAAGAGAACAAAGTTGTCGCTTTTGTAATTGGAATGTCGCACATAGGTGATGGAATCCGAAAGGCAAAAGGAAAATTGCTGCCTTTTGGAATTTTCAAAATCTTTGCCTCAGCACGAAAATCAAAACAGCTAAATCTTCTTCTAGGAGGAATTGACCAAGCCTATCGCGGAAAAGGACTCGATGTAATGATGGGAGTAAAGATGCTGGAATCTGCCACTGCACTTGGAAAAACAACCATTGATTCACACCTTGAGCTGGAACAAAACACCAAAATTCGGGCAGAGATGGAAATACTTGGGGGAAAGGTTTACAAACGGTTCCGGGTTTTTAGTAAGAAAATTGATAGTTAGTGGGTTTTTCAGTGTGAAAAATTAATCCATCAAATAGCATCTGAATCATTAGCATTCAGCATATTAATCTTATCTATTACCAATTGTGGGTCAAGGTTATTTTCGCCGCGAATAATGATTTTTGACTTTTCGTAGAATGGGGCGCGTTTCTGAAGTGCATCGTTAATAAAAGAAATTAGTTCTTCGCGCGATTTTCCAACTATTAGTGGTCTTACAGTTCTCGATTTTATCAGCCGATTGGCCAGCACAACCGTATCGGGTGCAATATAGACAGTTACGCCGTTTTTGTTCATCACCTCCATATTGTCGAAAAAGCATGGAGCTCCACCACCTGTACCAACTACAATATCCTCAAATTGAGACACTTCATGAAGAGATACGCGTTCTTTTTCGCGAAACCGTTTCTCACCCTCCTCAGCAAAAATGGCAGGAACAGTCTTGAAATAGCGTTCTTCAATATATTTATCAAGATCTATAAAGGTTATCTCTAACATATCTGCAACTTTACGTCCAATGGTAGATTTTCCGCAACCCATGTATCCAACGAGGTAAATTCTCATTACTCAAAGTTTATTTCCATCTGACTTGAATCTTTTTCGCCTGTAGGCCTAATAATTTCAAAAGGAACTTCATCAATTGATGGAATTATTTCCTCCTCTGGTTTTATATCTTCGTCCTTAATTACGGGTTCAATTTCGCGAATATCTTTTACTTCAAAAGTTGATAATCGCTTCCCTTTTGCTTTGTATGATTTTACTCCAATGAATTCGGCAACTTCTATAATTTCATTCTCACGGCTGTATTTATCGCCACTAAACTCTATTTCGAGGCGTGGATAAGTTACCCATGTTAAACTAACCATCTTATTACCAGAGTATTCTCCAATAAACCGACAAGGTTTGCCATTATTGATTTCTATTTGAAACCGTTTTACATAGTACAAACTTTGCTCCGCATCGAAATAGACTACTGAGGCTATTTTTTCGGGACGAAATTTTTCTATTGTGAGGAGACCTTTCTCAAAATGGTTTTCAAGATCATAAGTATAGACCTGATATTCTCCGTTCTTGTCAACAACTAAAATTCTTTCATTTCCGGAAAATTCGCCAAGGTATTTGCCGCGTCCATCGGCATTCAAACGGAGGACATCTTCATCGAACCATATTTTTCGCCCGCCAAGTGTTGAAAGCCCTTTCTCTTTCAGTGTTACTTTATGTACTTCGTTCTTTGTCACCAGATTGCCCATCGATTGTTTGCCTTTAATAGCAAGTTGAGCCATATCTATTTCGTCAACAAGTCGTTTTAATTTAGGTTTCGGTTTATATGTGATTCGCAATACTTCTGATTCACCATTTGGGTTCGCGCTAAAATAGAGGATTCGTGAACCCTCGGTTCCCATAGTCATATTATATTCCTTTTCGCGCGTGACTCCTGTAACGCTGAAACGTTTCATGTATGTAAAACCTGCTTTACCATCGCGGTAAACCATATTATAAATAGTACGGTTATCGTTTTTCTCAAAAATAGCTACATGAAGCAAGTTTTTGCCGATGAATGCTTTTTCGGTTACTTTTGCAACAAAATAGGTTCCATCTTTACGAAAAACAATAATATCATCAATGTCAGAGCAATCACATAAATACTCTGCTTTTTTCAAACCGGTTCCAATAAAACCTTCTTCACGATCGATATATAGTTTTTCATTGGCAATTATAACCTTAGCCGCTTCTATATTTTCAAAATTTCTTATTTCGGTTCTGCGTCCGCGACCTTTGGCATATTTGCTTCTCAGATGTTCGTACCAAGCTATTGTATAAGGTATTAAGTTTTGAATATTGGCTATTACTTCAGCAATAGTATCCTCAATCCCTTTTATGATTTCATTGGCCTTATCTGTATTAAACTTCAATATGCGCCCCATCCTTATTTCCATAAGTTTAAGAATATCTTCACGTGTAATCTCACGCCTAAACCTTGGTTTCCAGGGGTCAAGACGACCATCAATATGTGCAATGGCCTCATCCATATTATCCGAATCCTCAAAAGCTTTATCCTTATAGATACGTTCATCAATAAATAATTGCTCCAAGGAAGAAAAATGCCATTGCTCTTCCAATTCTCCCATGCGAATCTCAAGCTCGAGCTTCAATAATTCAACAGTTTTATCAACCGATTTTTTTAGAATTTCGGTTACATTTATAAACTTAGGTTTGTCATCTTCGACAATGCAAGCATTTGGCGAAATAGACACTTCACAATCGGTGAAAGCATAAAGGGCATCAATAGTCTTATCTGAACTGGTTCCAGGTATCAGATGAATTAATATTTCAACATTTGCTGCAGTATTATCATCTATCTTTTTTACTTTAATCTTACCTTTATCGTTGGCTTTAATAATTGATTCAATCAGTGAGGAAGTGGTTCTTCCGAAAGGTATTTCAGTAATAACCAATGTTTTATTGTCTTGCTTCTCTATTTTGGCTCTTATTTTTACAGCGCCGCCGCGTAATCCATCGTTGTATCTCGAAACATCAATAAAACCACCTGTCGGGAAGTCAGGAAAAAGCATAAAATCCACTTTCTTCAAGTAGGAAATGCAAGCATCAAGAAGTTCGATAAAATTATGAGGGAGGATTTTGGAAGCAAGCCCAACTGCAATCCCTTCTACACCCTGAGCGAGCAAAAGAGGAAATTTTACCGGCAAAGTAACCGGTTCTCTGTTTCGGCTGTCATAAGAAAGTTGCCATTTTGTTGTTTTGGCATTAAAAAGAACTTCCAATGCGAATTTTGAAAGACGCGCCTCAATATAACGGGGTGCTGCAGCTCCATCGCCTGTTAAAATATTTCCCCAGTTTCCCTGTGTATCAATAAGCAAGTCCTTTTGTCCGAGCTGAACAAGAGCATCGCCAATAGAGGCATCACCATGTGGGTGGTACATCATTGTTTGCCCGATTATATTGGCAACCTTTGTATAACGTCCGTCATCCATCTGCTTCATTGCGTGAAGAATACGTCTCTGCACAGGTTTTAGGCCATCGTTTACATAAGGTACCGCTCTCTCCAAAATTACATAAGAAGCATAATCAAGAAACCAGCTCTGGTACATCGACGACAAATAAACAATATGATGCAGCTCTTTTTTGCCTTCACCTGACTCTTCCGGCACAGATAATAGTTCAAGATCCTCTTCGTTAGACATGGTTTACTGTTATATTTGAGTTTTTAATATGATTTGTCGGAATTCAGAATCAAGGTGACAATTTCCTGATTTAATTACACTTCATCTTTTTCGACATGAAGGTTACCTATGATAAAATCCTGGCGGTCTGGAGTATTTTTTCCCATGTAGAACTCGAGCATATCGGCAACCGATTCATTTTTGTTAAGAATAACAGAATCGAGGCGAATATCCTCTCCGATAAAGTTTTTAAACTCATCGGGAGAAATCTCTCCTAAGCCTTTAAAACGTGTTATTTCAATATTTGCACCAATACTTTTTACTGCCTGATCGCGCTCCTGTTCTGAATAGCAATAAATGGTTTTCTTTTTATTGCGTACCCTGAAAAGAGGCGTTTGCAAAATATACAGATGCCCTTTCTTGATTAATTCCGGAAAGAATTGTAGAAAAAAAGTGATTAGAAGCAAACGTATGTGCATTCCGTCAACATCGGCATCAGTAGAGATAATCACCTTATTATAACGAAGTTCATCTATTCCTTCTTCAATATTCAATGCTGCCTGAAGAAGATTAAATTCTTCATTTTCGTAAACAATCTTCTTGGTTAAACCATAACTGTTCAAAGGTTTACCGCGTAAGCTAAAAACTGCCTGAGTCGTTACATCGCGCGATTTTGTTATTGATCCACTTGCCGAATCGCCCTCGGTGATAAAAATCGAACAGCTTTCCTTTAGCTCGTGATTTGTGTTATAATGAATCCGGCAGTCACGCAATTTTTTATTATGAAGACTTACCTTCTTGGCCCTTTGTTTTGCCAGTTTCTGAATTCCTGAAATAGCTTTTCGTTCACGTTCCGATTCCTGTATTCTTTTCAAAAGAATATCAGCTGTTTGAGGATTTTTATGTAAATAATTTCCCAATTCCTTCAATATGAAATTCATAATAAAATTTCGAACTGAAGGACCTTCGGGTCCCATATCTTTTGATCCGAGTTTTGTTTTGGTTTGTGATTCGAATATCGGTTCTTCAACCTTAATGCTAAGAGCTGAAACAATTGAGGCTCGTATATCTGATGCATCAAATTCTTTGTGGTAATAATCGCGGATTGTTTTTACCATGGCTTCGCGAAATGCAGTTAAATGAGTACCTCCCTGCGGGGTAAACTGACCATTCACGAATGTGTAATAATCTTCGCCGTACTGATTGCTATGGGTAATTGCAAACTCAATATCCTCTCCTTTCAAATGAATGATTGGATAGACAGGGCTCTGATCAAGGTTTTCCTCCAACAAATCATAAAGACCGTTCTTTGAAAAGTACTTATGTCCGTTGAAATTGATAATAAGCCCAGCATTAAGAAAAGTGTAGTTTTTCAACAATGGAACTACAAATTCTTCAATATAGTGGAAATTTCTGAAAATCTCGCTGTCGGGAGTAAAAGAGACACCTGTTCCGTTTTGCTCAAGTGTTATAATTTCTTCATGCTCCTTCAATAACTCACCTTTCGAAAAATCAATTCTTTTCAGGTAACCATCGCGTATTGATTTGATTGAAAAATTCATTGAGAGAGCGTTCACAGCTTTAATACCGACACCATTCAAACCCACCGATTTCTTAAATACTTTCGAATCGTATTTTGCACCGGTATTCATTTTTGAGGCCACATCCATCAATTTCCGCAATGGAATACCTCTTCCGTAGTCGCGTACCGAGACAAGTTCATCTGATACCATAACTTCAATTTTACGTCCGTTTCCCATCATAAATTCGTCAATCGAATTGTCAAGTACCTCTTTCAGCAATACATAGATACCATCATCGGCTGCTGAGCCGTCACCCAACTTGCCGATATACATTCCGGGTCGTTTACGAATATGCTCTTTCCAATCAAGAGTACGAATAGATTCATCTGAATAACCTGAGACCATTTTCAAGGATTTTGCACAAATGTAGTGAAAAACAAAAATGGCACAATCGAATTTATTAAGCAGTAATGAACACAATTTTGTTGATAAGTATTTTCGAATTTCAAACCATCGCGGTTATTACATTTTCTCATGTTTTTTATCCATCATATTGCGACAGTAAATTATTCATTTATAGCCATATAATACTAAGATAACCTATTAAAATGCAGATAAAGAATACACTTCACATATTTCATAATAAAATGATATTCAAATTGAAAATTGTGATTGTAAAAGAATAATTTTGAGATTCCGCTTTTGTGACGGAATTAGTCGTCTTTTGTTATTCTTCACTTTAAATTAAATGTTTTAAAGATGAGTAAAGTACTTGAAAATTTGCAACATATATTTCAGACACCATTTCAAAGTTCGGTGCTGATTTTCTCTGTAATTTTGTTCATTATCCTTTTGGCTCCGCTCATTTTCAGAAGCATTAAGATCCCCGGAATTATAGGTCTGATACTTGCCGGGGTTATTGTTGGTCCCCACGGACTAAATCTGATTGCAAAAAATTCAGCAATTGACCTTTTTTCAACCATAGGTCTGTTGTATATTATGTTTCTCGCAGGTCTCGAACTTGATCTCAAAGGTTTTGCTAACTACAGGCATAAAAGTTTGGTTTTCGGTTTCTTTACATTTATTCTTCCCATATCTATTGGCTATCCTGTATGCAGATACCTACTTGATTTTGGTTTCGAAACAAGCTTTCTGGTGTCAAGTATGTTCGCCACTCATACTTTAGTAACCTATCCTATTGTTAGTCGTCTGGGGATTTCAAGAAATGAAGCAGTTGGAATTACTGTTGGTGGTACAATGCTGACTGACACAGCCGTACTTATTATTCTTGCCATTATTTCTGGATCTGTCAACGGAGAGATTACAGTAAATTTCTGGATTAAATTCTCAATATCTGTCATCCTGTTCCTTTCTGTTGTTTTACTGCTGATTCCTAAACTTGCTACATGGTTTTTCAGAAATTTTGAAGGTGAGAAAAACTCGCATTTTATTTTTGTACTTGCAATGGTCTTCCTTGCTGCTTTTCTCTCCGAAATAGCCGGACTTGAACCTATAATAGGAGCATTTGCCGCAGGTATTGCATTAAACAGACTTATTCCTCATACATCATCTCTGATGAACAGGCTTGAGTTTGTTGGTAATTCATTATTTATCCCTTTCTTTTTAATAAGTGTGGGTATGCTGATTAACCTTGCAGTGCTTACTAATGGATTTATGGCTATGATTATAGCTGCAACTTTGACCATCGTAGCCCTAATCGGAAAATATGCAGCAGCCTGGATTACAGCCTTAATATTCAATTATTCAAAAAATTACAGAAATCTTATTTTCGGATTAAGCAGCTCACATGCTGCAGCCACAATAGCGGTAATTATGGTTGGATTCCGTATTGGAATTGTGGATGAAAATATTCTTAATGGAACTATTGTGTTGATTTTGGTGACTTGTCTAGTTGCTTCTTTTGTTACTGAACATTCTGCCAGACATGTTTTAATTATAGAGAAATCCAATAATCCCCCACTGCCAACAATCAGGGATCAAAAAATACTCGTACCAATTTACAATCCCAGCAATATGGAGAGACTTCTTGATCTGGCAATGGCAATTAAAAACCCACAAAACCATTTTCCTATTGTGAGTCTTTCGGTTGTTGAAGATGACCAGCAGTCGAGGCAAAAACTAATCGAAGCAAAAAAAACACTCGAAAGAGCAATTATCCACGCATCGGAAGTAGATCAGGAAGTAGAAATTATCACTACAATAAGTCAAAATGTGCCAAGCGGAATCAAACGTGTTGCAACGGAGATATTTGCAACCGAGATCATTATTGGATTTGCACTGAAAAGCCAGTTTACAGACTTGCTTTTCGGCAATATTATTAAATATATTGTCGAGAATACTTGTCAGGCAGTTTGGGTTTGCAGTATTTCGCCTAACTTAAATAAGCGACAGAAAATTGTTGTTGTGTGCCCCAGATATGCCGAAAAGGAATATGGATTCAATCTTTGGCTTAGCCGGGTTTTCCGTCTTGCAAATAATTTGATGGTTTCATGTGATTTTCTTTCAACACCTGAAACCTTCAAGCATGTGAAAGATTTTATACAGGTAAATAAAATAGCGAATGCTGCAAAACATATTGAGTTTACAGACTGGAACGATTTTTTGAGTATCTCGGCCTATATTCAGCCTATGGATCTGGTAATTATTGCACTTCCGCGCAACGGAGGCGTTTCATATAAGTTAAATCAGGAGAGTATTCCGAGACAAATGGCTAAAAATTTCGAGAACTACGATTTTATTCTTATTTACCCGAATGAGAACGATGTCAATCCGGGAATGATGTTTACCGATGATTTCGATAAAAGTTTTATCGAATCAGGCCTTAATCAGCTTTCGCATAAAGCCAAATCGCTGACAGAGGTTTTCCGAAAAAAATAGTTCTGATTTAATAGTCAAATAACTCTATTGGTAAGAATTCTTTGAATTGCATTCTTACCTTTGGCGATTCAAATTAAAAGGTATGTGGGCACTTTTTGCAGTTGCTTCGGCGATATTTCTCGGAACTTATGATGTATTTAAAAAACTATCGCTCAATGGAAATGCTGTTCTCCCTGTGCTCTTTTTTTCAACGCTTACCTCAGCAACAATCTTCCTTCCATTTATCTTAATATCAAATTTTTACCCTGAGTTATTGAATAATAGTATTTTCTTTGTTCCCCCTTCTCCACTTTCACAACATTGCTTTTTCTTCCTGAAATCATTGATTGTCACAAGCTCATGGGTTTTTGCATTTTTTGCGGTTAAACACCTCCCATTGACCATCGTATCTCCAATCCGAGCTACAGGCCCTATTTGGGTTTTGTTTGGCGCAATATTAATTTTTTCTGAGCAACTTACAATAATTCAATGGTTTGGTACTGTTATCACCCTGCTTTTTTTCTACTTTTTTTCGTTGGCAGGTAAATCTGAAGGGATACACTTCGCCACCAATAAATGGATTATCTTTTTAATTATCGGTACTTTATTAGGATCAGCCAGTGGTCTTTATGATAAATTTCTGATTCATAATTTCAACCGAATGGCAGTACAAGCATGGTCAGCGATTTATCAAGTTGTAATTCTTTTGCCAGTTATACTTTTTCTCTGGTATCCTAAACATCTGGAAAATACTCCTTTTCAATGGCGGTGGTCAATTCCGATGATTGGCCTTTTCCTGGTGATTGCTGATTTCCTTTACTTTTATTCGATATCTTTCGATAGTTCGCTTATTTCAGTAATATCGGCACTTCGGCGCAGTGGAGTGATCATTTCGTTTACTTTGGGAGGATTATTATTAAAAGAAAAGAATGTTAAAACAAAAGGGTGGTTACTACTTGGAATTTTGACTGGTGTTATGATTCTGTTATTTGGCAGCAGATAGGCAATTTATGTGGTAACACATTTATATTGCATTTGTAAATGGAATTATGGTTTGATTACTTTCATCAGTGTTCCCGGAATTTGCAAAAGGTCGTAATCATGATTGTAAATCAGATATTTATTAATCCACATCGTAACAAATTTCTCTTTATATTCGCGTAATCCCTTATAATGCGAAAAGCCTCTGATTTTTTCATAAGCGAATTTCATAGACTTCTCTTTGAAAGTATGCGGATCATTAAGTCCCGACATAGGTGCAAAGCCCATATTTGCAAATAAATAACCTTTGGATTTCAGATATAGGAATAATTCTACGATAAGGAAATCCATCACTCCATTTGGAGCATCAACTGTTTTTCGAACTAAATCAAAAGTTCCTTCTCCAGGAGCAAAATCAGGAATAATATTTAAAAAAGCCACAATCTTTTCTTCAGAATTTTCGACAGTTATGAGTGTTTGATGTTTCAATTCATCCCAAATAAACATCCCCTGTGAGAAAATAATCTCACTTCTACCGGTTTCCTTCAGCCATTCGTCAGATACCGACTTAATTTTCTGAAGTAATCCGTCTTTAATTGGGGGAGTGTGAATATTTGTTTTGTAACCTCGCTCTTTGACCTTTGACAGGGCATTCCTGATCGATTTTTTCGAACCACCTTCAAGAGTAAATGATTTCAGGTCAACCAATCCCTCCTGCCCCAAAAACATATTCTTCTTTTTAAGGCTTTTATAACAATCCAGATCGCTCTCTGATACCCTATAATATAGGCTCTTCAAGCCTATTTCAAAGCAGAACCGATCAAAAAGTTCAATACATAGTTTCATTTGTTCAACACTCTCAGCTACAGGATTTTCGAGAACAACTGCAAAATTTCCAGCCGGTCGGTAAGAGATAAAAGCATTCAAACCTTCAGTCTCAAAAATCATTTTGTCCTGATATGTTTTAAAATAATCAAGACTGGATTTCCCGTATTGACTGACTAACTTCCGAGGTCTTTCCAACTCAAGTGCAGAGGGAAAATGTTTGAAAAAATAAGGACGAATCAGAGTATATATTAAAAATCCAAAGGTTATAAACCCACTTATATTGATTGATAGTAAAAACTTATGTGCAAAATTATCAACAGGAATCAAATCACTGCTTCCGACTAAAAAATAGTTCTGAATAGCGTAACGAATAGCTTGCAAAAAACTAAAATCAATATTAAAATGCTTTTTGTCAAGAAAATAGAATCCTATCACACCATAAACCATGACGGCTGCCATGCTCAAAATTGAAGTTTGAATTCCTACAGAACGTAATCGAGGACTATTTTTAACATAGTAATCTTTCTTTGTAAATATTAATACAATCATCACTAACAAAGCTGTTAATGCCTCCTCATAATCCACAGCCTTAGTAAGATTGCCAATCATCGAAACAAATGAAAGAACAAATGCAAACCACCAGGCAATTTTCAGTCCTTTAAGCATAAAAGATGCCGTCACCAATAAAAACAGTCCTAAAACCAAAACAAAATAGTTAGAAACGATTATTGCATCCAATGGTAGAAAATCCTTCAACCAATGAACGCGTTCCGAAATTGCAGGAGTAAGTACCGAAACTATATTAATAATTCCCAACGATAAAAGCAGTAAGGCAGGAATTACTCTCATTAACAACTTATTGATTTTAAATAAGAAACTTAAAATACCGGCTAACAGAGGAAGCCAGAATTCGAAAAATCTGTAAAGAAATGTTATGGTTAGAGCCTCTGTGCCAGTATAGCCCAACTGTTTCAGAACAATTGTCATTGATAATTCAATGGTACCAAGGCCACGTAAAAATGGCGAAACGATAAGAAAAATAACTGAAATTACATAACCCAAAAATGCGGCAAATAAAGAAGGATTGTACTGAAGTGCCATCATGGCAACATAAATATGAGCAATACCAGCAAACTCTATCAGAATGGAATAAAACAACGTGATTATAAATTGTTTCTTACTGATCCTATTGGTATGGATATCAATTATGAAGACTTCAAAAAATGAGAAAGTATTGCCAAGCCATGAATACAATAACCCCTTTTTAATAATTGATCTGTATATTAAAAATACTACTAAAGTCAGTATTAGCATAGAAAAGAAAGCAATCCACTCGCTGTAACCCAATCCCCCGACTGCTAAATAGTAAATAAAAATAGGAACCGCCACAACAATCACAGATAAAATACCTACAAAACCGTAAACTGCGGAGGCAAAATGGATCTGTGATTTTTTAATGCCCTTCTTTTCAATCTCACCGGTAAAAAAGGAAAGTGAAGAAATCCCGCCAGCAGGTAAAAAAATACTGATCAGATTTCTCTTCAGGAATAAAACAACTGCTGTTAATAACGAAATGCGATGCCGAATAGAGGCAAAAGATGCAACATACATCAAACCCTGCAATAATATGTAGCCAAAAGTCAGAAGAATCCCGGTAAACACAAATCTCCAGTCTGCAGTAAACAACACATGTTTTACTTCAACCAATTCAGTTTGTTCATGAACGATAAACCATATACCAATACAAATTGAAAAGAGGGTGAAAATAGCCTGAGCAAGCAATTTGCTGTTTTCACGTATAAAAGGAAGACTATGTTCTTTAACAAATCGACCTGTTAAAAAGAATAATTGACTTACTTTATTCGAATACTTAACCATTTACTGTTTTATCGAAAACTTAACCATCTAATACTTAACCGAAAATTTATAAACACATGCTGAAGTATAAATCTCACCGGGTCGTAAAACAACAGTTGGAAATTCAGGATGATTTGGAGAATCGGGGAAATGCTGGGTTTCAAGACAAAATGCTGACCTATAATTATATTGCTTATTCTTCTTACCTATTTCTTTGCCTTTCAGAAAATTGCCGCAATAAAACTGAATACCAGGTTCATTGGTGTAAACACTCATTAATCGCCCGCATTGAGGATCATAAACAGATGCAGCAAGTGAAACTGCTTCTCCTTTTGATTTATTGAGCACAAAATTATGGTCATACCCTAAGCCATATTTCAACTGCTCATGTTTTTCGTTAATCCTTGCTCCTATACTTGTAGGGGTAGTGAAATCGAATGGAGTACCAGTAACAGTTTCAATTTTTCCGATCGGAATAAGGGTTGAATCAACAGGGGTATAATTATTCGCATTTATGTACAACACATGATCGAGAATGTTGCCATTACCGGCTCCATGAAGATTAAAATAAGTATGATTTGTAAGGTTAAGAATTGTCGGTTTTGAGGTTTTGGCAGAATAGTAAATAGCAAGCTCATTATTATCGGTAAGCCGATAACTCATCATCACTTTTAATTCTCCAGGGAAACCCTCTTCCATATCAGGAGACACTAAAGTAAGGTTTAATTCCTTTTGTCCTTTTTGATTGGCCTCCCATACTTTTGAAGAAAATCCTTTTGGTCCGCCGTGTAAACTGTTGGGAGCATTATTTATGGCAAGTTTGTATTTGATGCTGTCGATGGCAAATAAACCTTTCGCAATGCGATTTCCATATCTTCCAATTGCAGCACCAAAATACTGTTCGTTCGCGTTAAGGTAACCATTAATACTATCATACCCCAGAACAATGTCTTCCATTTTTCCGTATTTGTCAGGAACTAATAATGAAATAATACGTCCGCCATAGTTGGTAACGGTCATTTCCAACCCGTTTTTATTCTTGAGAGTAAAAAGTTCAATACTCTTACCATCAACCATTTTAATAAACGCTTTGGGCTGAATCGTAGGTTTTGAATTATTCTGATTGCACGAAGCAAAAGCGAAAACTACGAGTAGGGCAAGAATTAATTTTTTCATAGGGATAAAAATATTTTAAATACATTTAGTGACAAAAATAATCAATAAAAAATCAATAGGTTACTCTTTTAAATATTAATGAAAATTTTCCTGCAATTTAAAGGGAATATACTCACTTTAAACATCAATAACCAATAAAAAATTGTGTTCATTTTAAACATAAAAAAAATACATCCGATTCCTTCTATCTTTTTAATAAAGAGGTTTTTATATTTTTGACGTTAGAAAATGAGCTGTAAATTTTCGCCGCAATGATGAAGGAAAATATAGCTGAGTTACAAAGTCGAATACAAGAACAGTAGAATCAATTGTCGCTTTTACGCGAAAAGTTCTATTTTCTGGAAACAGAAAACAAAACCATCAAGGAAGGAGATTTGAAACATAAAGAGATCACATATATGCGCGCCGAAGGATATGCAGCTGGAGAAATGAAACATGGGCCAATAGCATTAGCTGATGATAACCTTCCAGTGGTAATAGTAGCCGCAAAAGACCATTATTATGAGAAAATAATGGGTAATATTCAAGAAGTTCAGGCACGAAAAGGTAATATTATTGCATTAGTAACTGAAGGAGACAACAGATTGAAAGAGATGGTTAATGATAAATTAGAAATTCCGAAATCACACACTGCTGTTACTCCTTTGTTAGCAATCATTCCTTTGCAACTTTTCTCGTATTATGTAGCAGTCATACGTGGAGGCGATGTTGATAAAACACGAAATCTTGCAAATTCGGTCACCGTGGAATAAATTCTTAACAACTAACAACCATTTTCACCTTTACCTACATACGTAATATCATTTTTGGATTGAGGGGAAGTGCCTTGTAGAGAATTGTGGCATCCGATTTTGGAAGAACGATGTCAATCTGTGGCATTGCAGGTTCACGATTTAGTTTTATCAATGCCTTCAAAGATCGCCGAATTTCGATTCCACGGTACTTCCATTGTAAGCCAGAGATCAGCTTTTTACCTTCATCATCAGGTTTTTCGGTTTGCTCAATAACAAGTCTTAAATTCCGGTCGAAATCCATCACAATATAGACATCACCAAGTTTAGGCATTGCCGGTTCAGGTTGTACTTTGTTTGCTTCAATAGTATCTTTAGGTGCAATTTTTTCGATAAACGAAATTTTTGGGATAGTCGCATCAACATGCTTAACAGTGAACGGTTCTGCCATCCAGTTCAATAAAGCCTCAGTGTGATACATTTTTATTGAATTACTAATTGCCGATTCCAGAATTTTACATTCGTGCAACGAAATCCCTTTCATTTCAAGAACCGCTATATTTTTGATTAGATCAAGAACCAGATACATTGAATCTTCGCTGCCAAGGTTCAGTCGCGAATGAAGTAAAACTTCATTTTTTCTTAATTCAAATAGTTTCATTCCAGCATCTTTGCTGTTATTAAAAACCAAAGTATCTTTGATTATGTCAGTTTTAGTTTTAGTATTATTCTTATCTTCTTTATTGGTTTTTTCTTTTTCCTCTGTAATCCTGACAATGGCTTTTGGCAACGGATTTTTTGTCAATATCGGTAATAAGACCGTGCTTACTGAAGTGTAAACAACAAGAATACTTAAAACACTGGTAATAAAAACAAAGGTTAATTTATTTTTCATTTTATGATTTTTAATAAATAAAAACTTTAGAACCTTTACTTAATGTATTATAAATAACCTCAAGATCTTTGTCGCCGAGCCGGACACAACCATGCGTGACAGGAAGCCCAAGAAAACGCTGATAAAGAGTTCCATGCAACATATAACCATCTCCGATTGAAATGGCATAATCACCAAGTGTACTGTAATCTATTCGTGTTTCAGATCTGGCCGATGGTATGGGCAATCCCTCTTCTATAAATGCCCAGTCTGGTTTAATCCATGGGCGATCCTCTTGTTTGTGCTGAACAGTGAACATCCCTTTTGGAGTTTTAAAAACAATTCGTTTATTTCCTGCAATCAATAATTCGTTTTTGCCAGTAGAACAAACCCCTGTTCTGATGGTGTCTCCGTCTATGTTACGAAGGGAGAATCTGTTCTCTGTTGTATTTACTACAATATATGGCTTTACAGGTTTCAATTTATCAAGTTTCTTTTCAATCGAATTAATATTTTTCTGAGACTTAAGTACAAGTTTGTCAATCCCTTCGATTGTTTTCCCTTCAGCAACTAAAGATCCGGAAAACCAAGATTTTACCTTAAAAGCACTGTTCTGAAAAGCCGGAGTAAAAAATATCATCATTACAAATATGAAGAATAGCAATGCCGGAATAATCCAGATTAAGACATTCTGGTAAGATCTTTCTTTTTTTTCTTCAATTTCCATTTTATTGTTATTTAGTTTAGCAATTCTGCAAGTGACATCATTGACCCTACTATTGTAACCGGAGCGCCTACCGACATCCGACTAAATATTTCGTCTATTTCATTATCCGTAACGGCTATACATCCTGCTGTCCAATCGTCTCCTTTACCCCCGTTACCATGAATTTCAATCAGTCCACCGATTTTACTGTTTTTTGAAATTAGGCCTTGTCGTTTTCTGGTATTAAACATGGCATAGTCCTCTTCATTTGGATAATTGATTAACAAAGCTTTATAATATTTTGAGTCTTTACTACCCTTCTTTTTTGTAACTCTGTACATCCCTTCGGGCGTTGCTTTATCACCAGAATGTTGTTTATCACCAATCCAATTCCGTCCAAACTCAACGTCATATTCTTTGCTAAGTTTACCATTGTAATAGAGGTAACCTTTATGTTTTATTTTATCTACAATAAAAGCATAGCCGGTATTCTGTGCTGACTGACGAACTGTAGCTGAAAACCAATTTTGCCATTTCGGGAAATCGCTGAAATATGCCTTCAGAAGTGCATTTACTTCAATATCAGCAACACTAATTTTCATCTTTCCTTCATTCAATCTTTTGGTAGCAAGCATAATATCTCCTTTCCCGAAAGCATTCAGCCCTTGTTCCAAGGAGAGTTTACCAAACTCATAATTTTTTCTGACATTTACCTTTAGTGGCAAATGAATAAAAACATCGTGGTAGTTATCGAGTTTACTTTTTAGCAATTCTACTTCCTTGAGATACTTCATCTTTAATGAATCCTTGTTGGTTCCCGATGAAGCATTTGCTTCTTGTGCCTTTAATGTGGCAGTAATGATCAACTCTTTGGTTTTCGAAAAGTCTCTCGAGTAGAAAACTTTTTGATTCTGCAATTTCCATTCAATGAGCGCAGCCTGATACTTTCTTTCAGCATCGCGATAATATTCGGGAGCATACACATCTGCATTCACTCTTTTTGCCTTACCAAGTAAAACCTGACATGATTTAAACTCTGCAAGCGGAGGCTTATCCATAGTAATGATAAGAAACGCATAAACAACTATTACAATAATCAGTGAGATTATGATACTGGTAAACAACCTCTTCTTCCAAACAAGTTTCATTCGCAAAGGATAAAGTTTCCCGAATTTAATTTCAAAAAGAACCCCCGGAATTGCTTCCGGGGGTCAAAGTCTTTTAAGTTTGCAGAGAATTACTTCTTAGCTTTCTTACCGCCTTTTACTTTTGCGATAACTTCTGTCAATTCAGTGTTGATAGCTTTTGCTTTTTCAACTGCTGGTTTGATTTTTTCAGAAAGAGTTAAGATGTCTTCGTTGTTTGCAACACCTGCGGTAACTTCAGTACTAACAGTTTCAACAACAGCGATTTCTTGTCCGATTGCTTCAAGAGCAGCTTTGCCTTCTTTACCTTTAGGTGCTTTGGCAAGCAATTCTTTGTTGGCTGTAACAAGAGCAGCAAGATCAGTAATGGCCTGAGTAACTTCAGCTTTTAAAGCTTCTTTCTTTGCAGCAGTTTCGTCAACAGCTTTGGTTGAAAGTGTAGCTACAGTTGCAAGAGTTGCTTTGGCTGCATCATAATTTCTGAATAAAACAAATTTTGAATTCTGCTCTTCAACAGCGGCAACAGCAGTTTTTAATGCTTCAGCAGCAGCATTGAATGATTCAGGTACATAACGATCAGCACCTGCAGTTTTTGCAGCTTCGATAGCAACATTTGCAGCATCAATTTCAGCTTGAGGAGCTTTGGCACAACTTGCCAATGAAACAACCAATACACTAAGAGCAACTAATTTTAATAATCCCTTTTTCATAATTTTTGAAGATAAATTTAAAAGTAATAAATGTTTTCAATTTTTAAATACACTGTTTAGACGAAATCAAATGTATAAGTCACATTATTTCAGGATTTTTTTTTAATTTTGTCCGATTGATTATTATATAATCCTAATTTTGAATGTATTATCGCAATTAAAAGATGAAAATAAAAAATTCCGTAAAGGATTATTCGGATAAAGAAATCATCAGACTCATTAAACAAGAGCACAATACAAACCTTTTCACGGTTCTTTACAACCGATACTCTGAAAAAGTATTCGACAAGTGTTATTCTTTGCTTAAAGATAAAACGCTTGCTCAGGAATTTGTACAGGACATTTTTTGCAAGGTTTTCGAACGGTTGGCTGACTTTCGGGGCGAATCCAATTTTTCAACATGGCTATATGCAATCACCTATAATAATTGTATAGAATACCTGCGAACAAAAAAGAAAATGAATTACCCCGACTGGAACAGCTCTCATGAACTCCCCGATGTAATTGATGAACTGAACGAAAAAGAGATCAATAGCGAACGATTAATGAAGATTCTTGAATTAATACATCCTGAAGAAAAAGCACTGCTAACAATGCACTATATTGATAATGTGCCTATTGCATATATTCAGACCGCCCTGAAAATCAGCGAAAGTGCAACAAAAATGAGACTAAAACGTGCTCGCGACAGGGTCGCTTTTCTCTACAAAGAACATTATAATCAAGATTAGTTCACTAATACAATGTGACTTTAACGTAAAAATTCGTCTAAACCGAAAAACAATTTTGATGAAAGATTTTATCCTAAAATATTTATTCAGGTTAAATCCGAATACACCCGGACAACATCTTTTGAAGTCTTTTTACCTGATTTTCCCACAAGCCACCAATATTGAATGGTCAAAAGAAAAGGATGGACAATTTGAGGTTATTTTCCGCGTAAATGGAATTGAACAGATTGCCTGGTTCGAAAAATCGGGAAAATGGTTGAAAACTGAAACTAATTACAAAATTGATATGCTCAGTTGTTCTATTCGTGAAAAACTTGAGAAATTCGGTCAGATAATGAGTTCTATTTTTATCGAAAAAGTCAATAGTTCATCCGGTTATGAATTTATAATCAGAGATTCATTTCAGGTGCGCCATATTTTTATTACTGACTCGGAAGGCAATGTTACCCAAAGACGCAATTTCGACGAAAGTGAGCTTCTTTAAAACCATACACCTGTCCTATATTATTCCTCCAAGCTCCTTATAGCGATAACAACTGATTATATGATCATTAACCATTCCTGTAGCTTGTAAATGAGCATATATTATAGTAGGACCAACAAACGAAAATCCACGCTTCTTCAAATCCTTTGAAATAACCCGTGAAAGTTCAGTTTCGGCAGGCAGCTCTTTTAGCGTTTTAAATCTGTTCTGAATCGTCAGCCCATCCACAAAATTCCAAATATAACGATCAAAACTTCCTGACTTTTCCTGTATAGATATAAATGCCTTTGCGTTTTTTATGGCCGATTCAATTTTCAGCTTATTACGAATAATACCCTTATTATTAATTAATTCAGATATTTTATCCTCTCCATAACGTGCTACTTTTTGTGGATCAAAACCATCGAAAGCTTCATGATATGCCTCTCTTTTTTTCAAAACTGTCAGCCAGCTTAAACCTGCCTGAGCTCCTTCAAGAATCAAAAATTCAAACAGTTTCTGATCGTCATGAATCGGAACGCCCCATTCCTGATCATGATACTGAAGATACAAATCATCACCTAAACACCATTCACACCGATTTAACATGCTTTATGAATTATTATTGCAAAATTAAAAATCTTACTCAATCCAACAAATACTATTTTGTTATTTTTGCTTTCTTTTAAATATGTTATTCTCCCTCTGATGAAGAAAACTTTTGCTCTACTGTTTTTTACAGCCATTTCGTTGGCAACATTCTCGCAACTCAATACAGATCAGTATTTTTATATCGGACGAAGCAGGATTTACTTCGGTAATTATGTAAGTGCTATCGAAAACTTAAACATTGTAATAAAACTAAGACCAAATCTCCCTGAGCCTTATTATTATCGTGGCATGGCTAAACATTATATCGATGACTTCAGAGGAGCCAAAATAGACTACGATAAAGCGTTGGATATCAAACCATTCTATCCTGAAGCCTATATGTATCGAGGTATGGCAAACTATGAGCTCAAAAACTATAAAGAAGCTTTGAACGACTACTCAAAAGCACTCGAATACAAAAGCGATGATCAGGCTATTTACAACAATAGAGGCATCACAAAGGCTGCAATGGAAGACCTTGAAGGTGCTATTGCCGATTATACCAAAGCTATTGAGCTTGATCCGTTGGTTGCAAATACATATCTCAACAGAAGTTCGGCAAAACAAATGAAAAACGATCTTGATGGAGCCATAAAAGATTGTGATGCAGCAATTAAAATCAGACCTCATTTTTCGGGTGCGTACCTAATGCGTGGAATAGCAAAATTCGAAAAACAAAATTATGCCGGTGCCCTTAAAGATTATGACATTTGTATCAGGCTTGACTCAAAAATGGCTCAGGCTTTTGTCAACAGGGGAATTGTAAAACACAAATTGGAAGATACTCAGGGTGCTATTCCCGATTATGATATGGCGATCAGATTAAACCCCGATATTGCCGTAGCATGGCTGAACCGCGGAATCGCCAAGGAAACTCTTAATCTCCCTGGTTTTGAATCTGATTTTGCTGTGGCAGAACAACTTGATCCTAAATTTGCACAGTTCAGAAAACGACTTAATGCAGAACAGGAACGCGAAAAACAGCGAAGAACGTATGGTTTTGTACTCCCAACTGCAAATCAAAATCAAAATCAAAAAAACCCAAACCAAACAAGTCAGAATAATCCTCCAAATCAAGCGGCTAATCAACAAACTGCTCAGGGTCAGCAACAAGCAAATCAGGGTCAGCAAAAAACTACCACAAATGGAACCTCAGCCCAATCAAATGCTCTTGCCCAAAACAATCAACAGGTAACTAATGCTGATTCATCATCTGTTGTCAGAGAAGATGGTAAAGGCCCCATAACTCAAAAGCGATCACGCCGCAACATTGTAGTAAATGATGGTGGCGAAGTAACCGAAACAGAAATCACCAGAGGCATGGTTCAAAACCGCAATGTTAATATAGAACTGCAACCCGAATTTGTTATTTCTATATTTCATAAAGACTCGGTTGACTACGAGAGACTTCAATATTACAGTATGGAGATTGACGCTCTTAATCGAAAAAACAACAATCAACCCTTTATGCTAATTACAAACAAACCTGTTGGAAGCGACGACTGGCGAAGTGAAGAATATAACGAAAACATAAGCCTTTTAGACAAATCAATACAAACAGGGAGAAAAAGTTCAGATGCCTATTTCAACCGAGCTATGTTTTACGAATTGCTTAAAAACTACAATCAAGCCATTGAAGATTACGACAAAGCAATAAAAACAGATGGCCGTAATATTCTTGCCTATTTCAGCCGGGCAAATACAATGACCAAAAGGGTTGATTTTATCAGAATGCCAGGGTTACTGCCCGAACCAACAACTTTGAACATAAGCGGAACAAAAGCCGGGACTGATGCTCCGAAAGAGGAAAAAATACTTGATTACGAAGATATAATTAAAGACTACGAATCAATATTATATATGAATCCACGATTCATTTTCGCTTGGTTTAATATGGGAAATACCAAGGTAAAAAAGAAAGATTACCTCGGTGCAATCAACGACTATTCAAAGGCTATTGACCTTGAACCCGATTTTGCCGAAGCTTTTTTTAACAGGGGTTTGACACGTATTTATCTTAATGATTTGGAAGGCGGTTCGGTTGATTTGAGCAAAGCAGGTGAATTAGGTCTTATTGAAGCTTATAATGTAATTAAAAGATATTGCAACTAAGTCATGGCAAACCAACCATTGGCCGAAAGGTTACGACCCAAAAGTCTGGACCAATATATTGGTCAGAAACATCTTGTGGGAGAGGGTGCCGTACTTCGAAAGATGATTGATTCCGGTAATCTCGCCTCTATTATTCTATGGGGACCACCTGGTGTTGGAAAAACTACACTTGCAAAAATCATTGCTAATTCGTTGAACCGTCCGTTCTATAACCTCAGCGCAATTAATTCGGGAGTGAAAGATGTACGCGAAGTTATTGACAAGGCAAAAAATAATCGCTTTTTCACCGCTCCAAATCCTATTTTGTTCATAGATGAAATTCACAGATTTAGCAAATCACAACAGGATTCCCTTTTGGGTGCAGTAGAACAAGGTTTGGTAACGCTAATCGGTGCAACCACCGAAAACCCCTCTTTCGAAGTAATCTCCCCTCTCCTCTCCCGCTGTCAGGTTTACATTTTGAAATCTCTTGAAAAAGAAGATTTACTGACTTTGTTAAACTATGCCCTAACAACGGATTATGAAATCAGTCAACGTAAGATAGTTTTGCAGGAGTACGAAGCCATGCTCCGTTTCTCGGGTGGCGATGCCAGAAAATTGCTCAATGTTTTGGAAATTGTTCTGAACTCCGAAAAAGACGAAGAAGTAATTATTACAAACGATTTAGTAGCGTCACAGTTACAGGCTAATCTGGCTTTGTATGATAAAAATGGTGAAATGCACTACGATATCATCTCAGCATTTATAAAAAGCATAAGAGGTGGCGATCCCGATGGTGCTGTTTATTATCTTGCCAGAATGATCGAAGGTGGCGAAGATGTTAAATTCATTGCGAGAAGATTATTGATCCTCTCGGCAGAAGATGTTGGTCTGGCAAATCCTAACGCCTTTCTGATGGCTCAAAACACTTTTGATGCAGTACATAAAATAGGAATGCCGGAATCACGTATAATACTGTCGGAATGTACAATATATCTCGCAACTTCGCCCAAAAGCAATTCTGCATATTCTGCCATTGATGATGCGTTGGCTGAAGTTCGCGAATCGGGTCATCTTCCTGTTCCTCTTCATCTTCGCAATGCACCGACTAAACTAATGAAAGATCTGGGATATGGCAAAGAGTACAAATACGCCCATTCTTATGAAGGAAACTTTGTTATTCAGGATTTCATGCCCGAGAAAATAAAAAACAAACGGTTCTACACCCCGCAAGACAATCCTACCGAACAAAAAATCCTTGAACGTCTAAGATTGTGGTGGAAGAACAGGTTTTAACTTGATTGTTTTTTACTACAAAGCCCACAAGGGTTCACAAAAGATCACAAATTTTAAACTAAAACCGTTATATTAGAGATATAAGTACATGGTTTTTAACCTATATAGCTGAAATACATAAAATAAAAACCGTATTCTGACTGATTTATGGAGAAAAAAGATGTAATTTTGTATGAAAAAAATTTAATCGTTACATTATGAAATCGTTTGAAACATGGTTGTTTGATGAAGTAGAAATAGCTTTTTCATTAAAAAGGGTTAAAAAGCATATTCTATTAACTGATTGGCTATCATCTAAAAAGAACATTTCAGAATATGAAAAAAAAAGCATTGAACTACAATGCGAACAGCTTTCAAACAATGTAGATGCATGGAATGAAGATGAACTGAAATTGCAATTTATCGGACCTTTTCTCTGGTTTGTAAACTATATAACAGACAAATACAAACCGTTTACGCAAAGAAGTTTAAGCATCAAAACCGATAGTGTTGAATCATCCGGACTTGTGGACTTTATGATTGCCACCGGCAAATCGCGTCCCAAAGAACCATTTTTCTTTCTGCACGAATATAAACAACAACACCCTTCGAAAAAAAACGACCCACTCGGACAGTTGCTTATTGCGATGGTTGCTGCACAAGAGAAAAATGGTAATAATCATCCTATTTACGGCGTTATTGTGGAAGGTCGCTACTGGTATTTTGTGGTGTTACACAATAAGGAATATGTGGTAAGTCCAAGTTACGATGCTACAAAAGAGGAAATTTTCCAAATTTACGCTATTCTTTGCAAAGTAAAAGATTATATAGAACTGATTCTCTCTGAAAATAAATACCCATTAAGTTGATTAAATAATTGAATAAGAGATAATAACATTTAGCCTACCAATATCTTAAATAAGGGTTTGTTTCACTTGTTTCACTTTATCGATACTTTTTATTTTTCCCCGACAATGACATATCTAATTTCGACTTAGATAAGTGGTAATTCTATTGAAAACAAAGGTGAAGTCTTAAAAACATTCATCAGGAAATACTACCCAAACATCGGTAAATAAAGCCTAAACGTCTATTACATTTTTCAAAATACTATTACAGAATTAGTTTCGTCTCAAAATAGTAATAGTACGATGAAAACAATTCAAACAAGTTTAGTAATTGCCGTTTTTCTGTTAATCTTTTCCCGATTAGACGGCAAAGCTCAGGACAAGACCTGGAAACTGGAAGAATGTATTAATTATGCTCTGAGTAAAAACATTCAGGTACAGAAAGCAGGACTTTCAAACGATAAAAATCAGCTTTATTCCGATCAGGCACTGGCAAACCGTTTACCTTCACTAAACGCTTCGGTTCGGCAGAACTTTAATTGGTATAAAGGATTTGATTCATCAACAGGTCAATACGGAAGTGCGAACGGTTCAAGCAGCTCCAGCTATTCTCTTAATTCAAATGTTGCACTCTTTAACGGACAAAAGCTCAACAACAAAATCAAGCAAGCCAAACTTGAACAGCAAGCCGGACAATTTTACTCTGAAACAGTAAAGGAATCAGTAGGATTAAACATTCTGAATGCTTACTTACAGGTTCTTTATGCTTATGAAAATGTAAGTAACGCTGAAAAACAGATTGAGGCGACCACCGGGCAAATGGCATTAGCTAAAGAAAGATTGGATCTTGGGGTGATTTCAAGGTCTGATTATCTCCAAATCAAGTCGGAACTTGCATCTGAAAAGTCAACACTTGCTGATGCACAAAGTCAATTGTCTATATACAAGGTTACTCTTATGCAGTTAATGGAGTTGCCTTTAGACACAAATTTCAGGATCAGTGCACCAAACCTTGACAGTTTGTTATTTCAAGGCAACCAACCCAACGCGCAGGAAATATACAATCTTGCAATTGACATTAAACCTCAAATTAAAAATGCTGAATTGAACGTGGAGAGTGCTGGCCTGAATGTAAAAATTATCAAAGCGGATGTTATGCCAAGCCTTTCGATGGATGCCGGTTTGTCGAGCAGTTATTCGAGCCTGACAACAGGAACAGGATATTCTGGTCAGTTAAAAAATAAAATTAATCCCGCCTTAGGTCTATCTCTGACAATTCCGGTTTTTCAGAAAAAACAAGTTAAAACAAATGTAGAAATTGCAACTATTGCTGTTTCAGAAGCTGAACTCGACGAAATAAATACAAAAAACGAGTTGCGAAAAAACATTGAGCAGGCGTGTGTTGATGTGGTCGCAGCACAAATAAAATATGCTGCAAGCTTGGAGGAAAATAAATCAACACGGGAATCTTATGAAGTGTCAACCGAGAAATTCAAGCAAGGCCTATTGAATTCAGTAGATTATTTATTTGAGAAGATCAATCTCATTACCTCGGAAAGTAAATTACTGCAATCGAAGTTTAATCAGATTTTCAGTTATAAGGTACTTGATTTCTATAAAGGAATTCCGCTAACACTATAAATGAAATAAATAGAAATATTTAAAACACATAGAATCACTTAAAAATAATTAAATTACCATGAAAAAGAGAATTATTTACATTGTATCGGCTGTAGTTTTGCTTGTAGTCAGTTTCTTAGTTTTCAGCTCGTTGGGGAGTACAGAAAAAACAATTTCGTTTGAAACAGCAAAAATCGAAAAGGGGAACATCTGCAATACTATTACAGCAACAGGGACTCTCGAAGCAGTTAAAACA
The DNA here is from genome assembly GCA_903834845.1 of uncultured Bacteroidia bacterium. Lineage (GTDB taxonomy): Bacteria > Bacteroidota > Bacteroidia > Bacteroidales > Prolixibacteraceae > JAAFHB01. Next base: position 765 of record CAILKW010000430.1, on the reverse strand, counting down.
GTTCAAGTCGGAACCCAGGTTTCCGGAGTTATCGAAAAAATTTATGTTGACTTCAATTCTTTAGTGAAAAAAGGTCAGCTTTTGGCTCAGTTGGATGAAACACCTCTTCAGGCTCAACTTGATCAAAGCAAAGCAAGTGTTGATCAGTCGGAGGCCGAGGTTAAATACCAAAAAGCGACTTATGACCGCTTTAAAGTTCTGGCAGAAAAGAAATTGATTGCCCAGTCTGATTTTGACCTTGCCGAGTACAACTACAACAAAGCTTTAGCAACATTGAACAACGCAAAATCGGTTTACGACAAAACGAAAATTAACCTGTCATACGCAAGGATTTACTCTCCAATTGATGGTATTATCCTTGAACGGGCTGTTGATGAAGGCCAAACAGTAGCAGCAAGTTTCAGCACACCAACTTTGTTCACCATTGCCAACGACTTAACACAAATGAGGGTAGAAGCCAAAGTTGACGAAGCTGACATCGGTAGAGTAACTAACGGACAACGCGTTGAATTTACAGTTGATGCTTTTCCTTTGAAGAAATTTGACGGAATAGTAACTGAAATCAGGCTCATGCCGGTTGCATCGGCAAATGTAATCACGTATATAGTTGTTATTAATGCACCTAATCCTGATAAAATACTGATGCCTGGAATGACCGCTAATGCATCGTTCTTTGTAACTGAGCGGAAAGATATTTTGCTTGTTCCTGCAAAAGCCGTCCAATTTACGCCTGATCAGGCATCACTAAACACTTACAATGCAAAT
>CAILKW010000429.1 GCA_903834845.1 uncultured Bacteroidia bacterium | reverse complement strand
TTTTTTTTAATTATTCAGCTACCATGTTCTTTTTTCCTCCCACTCGGTCAGCTCATTGTGTAGCGATTCCCATTCTTTCATTGCTATCTCGACCTGCTTTTTACTTTCGCCGTAACGATCGAAGAGGGAACTATTGTCAATTGTTGTGGGATCAGTCAGCATAAGATCCATTGCCGCAATCTCAGCCTCTAATTTTGAAATTTGCCATTCCACTTCGCCAATTTGCTTTTCAACACGGCTAATCATCCTATTTATATCCTTCCGTTCTTCAAAACTCACAGCAACCACCTCTTTTACAACCTCTTTCTTTACTTTTTTATCGGGTGCTGAAAGTTCCAGTTCCCGTAAAGTCTCCATTTTTCGTTTCAGCAAAAATTCGTAAACACCACCAAGATGCTGCTTGATTTTTTTATGCCTGAATTCATAAACAACGTTTACCAATCCATCCATAAATTCACGGTCGTGCGATACAACAAGCAATGTTCCATCGAATTTAAGTAAGGCCTGTTTCAGCAATCCCTTTGAATGGATATCAAGATGGTTGGTTGGCTCATCCAAAACCAGAAAATTAACCGGTTCGAGTAACAAACTGATCATTGCCAAACGCGCACGCTCTCCCCCTGAAAGGACTTTCACCTTTTTATCGGCATCTTCTCCCGAAAACATAAAAGCACCCAAAATATCTCTGATCTTTGTTCTGATGTCACCCACAGCAGACTTGTCAATGGTTTCGAACGCCGTGAGATCTTCGTCTAAACTATCAGCTTGGTTTTGAGCAAAATATCCAATTTTTACATTATGACCGAGTTTGTGTTCTCCTGTACATTCCAGCTCTTGCATTATAATACGGGCCATTGTACTTTTACCTTCACCATTTTTGCCGACAAAGGCTATTCGATTTCCCCTTTCGAGTTTAAGATCAACTTTATCGAGTACCAATAAATCGCCGTAACGCTTGCTAACTTCTATTGCCTCAAAAACAACTGTTCCTGATCTTGGAGAAGGTGGAAATTTAATATTTAGCGAGCGGGTGTCCTCTTCGTCAATCTCAATGCGATCAACTTTATCTAATTGTTTGATTCGCGACTGCACCTGCACCGATTTAGTGGCTTTATACCTGAACCTCGAAATAAAATCCTCAGTATCCTGAATCATTTTTTGCTGATTGCGAAATGCAGCCATTTGCTGCTCACGCCGTTCTTTACGAAGTTCAATATATTTGGAATAGTTAACCTTATAATCATAAATTTTCCCAAGACTAATTTCAACAGTTCGATTCGTTACATTATCAAGAAAAGCGCGGTCGTGCGACACAAGCACTACGGCTCCGGCATAATCTTTAAGGAAACTTTCGAGCCATTCAATTGACTCAATATCAAGGTGATTTGTAGGTTCATCAAGTAAAAAAACGTTTGGTTTCTTTAGAAGAATTTTTGCAAGTTCAATCCTCATGCGCCATCCTCCCGAAAACTCAGATGTTTGTCTTGTAAAATCTGATCTTTCGAAACCAAGCCCCATCATTGTTTGCTCAATGTCAACATGAAAATTTGTACCACCCATCAACTGGAAACGTTCGTTTGCTTCATGCATTTCATCTATTATACGATGGTATTCAACTGATTCGTAGTCCTCGCGAAATGAAAGTTCATTGTTCAGATGCTCTATTAGTTTTTCAAGTGCCTGAATCTCTGCAAATGCCGTAATAGCCTCATCCATAACAGATCGCGAATCTGAAAGCTCCATTTGCTGAGGAAGGTATCCAATCTTAATATCACGTGGAAGTACAACCCGTCCTGAAGTAGGGGTCTGCAAACCGGCAAATATTTTAAGCAAAGTTGATTTTCCGGCACCGTTTCTTCCTGCCAAACCAATGCGGTCGCGTGGGTTTACAATAAAATTCACATGCTTAAAAAGCTCAAAACCACCAAATTCAACGTATAATTCTTCTACTGAAACACTCATTATTAACAATCACATACAAGGATGAATACCGTTTTGGATTATAGATTGCAGAATACAATGTTCATTCATCCAAAAGCTCACAAAAAACGTTTGGCAAAGATACGAGATTTTGCAGTTTACAGAGATTTATTTTTAACAGAATCAATTTATATCTTTGCGCAAATTTCAAATATTAAAGTTTTGGGAAGAGGAAATAAACCACTGCCGCTTTACGAAAAAGCGGAGATCATTGACATAGGTTCCGAAGGGAAGGCAATCGCCAAAATTGATGGGATAGTAGTGTTCACTACACATGTAATTCCAGGCGATATAGTTGATCTTCAGGTTATTAAAAAAAGAGAGAAATACCAGGAGGCAAAAGTGGTGAAAATCCACACCAACTCACCCGACCGCATCCCAGCTTTTTGCGAACATTTTGAGGTGTGCGGTGGTTGCAAATGGCAATACCTTCCTTACAATAAACAACTGTTTTACAAACAAAAACAGGTTTTCGATCAGCTTCGCAGAATTGGGAGAGTAGTATTGCCTGAAATCCTTCCCATTAAAGGATCAGCAAACTCAACCTTTTACAGGAATAAATTAGAGTTCACCTTTTCGAACAGACGCTGGCTCACAATAGATGAAGTGCGCTCAGGAGCATTATTCGAGGATATGAATGTTTTGGGATTTCATGTACAAGGAATGTTCGATAAGGTGCTGAATGTCAACAAGTGCTGGTTGCAACCCGACCCATCAAACGCAATCAGAAATTCGATAAAAGATTATGCCATTGAAAATAAACTGGCATTTTACGACTTACGCAACAAGGAAGGTTTCCTGCGTAACGTGATTATCCGGTCAACAAGCACTGGCGAAGTGATGGTAATAGTTAATTTTTATCGCGACCACATTAAAGAAAGGGAAGCTCTTCTTAATTTTGTAGCCGACAAATTTCCTGAAATTACTTCATTGCTTTATGTGATCAACGAAAAGGGGAACGACACAATCACCGATCAGGAAATCCATATTTTTAAAGGACGCGACCACATTATAGAAGAGATGGAAGGTCTTAAATTTATTATCGGACCAAAATCGTTCTATCAAACCAATTCACAGCAAGCTTATGAATTGTACAAGATTGCCCGCGATTTTGCCTCCCTTTCGGGAAAAGAGGTGGTTTACGACCTTTACACCGGAACCGGAACAATTGCCTGTTTTGTGGCTTCCAAGGCAAAGAAAGTAATTGGTATTGAATATGTTCCTGAGGCGATAAATGATGCAAAAATTAATTCGGCGAATAACTGCATCGCGAATACGAGCTTTTATGCCGGTGATATGAAAGATATTCTAACGAAGGGTTTTATTGCTGATAACGGTCATCCCGATGTGATAATCACTGATCCACCACGGGCAGGTATGCACGAGGATGTGATTGATGCCATATTATATGCTGCTCCTGAACGGATTGTTTATGTGAGTTGTAATCCGGCAACACAGGCACGCGACCTTGGTTTGCTAAGCCACAATTATAAAGTAACTAAGGTTCAGCCTGTTGATATGTTCCCACATACTCACCATGTCGAAAATGTGGTGCTGCTTGAAAAGATAACGAACAACGATAGCTCTGAAAGTCAGGTTTAAAAGATAAAAGACAAAAAGACAAAAGTTAAAAGGTGAAAGTCAATTAATTTTCTCTTTAGATAAAGCAAAGAGCGCAAGGAATATAAAAACCTTGCGCTCTTTGTGTCAGGGAAGGAAATTGTTAAAACCCGTTTTAAGTAATCCACAGGAATCCTTCAACCTTTAACAAATTGGGTTACTCCTTTTTACGAGTGTTTATCCCCAAAACAGGATACATTGGGCAAACACTGATAAAACTTGTAACGATAAACATAACAGCAACAATCAATAAAATTATTGCCAATATTCCTTCGATGACTTTGGTAAAAAGGAGAATTGCTATTATTGCAGCAACTAAAATTCGGATTGACTTGTCAACAGTACCCATGTTCTTTTTCATACTTGTAAAATTTTAATTATTAATAACCTAATATTCAGAACAAAGAAATAAAGGAAAAGTTGTTGGAGAAAAGGCTACAAAATTTTGTAATACAATGTTCCAACTCACTTTCACGAAACGGGTGTGGTTTAATCCTGTTGTCAAT
>CAILKW010000428.1 GCA_903834845.1 uncultured Bacteroidia bacterium | reverse complement strand
TTTTAAAACTTTTGTTAAACCCGGAAATATTATTGAATCCGCAGGCGAAACAAATTTGTAGAACATTCATATCTGATTCAGCTAATAATTGGCAGGCCTTACCAATACGAACTTCATTTATTATTGTGAATAAGCTTTTCCGGGTTCCGTTTTTGAAGAAACGGCAGAAAGCATTCCTCGTCATACCAATTTTTGATGCTACATTTTCGAGGGATAGCTCTTCGTGATAGTGTTCCATGATATATTCGAGCACATGATTCACTCGGTTTGTGTTTTCGGTTTTTTCATTTCGGTAAGCAATACTGGCCAGCAACTTGTATTCTTTTGACCGTGAAATGATGTTGAGAATTAGCAATAATTGGATTAATCTGTCAGTGTCATCCAATTGAAGGAATTTTAGCAGAATATCAGCAACCTGGGTTCGAAGTTCTCCGCAAAGTTTAATTCCGAATTGTGCCTGTTCTTCTATCAGATTCCGGATGCCTGACATTTCGGGCCGTTCCATGAAGCTGGAACCTGCAAAATCGGATCGGAACTTAACTACAATAGCCTGTGCTTTCTGACCTGATTCCTTTTTTGTGAATAATTCATCATTCTTCCAGGCATGTGGTAAGTTGCTGCCTACCAAAACCAAATCACCTGAAGTGAAATTTTCAATGCTATCGCCAATCTGACGCTGTCCATAGCTTTTAATAACCAGTGTTAATTCACATTCAGGATGATAATGCAATGGATTATAGAAATAATCATACTCTGCACCATCAAAAGCAATGGAAGTATTCAAGCAATTCTGTTCCCTTACTAAAATTGGTTTCATTTGTAATTTTATTTAAATGTTAATATTTTCCTATTTTTTGCTAATATTATAAAGAAAAATTGATTTTTTGTCTAGTAAATTTGCCAATATTAACTGTAAAGGAAATTTCTCATACAAGTGTTAACCTTAAATAGCAAATTTTTCAATTATGAAGAAATTATTTATTCTATTTGCTCTGTTCGTAAATATTATTGCAAATGCACAATCGGTTTACAACAAAGAGTCAGTTAAAGGGATTATGGATAGAGTGAACAATTATCAACAGGAAAATCCCTGGCAGGAATTTGACGATAACTGGATTCGCGGAACTTATTATACGGGAGTGATGGCATGTTACCAGGCGACAGGCGACAAAAAATACCTAGAACAATGTGATGCACTGGGGAAAAAACTGAATTGGCAAATTCCTTCATTAAAACCTGATTCTAAAGGAAGTGGCGTAAATTTGTTAACTATCGGCCAAACATGGCTTGAATGCTACATGGATAAGAAGGGAAAGTACAAGATTAAGCCGATCATCACCCACCTGGAAAATCTTGCCATCCGGAATCCTGTTTCCTGTCCGATGGAATGGTATTTTGAAGGAGGAAGACGATATGTTGACGGTTTATTTACCGGTCCGCCTGCTTTGGCAATGCTATATTCGATTACTAAAGACAAAAAGTACCTGCAAATGATGGAAACCTGTTTTTGGGATGTTTATGGCAAATTGTATGATATTGAAGAAAACCTGTTTTATCGTGACCATCGCTTTTTCCCTGATTGCCTCGAACAAAGGAAAAGTGATCCTGATTGGAAAGGAAATCATCAGGTAACAGCTTCCGGGAAAAAAGTTTTGTGGTCCAGAGGTAATGGATGGGCTTTTGCAGGTATTGCAAGAATACTAAAATATTTACCAAAAGAGCATACATCTTACCAAAGGTATTTGCAATTATTTAAAAATATGGCTGCTTCTTTGAAAAGCCGTCAATCAGAAGAAGGTTTCTGGTATCCAAATCTCGATGATTCAAAAGATTTTCCTGTAAAGGAAACAAGTGGGACAAGTTTTTTTATTTATGGATTGGCTTATGGTATAAACAGTGGAATTCTCGAAAAAAACGAATACTTACCCGTAGTTGAAAAGGCATGGAAATCAGTGTATGATGCAGTAAGTACAGAAGGTAAGGTGCAATGGGGTCAAAGGGTGGGTGATCGCCCCATCATGATTAAAATGGAGGATTCGCATGAATATGTATCCGGCACTTTTTTACTTGCAGCCAGCGAGGTTTACAAACTGAAATAATTATTTGAAATATAACCGGAATGCGGATATTTAAGATTGCAAAAGTCCTGCTGTTTTTTGCAGCTATGGTAAATTTGAATTCATGTTCAGCAGAACATAATAAAGGTGACAATACTTCATTCTTAATGACAACCAAATTGGATAATTGGCTATTATCTGATAAAATAAATTCGTTTCTTAAACATCAGAAGGCTAAACCTGAATTTGTAAAAAGTAGATATTCCAACGAGACATATCTTAAAATCATTGATGGACAGGTCCGGGCATTTCAGA
>CAILKW010000427.1 GCA_903834845.1 uncultured Bacteroidia bacterium | reverse complement strand
GGTATTAATTCAATGAGGGGCAATAGTGATCCTCTATGGATTGTTGACGGAGTCATTCTCAACCCTTCTCAACTCGAAGTTGAACAGACTTTTTGGCAAGAAAATTATCAGGAAAAGGACTACATGTCTGTGCAGAATACACTGGCAACACTAAACCCCGAAGATATAGAGAACATCGAGGTTTTGAAGGATGTGGCAGCAACCGCTATTTATGGTACAAAGGGAGGCAATGGTGTGATAATCATCACTACCAAACAAGCCAAACAACAGGAGCGCAGAATTTCGTGGAGTTCCAATTTTTCCCTTTCCAATTCCAATAAGGGAGTCGAAATGCTCAATCTTTCCGATTATCAAAAATTTCAACAACAGCTTGGAAATAATGTATCCGGCTTGTCTAATCCGGTCAAATGGACTGATGAGGCACTTAAAGGAAGTACATCATTCAGTCACAACCATAACTTAAGCGTTAGTGGAATGGAGAAAAAGATGAGTTACCTTATTTCCGGTTTTTACCGTCAAATTGATGGCGTTGTAGAGCGGAATAACAGTACATTGGGAGGTTTTAGAGTTAACATTGATATGAATGCAAATAAATTTCTCTCATTCGGTGCACGAATAGCATTCTCAATGGCCAATATAAATATGACGAAGGGAGCTAATCCACTCGGTGAATTATCAACAATGACTGCAATAAAGAGTAGCATACCCGACCTTAATTCGTTTAATACTTATGCTTCATGGCAGTCCGATTACGATGATAACAGTCGGGAATACAGAATAATGCCATCATTATATTTCACTCTTAATCTTGGCGAGGGGTTGGAGTTTAGCACTAATTTCGGAACTGATTACCGTGGCAAAGATCGTAGTTCATGGCTGGGAAAGGGTACTCCTCTCGGAAATGAAAACAACGGAGCAGCTTCCCTATCTTCACTTGTTGCTTTCAGTTATAATATCAACTCTGTTTTATCCTACAAAAAGAGTCTTAATGGACACAACCTTTCCGTTTCTGCCGGTGCTGAGATTTTAAGTCGGAGCAATTCCTTCAATACGATGAACGGTACTGATTTTTTTTCACATGAACTTCGGGCAAAGGGAATTAATCTGGCCAGCAGTAAAGCGAAAATTCATAAATACGATGCAATAAATGCAGAGGAAGGGTTCTTCGGAACATTGTCATACAACTTTGAAAAAAAATATGGTATTGACGGCATCTTCAGAATGGATAAGACTGGCAAACAGGAAGATGAGTTTAATCAATATCCTGCTATTAACGGATGGTGTAATATCATAAAGGAAGACCTTGAGAAAGAGTCCAAATTTATTTCATTTTTAAAAATACGTGCCGGTTGGGGAAAGGCAGGTAACAGTATCGTTGCTCCATATTCCTTTTTAGGTCGTTATTATAACGGTAATGAGGGTGTTGTTGCTCCTGAGCTTGAGGTTTTTCATAGTGTTTTCCTAAAGACTTTGAGCAGTGAATTAAGTACCGGCATTGATATTGGATTTCTCAAGGACAGAATTGTTTTTTCAGCTGCATACTACAAAAAGAATACAGAAGACAGACTTATCCTAAACAGCTTCGGAGAAGAATTCGGCATCAACGGTTTTTGGCGATATGCCAAACGCAGCGTTGTTCTTGACCGTATAAGTAAGTTATCGAATAAAGGAATAGAGCTTGATCTGGCCGCCAAAATAGTCAAAGGGGAAACCTGGAATTGGAATCTTTCGGTAAATGGGACAATCAATAAAAACAATGTTGAGGTTGTTGGCGAAGGAAATGCCGAAGGTGGATTGATTGGTTCGGGTATCTTCGCCAATTACAATCAGGTCGGAAGCCATGTCAGTGCTATATGGGGTTATCGCAGGTCAGGTACAGTTAACTCAGGCAGTAAGACGGTAATTGGAAATCCTTCTCCCAGTTTCTTTGGGGGACTATCTTCAGATCTTTCATACAAGCATTTTTCACTTAATATTCTGTTGGACGGGGCTTTCGGTTTTGAGATTCTGAACCTTGACAGAATGATGCAGGAAAATACCTATAAAACTAATAATGTGAGCATCGATTCATATAAAACCATTACCGGTTCTACGACTTCACAATTACCTGAAATATCAGACAAATATGTTGACAAGGGTGACTACGTGCGTTTGTCACAGTTATCGTTGGGATATCGTTTTTCAGTTGAAAAAATCTTATGGGTTAAGTCGTTTATGCTGAATCTTAGCGCCCATAACGCAATAGCGTTCTCAAATTCAAATAGTTGGAATCCGGAGATAAATAGCTATGGCTTCGATAATTCCCGCTTGGGTATTGCTTATGGTGCTTATCCTGAGACAAGATATTTCACTATTGGTGTTAATGCCACATTTTAAAACATTTAATTCTGAAAAATTATGAAAAGAATAAATATTTCAATAGTAATTCTATCAATCGCTCTACTATTTACAGGTCTGATGGCAGAAGCTCAGGTAAGGATAAAAGGAGTTGTTACTGATACAAAAAACGAACCTCTTCCGGGAGTATCAATTCTGGTTAAGAATACTACAATAGGTACCGCAACAAATCTAAAGGGAGAGTATTCTTTGGCTATTCCTGAGAATAAGGGGAAGGAACTCGAAGTTAGATTTTTAGGATTTGAAACTAAAACCATACTTATTGGCAAATCAACAGTGATAAATGTTGTATTGGAAGAGGCTACCGAAACAATAGATGAAGTGGTTGTAGTAGGTTATGGAACCATGCGTAAAAGCGATGTAACCGGTTCTCTTTCCTCAGTTAAGATAAATGAAACAAAGGCCGCAAAGATCAATTCATTCGACCAGTTGTTGCAGGGACATGCTGCAGGTATTCAGGTAGGTAGTACAACCGGCGCACCTGGAGCTTCAGTTAATATCAGGATTCGTGGTACTGGTTCGTTCAATGGAGGAAGTGAGCCACTTTATGTTGTTGATGGTGTAATTCTTAACTCTCCTTCACAGGATAATGGGAAAATGATATCAACCGGACAGAGTAACAATAATTCCGACCAGCCTACAAACGGTTTAATGGGTATAAGCCCTCAGGATATTGCCAGTATTGAGATTCTTAAAGACGCATCGGCAACAGCAATTTATGGTGCTATGGGTGCAAATGGGGTTGTTCTGATTACAACCAAAACAGGTACCGGAGATCGTACTTCGGTTGAATGGTCTTCAGGGATGGATATTTCTTTTCCAGGGAAGATAATACCGCTGATGAACCTTAACCAGTACATTGATTATGCGAGGGACACACTTACCGGTACACGTTTTTCGACAACACTAAAAAACATTTTTGTAAATCCGTTATATCCTGATTCAGGAATGACTGTTCAACCTGTTGATTGGCAGGATTATATTATGAATACCTCTATCAGTCAGCATCACAGAGTATCCGTTTCCGGAAAAACCAATACTTCTAACTATTTGTTGTCAGCCGGTTTCGACGATGTTAAAGGTATTGTCCAGAACACTGAAGCAAAGACGACAAGCTTCCGCTTGAATTTCGATAAGGATATAACTCCGCATGTGAAATTTGGGATGAGAAATAGTTTTTCGCAGATAGTCCTCAATATGACGCAGGGAACAGACCAAACCCGGATGAACAGTTCGACCAGTTTAATGAAAAGTGTCCTTACATCCAAACCATATTACAATTTTACAAACCAACAGGCATGGTTTGACGGTGATGTTGATGTATTGGATGCTGAACTTCAGGCCAGTCCGGTTATGTGGCTAAGTGACTTCGTAGATAATAACTTGGAATACCGTGTAACTCCAAGTATCTATATTGAAGCTAAACTAACTAAATGGTTGACTTATAAACTAAATACCGGTGCTGACTATCGCAACAGGGAACGTAACAAGTGGAAGGGTCCTCAGATCATTAGTGATGCTGAGAGATCTGTTGCAGCAGTTTCCAACCTGAATTCTTTACGCTATAACATTGACAATTTGCTCATGTTTAATAATAAATTTGGTAAGGATCATCGTTTAAGCGGCACTGTCGGTGTTACTTTCACTCAAACAAAAGCACGTACTCAGATCGAAGAAGGTTGGACTATTACCCAATATTTACCACAGTACCAAAGCATCAATGCATCTCCAAATACGCGGTTCAACTATATTGAGTCCGAAAACTCAATCCTATCTTACTTGGCTCGTGGTGTTTACAGTTTCAAAAATAAATATGTTGCTACCGCAACCTATCGCGCCGATGGAAGTAGTAAATTTACAAAAGCGAATCGTTACAGTTATTTCCCATCATTTGCATTAGCATGGAGGGTTAATGAAGAAAAGTGGCTGAGCCTGCCTACGTCAGTTTCAAACCTAAAGGCGCGTCTTGGCTGGGGAAAGGTTGGTAATGAGGCTATTTCACCTTATCAAACACTCTCAACATTTAGTAATAACCTTTATCCCGATCATACCTCAACAAACAGTAAAGAAGCGATTGTTGGTATATCTCCATCATCTCTTGCCAACAAAGATCTTAAGTGGGAGACAACCGAGCAGTATAATGCAGGTTTTGACATAGGATTATTTAGCAACCGCATATCCTTGTCTGCCGATGTTTACGATAAATACACAAAAGACCTTTTGCAACGAATTAATATTCCCGGGACAACAGGGTTTAGTACTATGTGGATCAACCAAGGCGAAATTCGCAACAAAGGTTTAGAAATCACTTTGGAAACAAAAGTAATTAAGCACAAGGATTTTAACTGGGATGTTGATGGAAATATTTCCTTCAATCGAAACAAGATTATCAAATTGGGACAGGCATCTTCAGTGGTAGGTATGCCTCCATTGTTCTATGGAGATGTAATAGGTTCGTCAAACTACCTCAAAGCAATAGTAAATATTTTTATGGAGGGTTCTCCAATGGGTCTGTTCTATGGTTTTAAGACAAATGGACTTGTCCAGGTTGGCGAAACCGGACCTGGCATTATAGGCAGTAATACACTTATGAAGCCCGGAGGTATAAAATATGTTCTAAAACCGGAAAATACCACCGGTTATCTTACTACAAATGACCTTTTTATACTTGGGGACCCTAACCCTAAGTTTAACTATGGTTTCAATACTAATTTTAATTATAAGAATCTTTCTCTTTCCTTATCGTTCTACGGTGTATATGGCGGTGATATTGTAAATGCCAGTTATTTAATTGAAACTGATGTTTCCAGGACAATAAACATCCGTAGTGATGCCTATTACAAATCATGGTCTCCAACGAAAACCAATACTACATTTCCTGCAATTAATGCTTATGTTGCCGGTGAGACAACTTATTTTACAGACCGCATCGTTGAAGACGGCTCTTTTCTGAGATTATCAAATGTAAACTTAGTTTATGATGTTCCGGTTAAGAAGCTAAAATTCATAAAACGGTTGTCTGTCAATGTTTCGGCAAGTAATGTGTTTGTGTGGACAAAGTATCGGGGTTATGATCCCGAAGTCAGCAGCTATGGAAGCAACGTAATGCGTATGGGAGTTGATAACGGTTCATTCCCAATAAGCCGCACCTTCAGTTTCGGCTTGAATGCATCATTTTGATTATCGAACATAAATTATTAATATCTAATGACATGAAAAATATAACTATATATGGGATTGTACTTTTAATGGTAATGTCTTTCTTTTCCTGCGAAAAGTATTTAACCGAGAATCCTGCAACCAGTTTGTCTGAGGCTTCAATTTATAACACAAAATCGGGTCTTGAAGCAAGTATTGTGGGTTGCTATACTGGGATGCAAAATGGATCATTGTGGACCGGCGACATGGCTGAGTTTTTGGGGTGTTCGTCAGGATTCATTCACTATAAGGGACAAAGGCTCGGTACTCTTGATTATGATGCAGCCCGTGATCTGGTTTACTATACTGATCTTCCTCGAAACTATGGTGCGTACCTTGCAATCTATGTTGTTGTAAACCGTGCAAACAATATTATTGAGAACATTGATGCCAGCACTGTTGATGCCCAATTCAAAAAGGAAATTAAGGCTGAAGCACATTTTATACGTGCCGTGATGTACTTTCTTGCAGTTAGGTTTTGGGGCGATGTTCCTTTAGTACTTACTTCACCGAAGACATTGGAAGAAGCACATCTTCCACGCACCTCATATCTTGAGGTATATAAGCTAATATTGGCTGACCTGAAGATAGCTGAAGTTGACATGAGAGACGAAGCACGGCAAACTGAGTTGACCGGTACAACCGGGCGTCCCAACAAATGGGCGGCAACAGCTTTCAAAGCAAAGGTTTATGTTCAGATTGCTTCTATCCTGGGTTATCCCAACGACCAACCATTTAAAAATGCACCCAACTTCAGCAATTGCAGCATAACCGATGCCAAACAAGCTTGGACTTTGGCCCTGAGTACAGCCGAAAGTGTTATATCCAATGGCCCTTACCAATTGGCAGGTAAATATTCAAATCTTTTCAGATGGACCGATCCTGCCGATTATTTGCTGAAAGAGAGAATATTTGCTCTTCAATGTACAACCAACGGTGCTTCAACAGGATGGTACACTGCTCTACGCTCACTTCCGAACAATTACGAAGGTGGAGGGGCTGTTGTTACAGCAGCCAATAGTAATTGGGGTCGCTGGAGGCCGTCCCGCTTTTTATTCCAAACTTTTGCAAAGACTTATGGCGGTGTGCTTGGAACAGGCCGTTCCGACAAGCTGACTAATGTCTATATAAGCTGTCCCGATCCCCGTTTCGATGCGTCATATATTCATACTAATTATAAAAGAGCTGGTACCACTGCGCTAAGAGTTATATATCCATCTAATAATTCTGTAATGTTTACATCAGATAACGGCAATGAGAATGCACAAGCATATTTCAAAAAATATCTCGACCCAAAGTTCAACGCCACACGTGGTTATGCCGACTTTTATATGCTCCGTTATGCCGACATATACCTTCTTGCGGCTGAGGCTGCTGCTGAATTGAGTACAGGTGTTGGTGATGCAAATTGGCTCAAAGCCTTTGCACATATCGAAACATTACACGCTCGTGCAAGAAATTCTGTTACTCCTGCAGCAACACAGCCAAAATGGTTGGCAAATCGCTTTTCTACTCAACAAGGACTTATAGATGCCATTTTTTATGAACGGCTCTTTGAGTTGAGTGGTGAAGGCCACGAGTGGTTTGACGAACGCCGCAAAGGTGCTGATTTCTTCATTAGAAATTTCTCTGTTCCAATGAATACATTCAATCAACAATTAGGTGAAAGAAATACTGTAACAAATCTTGATGTTTGGCAATTTTTGTATCAGCAACATGTTTACCCTACAACTGTTACAGAAATGAAAAAACATTTGTTGCATGCCTTCCCAATAGATGAAATCAGGAATAATAATGGAATTGGCGAGTCTGACCAGAACTTGTATATAGTGAAATAGTTGATTAAAAATTATTGAAATAGGTACTATTAAATCCAGGAAAACAATAAACATCACCCTCGGCAAATATATTTTATCTGGGTTAGTGTTGTTTTTGTTTTATTAACAATTTATCAATCATTAAATCCATATTTATGAAGTATTTAAAGAAAACAATCGGTATAGTATTGCTTCTGCTTTGTACTGCTTTAATCAGGCAGAATTTCGCGTTTGCGCAGAAAACATCCACAGGTGAAATTTCAGGAGTTGTCAAGGACTTGACCTCAAATGAAACTTTGCCTTTTGCAACTGTAATGATTATAGGCAGTGCCACGGGAGCTGTTACCGATCTTGATGGAAATTTCAGGTTGAGCAATCTTCAGTCGGGTAATTATACGCTAAGTATATCATACACTGGATATACTGTAAAAGAAGTACCTGTAGTTTTAGGTGTTGGCGAAAAAAAGAAAGTGATAATCAATCTTGACCAACCTATCTTAGCAATTGGGGAAGTAGTAATCAGTAGTCAACGCCTTGGACAAAATGCCGCCATCAATCAACAGTTGAAATCCAACGCGTTGGTTAATGTGGTTTCGAAAGATGCTATCCGTGAATTGCCTGATGTGAATGCTGCGGAAGCTATTGGACGTTTGCCTGGGGTTTCCTTGGTTCGCAGCAATGGCGAAGGTTCAAAAGTTGTACTTCGCGGTTTGGATCCTAAATTCAGCAACGTCACAATCAATGGTATCCAGCAACCGTCAACCGATAACAGTGTTAACGGTGACCGCTCCGTGGAT
>CAILKW010000426.1 GCA_903834845.1 uncultured Bacteroidia bacterium | reverse complement strand
GGAGGTCTAAATGGAAATGCTTCCCACCTATACTTATACGGTATTGCCTGCCGATAAAGGCAAAACCCTTGCCCATTTCCATGATGAATTGTTGAAGGTTGGAAATTATTCTTTCCTCAAGTTCACTTTCCAAGTATTGGTGTTGCTCGGGTATTTTCAGAAACTCTAACACAAACGGGTCTTTGATCAAGTCATCGGAACTTTCAACAACATGTCCCTCGTTTGCCAATTTCAAAACGCCTTTTTTGTCCTTGCTTAAAGCTATGCGCTCGAATAACGAACTTTTCATGTGTCGTTTGAGTTCCCGCACACTCCATCGTTCGTGCTGGCATTGTTTACTGTAAAACCCGATTTCAAGCATTGAATCAGATTTTAGAATTTCAAAGTAATGGCTCCATGTCAATAAGTGAGACAGTGTCTCACTTATTGGAAAACATTGATATAATTTGCGCATATACAATAGGTTAGATCGGCTAAACCCTTTGCCGTACGCTTGTGTTAAATCTTTCGAAAGCCGTTCAAAAAGCTGTGAGCCGTACTCTGCCCGTTCGTTTCCTTTTTGCTCAAACTCAACAATATGCTGACCTATATGCCAATAGGTCTTAACCAAGATGGTATTCACAGACTGTACCGCCTGCTGCCTCCCTTGCTGCAACAAACTGCCTATTACCGTAATAAGCTGATTATATGTTTGTTTCTCGATTTCCATAGTCTTAGTTTTTTATTTTCAATATTTTTAAATGTATCTGGGCCGTAGATTCAGCTATTCCAATAAACCTTCAAAATTTTCGAAAACCTTGAAGGTTTGGATTCGTAGTAATGGCTCCATGTCAATAAGTGGGACAGTGGCCCACTTATTGGGAAGCTTAAATATAATTTGCGCATATACAGTAAGTTAGAACGACCAAACCCTTTGACGTACGCTTGTGTTAAATCTTTCGAAAGCCGTTCAAAAAGCTGTGAGCCGTACTCAGCCCGTTCGTTTCCTTTTTGCTCAAACTCAACAATATGCTTACCTATATGCCAATAGGTCTGGACCAGGATGGAATTGACAGACTGTACCGCCTGTTGCCTCCCTTGCTGCAACAAACTGCCTATTTCCTTAATAAGCTGATTATATGTTTGTTTCTCGATTTCCATAGTCTAAATTTATTATTGTCAATACTTTTAAATGTTTCTGGATTCTAATTAACCAATATCCACGGCTTTTTATCTTGATTCCACAAAATGTTAACATCCAATTGCCCGATTCTGCTTTCGATATTTTTATGCCAGTTGAATTCGTCAGATGGCATCTGACGAATTCCAAAATCATGATTATAAGGTAATTGAAATTCGTCAGACGGTGTCTGACGAATTTGAGCAGGGAAAGTTGATGCCAAAACATATTCAAACAAATATGAATAACACAAGTAAAACGTGCGGTTTTGTTTAAGATTAGTTTCCGACAAACCCTTAATACCAATCTCTTTAGACAAACGTGGCAATAAACCTGCACCGTAAGTGGCCTTGTCTTCCCCGTTTTGTTCATATTCGACAATGTATGCCCCTATCCACCAATTACGAAGCGTGAGTGCGACATTTATTGCTGATGTTGCTTGCCTGTAAAACTTAGTATGTATCGTTGCGATCTGACTTGCCAATATCCTTAAATCCATATCTTTAAATCTTTAATTGATTGAATAATCAGTGACTTCCTTGCAATTGTCCAGACAATGTCTGGATTTTTGGAAAATTAATAAAAAACAACCGAATTTGAAATAATTTCCGACAGACGGTACAGCCTGTTGCCTCCCTTGCTGCAACAAACTGCCTATTTCCGTAATAAGCTGATTATATGTTTGTTTCTCGATTTCCATAGTCTCAACTTTCTATTGTGACGAGTTGTTAAAGATTTTCTTCATTTTAACGTACCTGTCGTTATCGTTTCCCAGCAACTGTACAAAAGCCCTTTCTAATTTTTCTTCGGTGAATTTCATTTGTTTTTAATTAATATCAGCCATTGCCCTCTGGTTTTTCCTGCTCTTTTAATTACTCCTTTGTCTTTTAAAGCCTTAATATGATCAGCCACAGCTGACTCATGTATTGAAAGCTTTTCAACAATCTCCTTATAGGTAATCCTATTATTACTAATTATAAGACCAAGTACGTCTTTTTGTCTTTCAGTTAAAACATCAATTGCACCACCTATTTGACCACCTATTTGACCACCAATCTGACCACTAATCTGACCACCTGTAGAAACTTTAAATCTAATATCCATTTGCTGCTGGATAAGCCAACAGTCTCTTCCGCCAGGCGAACATATATTTCCTAATCTAAACCTTCAAGGTTTCGAAAACCTTGAAGGTTTGGTTAAATTAATCATATTCAAGATCAATTACCATTTTTTTATCAATTATTTGCTGATGAAATGCGATGTAATCCTCCTTACTGTCAAACCATCCGATTACTTCATTGCGATTTAGTTTCGTTGCACTGTCAGAAAAGAAAGCTTCGTAAGACGAATGTTTCCACTCACGCAAATCTTCAACAAAACCGTGATGCACCGGATTGAAATGGATGTAATGGATCACATGTTTGAAATAATCAAGGCTGTCAATGTGTTTACGATCAAAACGAGGATTAAACAAACTGCCTTTTCGGTTTTGTTGCTTGTTGAAGGCCTTTGAGTAAGAATTAAATAAATTACTAAATTGTTGGCTGACAAAACCTTCTACATCGAAACCTCCTATCAAATCTAAACCTTCTACCAAATCTAAACCTTCAAGGTTTTTAAAACCTTGAAGGTTTCTTAACTCTCCAGCTGACTTTATCCTAACAGCCAAATGAAAATGATTGGGCATCAAGCAATAAGCATAAGTATCTGCAACCGGGTTAATGTGATGGGCATAACGTTGTAAAAAAAAGTCGAAGTTACCTTCATTTACAAACAAATTCTCCTTGCCATTTGCATGGTTATAAATGTGGTAATAATTATCAGGTTCTAAGGGAACTTTTGTCTTGTCGCTCATATTCTGATTGTTAAATTATTAATAAAGATGTTTTTAGTTTAATTAAACCTTCAAGGTTTTCGAAAACCTTGAAGGTTTTGTTCCAATTTAGTTTTTTATTGTCGCAAGTTTGGAAAGAAGCAAATCTTGCAAAATTGTAAGATTTACAACCTCGGTGGATTTTACATTAATCATTTTAAAAATTGGTTCAGCTTTCGAATGAAAATCATTCATTTTATCCGAATTGATTTCTGGCAAAACAAAGTTTTCTAAGTATTTTTCATGAACTCTTTCTCTTCCTGATGATCCAACCATGCTGCTGATTGCATAAGAACGAAAGTTTTCATCTCTTGCTAAACAATAAACCCAATATGGACTAATATTTTTCTTAGCCCTCATTACAATAAATTCAGTAGATCCTGCAGCTATTTCACTCTTTTCCAATATATCTACAAATGCAGTTTTTCCATTTTCTAAACAAGGAGTTATTCTAGCAAGTAAAGTGTCATGATTTTGAAATTTTGAACCACTAATAAATTCTCTTTTTATTGCGCCTGCAATTCGCATTGAGGTTGTTGTTAAGTCACTCATTTCAATATATGTGGAAATCGAATTTTTCTTAATACTAAGTTGTGGATTAGTTGTAATATATTGTCTGAGGGTAGTTTTATTAATTACTTCCTGACCACCTACAAACCACAGTTTATAAATGGCTTGCGCGGTTTCTTCGAGTTTTTGGATCAGTTGCTGGTTGAGCTTGATCCGGTTTGTAACGACATTGTACTCTTTTACGATTTCGAGTTGTTTGGCGATGGAAGGGATTGGCAATTGCATGTCGCATAGGGCCTTCCAGTGTAAACCACCACGTACATCTGCATCTGTATAAAACCAGGCATTTCTATCAAATTCCCTTCGTGAAAACCACATCATCAAATATTCTGGAGAAAGAACCTCTGTATCAACAATTTCAAAAACATCATACGCTGGTGAAACCATAAACTCATTTTCACTTTTAGACATTGAAATTGGCAGCCTAAAATCTCTTCCAACATGCATCCGATTACAGGCAAATTGATTTTTCTTAACAATCTTATAGACAGACAAATCGGTACCAACAATATTGGCAACGGAAGGCATAAAGAATTTGTCGATATTTATTCCTAAAAGCTCTTTTGCCATTAAATCGGTATTCCGAACTTTTACTTCTTCAATATAATCACCTAACCGTTTATAATTATTTCTCATAAAATTTTCAATAAGTTGGTGATCAGGTTTTTGTCTTCCATCAGCGAGAAAGCGAAACACTTTTTTCCCAAATCTTGTTCGGTAAACACATTAGGCAAATAACGCCGGCCACCATGTTCTAAACTTGAGGTACCAATTTGGCTCCTCAAGTTTTCCAAATCGTTCAAGGTGCCAATCTGGTACCTTGAAGATGTGCGAATCTGGGACAATAAACTTTCAGATTCTTGTTTATCGAGCTGAAAACAATAATTGATTTGATTTTCCATAAGCTTAAAAGCAATTAGCAACCATGCAATTTAATAATTTCCAATCTCGTAACCAAGTTCTTTGAAAACATTGAGAAGGTCGGTTTTCGATTGCTCCTCGGCTTTTAGCAGTTCGGCAAATTCTGTTTGCAGGGTTTGCATCTTTTCGTCGAAATCAATGTTTTCGTCACGGTTTACAAATTCAATGTATTTGCTGGGAACCAATGAGAAATCCTTTTTTGCAACTTCCTCGAAGGAAGCTGAATAGCAGTATTCGGGGATATTCTTGTATGCCAAACCTTCAAGGTTTTCGAAACCTTGAAGGTTTTTTCCTGGTTGAAGGTTTGTATCCGGTTGAAGATTTGTATGTTTTTGCCTGGTGTGGTAAGTAGTAGCAATTCCTTTGATATGTTGTGCATTAAACTGGATAAATTTCTTTTCGAACGGTTCTCCAATTTGCCGCAAATCCATAAAGAGTATTTCCTTTTCGCGGTTGCGGTAATGGCGGGTTTCATCACCTATATTTCTGATTTGCTCTTTTTTATTCCTATTTAATATCCAAATAGTTACACTGATATTTGTCGTATAGAACATGTCTTGCGGCAAAACCATAATTGCTTCCACCAAATTGTTCTCGATCAATGTCCTACGAATCTTGTACTCTTCACCACCGCCACTTAGGGCACCGTTGGCAAGGATAAAACCGGCCACGCCATTCTCCGAAAGTTTGGAAACCATTTTTAGTATCCAGGCATAATTGGCATTGCTCTTGGGCGGGACATCGTAACCCCTCCAACGTGGGTCGTCTTTCAACTCGTTTTCGGCACGCCAATCTTTCTGGTTAAAAGGGGGATTGGCCATAATGTAATCGGCCTTCAGG
>CAILKW010000425.1 GCA_903834845.1 uncultured Bacteroidia bacterium | reverse complement strand
TGAATATGTGCATGTTAGAAATATTTTGCAACGTACTATATATCAATATAATACAAAACACATATTTTATATACTTAAATATCAACCACCTACAAAATCTAAAATTAAGTTTGGTGTACTTCCTTCATGCAACTTGGGTTAGCACCCAACTTATTGAGGCAGGCGTAGATGTTGACTTTGGTTCAGTAATTCGTTTTGTCGCTGGCCTTGATTCAATTGCTCAAGCTGCCGGGCGATGCAACAGGAATGGGCTTAGAGATATTGGTAAAGTGTTTGTAATTAATCCTGTAGAAGAAACAATAGATTCTCTAATTGACATTAAGGAAGGAAAAATAGTTAGTGAAAGGATATTGCGGGAGATGAAACAAACCGAATCTGGAATCCCAAATGAAGTTATTCATCCGGCAACCATGGACAGGTATTTTCAATACTATTTTTATAATCGCGCCAAAGATATGAGCTATCCTGTTGATGTCGGAAGAGAGGATAGTTTGCTTGAACTATTAAGTACTAATGGTTTTTCAGTAGCAGAGTTTTGTAGGGTTAATAGCAAGCAACCCGATATATATTTTCGCCAGTCATTTAAAGCAGCATCTGATGTTTTTAAAGCTATTGACGCCCCAACACAAGGTATCGTGGTTCCTTATTCCGAAAATGGGGAAAAAATAGTAGCCGATTTATTTTCAAAGTTTGCAATAGAGCAACAGTTTATATTGCTTAAAAAAGCACAGCGTTACACTGTCAATGTATTTCCTAATGTTATTAAAAAACTACAGGAAGAAAGGGCTATTCGGGAAGTCCCTGAAATTGGTGTTTTGGTGCTGGTTGACCCTCGTTATTACCATCCTGAATTTGGTTTAAGTACCGAATTAGTAAAAGAATATGATCCACTAATACAGTAATATATGGAAACACCCAAAAACAGTATTCAATTTAAAGTTTGGGGACGGTATGCCCTATTCACCGACCCAATTACCAAGCTCGGAGGCGAACGATGTTCATACCACATTCCTACCTATGAAGCATTAAAAGGGGTAGCCAAATCTATCTATTGGAAGCCAACTCTTATTTGGTATATAGACAAAGTACGTATAATGAAAACTGTCCGCACACAAACCAAAGGAACTAAACCATTGAAAATGAGTGGGGGAAATGAACTTTCAATTTACACCTATCTTGTTGATGTTGAATATCAGGTTTTGGCGCATTTTGACTGGAACTATCATCGTCCTGAATTGGTTAAAGACAGAATTGACGGTAAGCATTTTCAGATTACACAACGAATGCTTGAACGGGGTGGACGGCAGGATATTTTTCTTGGAACCCGCGATTGTCAAGGATATGTTGAAACCTGCAATTTTGGTGACGGCATTGGTGCTTATGATGATGTTGACGAACTGAGTTATGGATTAATGTTTCATGGTTTCGATTATCCTGACGAAACAGGTAAGAATGAAATGGTAACCCGTTTTTGGCGTCCTGTTATGAAAAATGGTATCATCGAGTTTGATCATCCTGAGCGATGTTCTGTCCGTAAATTCGTGAGGACAATGCAGTCAAAATCCTTTGGCGAAGGGTTTAATTTTAAAGATGTTGAAACTGAATATGAAGAACTTCTTCTTCAACCCGGAATGGAGGACGGTAACCTATGAGTTGGATTGAAGAACTTTATAGAACGTATGAGAATTGCACAAATATTGAACAAACATCATCAACCAATGGGAAAAGAGCAAGGAAACCATTGTTGCCACTTTATCATAAATTGCAAAACTCACATATTGAAGTAATACTTGATGGAAATGCCAATTTTATTGATGCCAATCTTATTGTTGATAAAAATGATCAGGAGATAATTATCCCATATACAGAGAAATCTGGTGCAAGGACGACAAACGACTGTCCTCATCCATTATGTGATAAAATTCAATATTGCGCTAACGATTATAAGGGCAAGAAGAATAAGTACTTCACATCGTATAGTAAGCAACTTGAAAAATGGGCAAATTCTGATAGCAGCCATCCAATGGTAATGATTATCAATAAGTATATTCAAAAAGGAACTCTTTGTACTGATATTGTTGGAACTGGTAAACAATTTGGCAAAGAAGATTTTGATTTTGGAGAGCTACTTGTTCGTTGGAAAGTAGAAATTTTGGGTGAGAATGAAACAAGATGCTGGAAAAATCAATCCTTGTTTAAAAGCTGGGAGCAATATTATGAAAGACAAGAAGCTGTTCAAGATATTTGTATGGTTTCTGGAGAGAAGAAATCAATTGCATTAAATCATCCCAATCACTTAAGAAATAGCGGAGATAGTGCAAGGATAATATCATCCAATGATAAATCCGGCTTTACTTTTTTGGGTCGATTTCAATTGAACAATGTAAAATTAAATGGCCAGGAAGAAGTAATTTCTAATCAATCAGCTTCAATAAGTGCTGAGGTAACTCAAAAAGCCCATAGTGCACTTATGTGGCTGATTGACCGACAAAGTTTCCGAAATGGTGATCAGGTTATTGTTTCGTGGGCTGTGTCAGGGCAAGAAACCCCAGATTTGTTAGCAGACAGCCTTTCCCTTTTTGATGAAACAGACGAAGAAAAGATAAATGAGGTAACCCAGTTTTCATACAACGATGCTGGTCAGACATTTGCCCGAAAGCTCACCCAAAAAATTGCAGGATATAAAGCTGAACTTAAAGATGCAACGAAAATAGTTGTTATGGGGCTCGATTCGGCTGGCCCTGGCCGGTTGTCTATTTCTTATTATCGTGAATTATCAAATTCCGAGTTTCTTGAAAGAATTGAAAATTGGCATTCACAAATGGCATGGTTTTTTTTAGAATTTTTTCAGGATGCCAGAGATAAAAAGAAAAAGCACTCCGGATATATGGTAATCGCCCCAGCTCCAAGAATCATTGTGGAAGCATGTTTCGGAAAACGGGTTGACGACAAATTAAAAAAATCAACAATTGAAAGACTTTTGCCTTGCATCATAGACAAAAGACAAATTCCAATAGATCTTGTAGATTCTGTTGTAAAACAGGCATCAAACAAGATAAGCATGGAACTTTGGGAGTGGGAACGCACTCTCAGCGTTGCTTGTGCTCTTTATCGTTGTTATTCAATCAGAAATCGTAATAATTCAAATAAAAAACAATACACTATGGCATTAGAAAATGAACGCACAGACAGAGATTACCTGTATGGCAGATTGCTCGCAGTTGCTGAGTACCTTGAAGAAAAATCTCTCTATCTTGCAGGGGAGAATCGAATAACAAATGCAGCAAGGCTCATGCAGCGATTTTCAGATCAACCATTTCAAACATGGTTAATCATTGAGAAAGGACTTGATTCGTATAAAACCAGACTTCAGTCAAAAAGGCCTCATAAGCTTTTCTTTTTGAAAAACCTAATGGATGAAATACATAGTAAGTTTTTGACCGGCGATTATGAGAAAGAAGGACGTTTGTCAGGATTGTATCTCTTGGGATACCATTGTCAAAGACTGGAACTTATACAAAAAGTTGAAAAGGAAGAAACAGAAACAGAATTAGAAATCAATAAATAAAAAGTAATGATTATGGCAACTTTAGAAAACAAAATCGATTTTGCAGTAATACTGCGTGCTACAAAAGCAAACCCAAATGGTGATCCGCTCAATGGCAACAGACCACGTATAGATTACGATGGCTATGGCGAAATAAGCGATGTATGTATTAAAAGAAAAATCCGTGACCGACTTATGGAAGCGAAAGACGGACAGGGCAATTATAAATATTCTGTTTTTGTACAATGCGACGAAAGAAAAGTTGACGATGCAAAAAGCTTAAAAGATAGAGCAGACAAAGCATTAAAAGATAAGTTGACATTAGAGTCTGCTTGTAAACAGTGGTTTGACGTTAGGGCATTTGGTCAAGTATTTGCCTTTAAATCAGCAAATTCAAAGAAGAAAAAAGGCGAAGAGGTTAGTGAACCTGGTGGAGATACTGGTGTTTCCATTCCTGTTAGAGGGCCAGTATCTGTACATTCAGCGTTTAGCATTGAGCCAATACACTCAGAAAGTATCCAAATTACCAAAAGCGTTAATAGCGAAACCACTGCTGATGGAAAGAAAAGCTCTGACACTATGGGTATGAAACACCGCGTCGATAAAGGAGTTTATGTCTTTTATGGAAGTATTAATCCCCAATTGGCCGAAAGAACAGGTTTTAGTAACGAAGATGCAGAGGTGATAAAATCAATTCTTCCAAAACTTTTCGAAAATGATGAATCATCCGCACGTCCTGCTGGTAGTATGGAGGTACTTAAAGTTTACTGGTGGAATCATGGCTGCAAAGCTGGAAAATACTCATCAGCAAAGGTTCACCGAAGCTTGACAGTAAATCCTGATGGTTCATATTCCATATCAGATTTAGAAGGTTTGAATCCGGAAATAATTGATGGTTTTTAGAACAACCTCTCAATAAGTTCCTGTTTGGTAATACAGTTTTATTCCGGGCCCGACTCCAAGTCGGACTCGGAATAATAAGTAATTCCGAATTCAACTCCAAGTCGCACTTACCTTAACAGTGATTCCGGGCCCGACTCTAAGTCGGACTCGGAATAGCTCGGAATGGCTCATAAAACATAACAAATATTCCAATTTATGCAATTCGATACTGGTCATTTGTATCACATATATAACCAAGGAAATAACCGGCAGAAGATATTTTTTGACCGGGACAATTATCTTTTCTTCCTTCGGAAAATTCACAAACATGTGTTACCATTTGCCGATATTTTGGCATGGTGTTTAATGCCCAACCATTTTCATTTGATGGTATATGTTAACCGTGTTGAGATTGAATCTACTCCGGGCGCGACTTCAAGTCGCACTCGGAGTGAGGATATTCCGGGCCCGACTCAAAGTCTGGTCCGTAATAATCAACGGGTTAATGAAACAATGAGCTTCAACAAGTCAATAGGCATTATGCTTGCTTCCTACACCAGGGCAGTCAATAAACAACAAAATTGGAGTGGTTCACTTTTTCGCTCCGAAACAAAAGCTACTTGCCTGACTGATGTAAATGGAATATCGCCTAATTGGATTACAAAGATGGGAATTACTGAATTTATTATTGATAACCATGACATTGAATATCCAAATGTTTGTTTCAAGTACATTCTTTTTAATCCTGTAAAAGATAGGTTAGTTAAAAGATCTGAGGACTGGGAATTTTCTTCCTATTCAGATTTCATTGGAATCAGAAAAGGAAGCCTGATCAACAGGAACAGAATTCAGGAATTTGGACTTAATATAACAGGTGAAACCTGAACTGTAAAACGGATATAATTCCGGGTGCGACTTTAAGATTTGGGACAGTAACAATAATTCCGGGCCCGACTTTAAGTCGCGCTCGCAATAACAATGATTCCGGGCATGACTCTAAGTCGCTTTCACAATAACAGTGATTCTGTGCCCGACTCTAAGTCGCTTTCGCAATAACAGTGATTCCGGGCCCGACTTTAAGTCGCTTTCCGAATAACAATGATTCCGGGCCCGACCTTAAGTTGCTTTCGCAATAACAATGATTCCGGGCACGACTTTAAGTTGCTTTCGCAATAACAATAATTCCGGGCCCGATCTTAAGTCGCATTCGCAATAACAATGATTCCGTGCACGACTTTAAGTCGGGCTCGGAATAGTCAGTACTTAAAAAATGAAAGCATGTATAGTGATGATGACCTTTTAATGCTCTCCGGTATTCAGCATATTGCTTTTTGCGAACGTCAATGGGCACTGATCCATGTTGAGCAACAATGGGCCGAAAACGTTAAAACTACCGAAGGAAATCATTTGCACGAAAGAGTTGATGATCCTTTGGAAAGTGATAAACGCGGCAAGGTAATCACTTACCGTGCTTTTCCATTGATCAGCCGTCAGCTTGGTCTCACAGGCAGGGGAGATGTTGTTGAGCTAATCTGTACTGAAAAAGGTGGAGTATCTATTGATGGTTATGAGGGCAAATGGTTGTTGCACCCTGTCGAATATAAAAGAGGGAAACAAAAACCCGATGATCGCGATGAGGTGCAAGTTTGCGCCCAGGCCATTTGTCTTGAAGAAATGTTCAATATCGTAATCACCAAAGGTTCTTTGTTTTATGGCGAAACCCGCAGGCGCGTAATTGTCGATTTAACTCCTGAATTACGTGAAACGGTTTTTGAACTTTCACGAAGAATGCATGAATTGTTCGGCAATGGGACAACTCCGTTGCCTGTCTATAAACCTCATTGCAAATCGTGCTCTTTGTTCGATATTTGCCTGCCTCAGCGGCTCGCCGGTAAGATAAAAGCATCTGATTATTTGCGAAAGGAACTTGAAACCGACTAACAATTATGCGTAAATTACTCAATACCTTGTATGTTACTACGCCTGGGGCCTATTTAAGCAAAGACGGCGAAAACATTGTGATCAAAGTAGAGAATCAGGAACGGTTCAGAATTCCGGTCCACAATATCGAAGGAATTATATGTTTTGGTTTTTTGGGGGCAAGCCCGGCATTGATGGCACTATGTGCTGAACGTAATATTGCGCTCAGTTTTTTGTCCGAAAATGGATACTTCCTTGGTCGGGTAACAGGTGCCGTATCCGGCAATGTTTTGCTGCGAAGGAAACAATACCGATTGGCAGACGATCCTAAATTTTCGAGTGAAATAAGCCGGATTTTTATTGCCGGTAAGATTGCAAATTGCAAAACCGTTTTACAACGGGCGTTGCGCGATCATGCTGATGAGGCAAGTAACAGTGTTATTGAAGGAGCCATCAACACTTTAGGTGTGAAACAAAAACAAGCTTTGAAGTGTAATGATAACAGTGTATTAAGAGGGATAGAAGGCGAGGCAGCATATAATTATTTTGGTGTTTTCGATCATTTGATTATTGCCCAAAAGGAGGATTTTTACTTTAATGGGCGAAATCGGCGACCGCCAATGGACAATGTAAATGCCTTGTTGTCATTTGTTTATACTTTGCTTACACATGAAGTCAGGTCTGCACTCGAAAGTGTGGGGATTGACCCTTGTGTAGGTTTTTTGCATACAGACCGCCCTGGCAGACAAAGCCTTGCGCTCGACATGATGGAGGAATTCAGGCCTTATCTTGCAGATAGATTGGTTCTTACGCTTATTAATCGTAAGCAGATAGATGCGAAAGGATTTGTTTCTCGTGAAGCTGGTGGCATAATAATGAATGATGACACCAAAAAAGTTCTTAGGTATAGGCGTTTAGGCCGCCCAGACAATTATTATTTGCTACCTTTGTAGCATGAATGAAAGAAATCAATTTTCCGGAGTGAACTCGATTAAATTCAATAGAGCATTTTCGACAGATGAAGACTGTTTTCGCTATTTGG
>CAILKW010000424.1 GCA_903834845.1 uncultured Bacteroidia bacterium | reverse complement strand
CCAGAGGATGTTGTACTTTGCCTATGAATACCAAACAGCAAAATCTTTTCAATAAACAAACATAATAGCAAAAAGCAGAAGGCTCAGATTTTCGTTGCTTAATCGGGTGTGAATAAACCTGAGTGCTTCAGAAACCTGATTATCAACTGTTCCGGCTGATATATTCAGTGCAGCAGCAACTTCTTTCGAACTTTTACCTTCGAGCTTGCTTTTCAGGAAAATTTCGCGGCGGCGTGGTGGCATTTGTCCAATAATAAGGTTGATCTGTTGCAGCGTGGATTCATAATCATCGTTCTGAATAATTTCATTATCTGTTAGTTCAGGGTCTTTTTGAAGGCTTTCGAGATAACGTAACGCAACAGCTTTTTTGTTGAAATACCTCCTAATCTCGTTTAGTGCTATGGTAAAAAGGTATGATTTGAATGAAAATTCTGATTTCAGCGTCTGCCGGTATTCCCACACCTGAACAAAAACCTTCTGAACAAGTTCCTCAGAATCACTTTCGTTTTTGAAATATTTCATGGCAAACCCAAACAACTTAGGGCTGTAAACCTCAAAAAGTGAATCAAATGCTGCAACATTTCCTTTTTGAAGCAACTGAACCAAAGTACTGTCTTCGCGTTTTTCGGCCATTCTGCAATTCTAAATCATTGTTTAGTATCCTGGTAAACCCTCACATAATCAATTTCATACTTAACAGGGAATATTGTTTTCGCCGGATCTCCGCCATTTCCGCCAATTGCCAGATTAAGTAGGATGTATTGTGGTTTTGTAAATGGATTTAAACCATCGGGATTGTTCGTTTGACTAAGTGGCGTAGTGTTAAGAAGCTCGTTATCAAGATAAAGCTTGATTGACTCCGCAGTCCAATCCATTCGCCAGATATGGAATTTTTTTGACCAGTCTGGGTCAATTGCAGTGAATTTGGAGAAAGGTATTCTTTCGGTATGCCATTTAGCCACATATTGCTGACTTGTTCCCCACGCTACATTTGCCAGAATAGTCGGTACATTTCGAACACGATAAAACTCCATTATGTCAATTTCACCGTTCGATGGCCATTGATTGCTGACTCCCAAAGTCCAGATTGCTGGCCATGAACCCATTGCGGTATCAATTCGTGCCCTCACTTCAAACCGCCCGTAGAGCCATTGCTTTGTCCCTCGTGTATTGATACTTGCAGAGGTATAATGAGCAAATTCCCTGTTTGTTTTCCAGCTCCGGCTTCCTGACACAAAATTGGGGTTACGAATTTGTTCCCTTTGTCCTTCGATAATAAGAAGTCCGTTTGCACAGAAAGCGTTTTTCTCCTGATACCATTGCAACTCTTCGTTCCTGACAAACCCTTTTTCAAATTTCCAATATTCAGGATTTGGTAAACCATCAATATTGAATTCCTCAGACCAAACCAATTTCATTCCTGGTATTTCTGATGGAGGTTTGGAGTTGGGGGCAGAGTGATTAAATTCCTGATTATAAGCGGTATTACAAACAAGCAGTATCAGAAACGACAAAATAATCTTAGTGTTTTTCATATTACGAATGGTATAAATCTTTTACTTCTTTTCATATAGTCAATATACTTGTCTCCAAAGTAACCAATACATTCTTTTTCGTCATAAATTGCTGTAAAATAAAGAAATACTGTTGAAAGCATGGTAACAATTACTAATTCAAACGTTGGATTTTTCAGGAAAATTCCCCAGGTCAGAAATATTAATGAGGAATAAAGCGGATGGCGTATATAATGAAAAATACCATTTTCAATTAATTCGGTGGTCTGCTCAAATTGATAGAGAGTAGATCTGTTGAGGTTTTTTTCTTGTTTTCCCATTTTTTTCATGGTAATCATTCCTGTAATAACAAGATAAACAGAAACAAACAGCAAAATCCATGAAAATATCTGTGTTACCGAAAAAGGATTATCAAACCAGCACTTATAGTCCGAAACAAAAAGCCATACAATACACTCCCAACTAAAGAACCGGTAGAAGCCATGACTCTTGATATTGAATAATGTTCTCCACGATAATACTGTTATTGGGATACTTAAAATCAGAAAAATTACTATTCGCTCCATGAGACTAATTTAATCTTTCACCAAATATAGAGTAATAAAACGTAAAATGCAAACCGGCACCAATATCCATGTAAACCTCATTTGTCTTATAATCACACTCTCATAAGTGATTTCTTCGATGTGCCATATGTGTTTAAAAAAAATAACACAATAGGTACATAGGTTAAAACACAATAGGCACATAGTTTTTTCGATTGGGCTTTTCTATGTGTTAAATTTTTCTATGTGCCTATGTGTTAAATCTTTAAACACAATAGGTACATAGGTTAAAACACAAAAGGCACTTAGTTTTTTCGATTGTGCTTTTCTATGTGCCTATGTGTTAAATTTTTCTATGTGCCTATGTGTTAAAAAAAAGCACAAACCCACAAATTATGATAAAGTAAAAAACGTTATTGTTAGTACGCCACAATTTTCCGCATAATAGCCTTAGCAATACCAATTCTACTTTTTCGGGCCAATAGGAATTGAAGGTGTTTTTATTGCCGGATTTTCCTGATTAACCTCACTTTTCGATTTTTTGATTTCCTTCTGTATTTCAGGGGTTTTAGTGTACATTTTCAGCACGCCGCTTGCATGACGATAATAATGCCCCCTGAGATCTTTAGAATAGGCTGTAAGTATCTCTTTCCCTAATCCATTGACGTCGCCACAGCGGAACAATGCCCTGGCAAGAATAAGTTCGCGTAACGAATTATTTCGGGTACTTGTGTCAGTTTCACCCGGAGGAGTAAGTCTTTTCGCAGTCTGAATATCAGGCATTGAATGACCTGTTACTCCCGGAAGTTGCAGAAGATCATATAGAATAAGTGCCCCACGGTTGTCGCTGATTGTCTCGAGTGCCATCGCAACTGCCCTGAAATGAGAAAATTCGCTGGCAGTAGTAAGTTTTTTAGATAGCTTTTCAAGAATTGGTATAGCTTCAGTTTTTTGTGTGCGACCCAAGGCAATTATCAATCCATCGAGATAGCTGATGCTTTTCCCGAATTGACCCATTCCTGTATAGTTCCATCCTTCGTCCCAGTTGTAATTATTTTCAATCTCTTTTTGAAGCACTTTCCAGCCAACAGGATTACCCAACATTCCCAAAATTCTTGCGTATGTTAATTCCTCTTCAGGAGTTTTTGCCTGATTGAATGCTTCAATCATCACAGGAATAGAAAGCTCTGTGTCCCAAAGCAAAATTTCAAGTCCTTCAAGTTTATTTTTAACCGTGGAAGCGGCTTCTTTGATTTTCGCAGGCGTTGGTGGGAAGTTATCAGTGTCGGTAAGAACCGTTTCAGGAAGATTTTCGATTTTTACAAGTTCCTTTTGAAAGGATTTAATGTCAATATTTCTAATTAATTGATTGTTTTTCCCGGCAATTGCTGATGCCCAACCTACAGCATAACCCTGATTCTGAACACATGGTTGCATCCTTATCACGGGCATTGCATCGCGGTCGGCACTGGCTCCAAGACCTGTAACAACAATACCATCCAGTCCTTTAGGCAAAAGGGCACGAAAAGGAACGTAAGCTGTTACATCGGCTCCACTGTGTTCGGGTGGTTTCAGATAAAAGAATGAATCTTCGGTGAATCCATGCGTATCAAAGGAACTGACATGAATTGAAATCACATCAGGGTATGTTCTGCCGTTGTAAATATCTAAGGCAGAGATTGTGAAATCGCCAACCATTCGCCTGCGTTCGCGGGTCTGCGACAATTTGCCAATGTCGTACTGTTTTGAAAATTTATCTTTTGCGACAATAAAAGTCCACCAGATGTCGAGCATATCAGTATCATCGGTAAAAGTCCAGTCGCT
>CAILKW010000423.1 GCA_903834845.1 uncultured Bacteroidia bacterium | reverse complement strand
TTAAACAGCCGACTCAACGACAGGATTCCTGTTACAGGTGGATTGGCAGGTGATCAGGCCAACTTTGCCGAGACTGTGATAGTGTATAATCAGGCAGGAGAAAAAAACCTCGTTTTAGCAATAGGGTTCTATGGTGAACATATTCAGGTGGGCTATGGCTCTATGGGAGGTTGGGATTCGTTTGGTGTTGACCGCGAAGTTACAAAATCCGAGGCAAATATCCTTTACGAGCTTGATGGACAACCTGCATTGGAACTGTACAAACGGTATCTTGGCGATCATGCTGCAAATCTTCCGGCCTCAGCACTACTATTTCCAATAAGCCTTCGGCTGAAAAATTCAGAAATTGCACTTGTCCGCACTGTGTTAGCGGTAAATGAAGCTGAAGGAAGCATGGTTTTTGCTGGTGATATTCCTCAGGGTGAGTATGTCAGATTAATGAAAGCCAATTTTGACAAGCTTATTGATGGTGCTAATGGTGCTGCCGAAATGTCGAAAATCAGCATTCAAAATACAGATCCTGACCTTGCAATCCTCATAAGTTGTGTTGGGCGAAAACTTGTATTGAAGCAAAGAGTTGAAGAAGAACTTGAAAGTGTGCGTGAAGTAATTGGCTGCAACGCTTCAATGACAGGTTTTTATTCTTACGGCGAAATATGCCCTATTAAACCATTCGAGCAACACTGTGAGCTTCACAATCAAACAATGACTATTACAATATTTAAGGAAGTATAAGCCTTACACACGATGGGAAACAGCTTTAACAAACTGCTGACACGACAGATAAAACGGCACTTCGGATCAACAGATGCTCTGCCTGAAGAGCTAAAAAGTATTATCGGAGATATCAACAACACTTATGAAAATTTTGAAAATGATACTCAATTGCTTCAAAATTCAATTGAGATTAATTCACAGGAGCTTAGGGAGGCACTACTAAAACAAAAGCAGGATGCTAAGGCACAGAAAGAAACTATAAGCAAAATAAAGGAGGCTATTTTTGTGCTCAACCCATCGGGGGAAAACGGCAATAAAGAAAGTGAAACAATCCACTCAGAAAGCAGTTACCTGTTCAACTCGCTGATGAAATTAATTGAAGAGCGAACAATGGCGGAGGAGGCGCTTCGGCAAAGCGAATACCGTATGACCTCTCTCGCCGGAGCCGCACAAGATGCCATTTTGATGATGGATTACAAAGGGAATATTTCCTTTTGGAATTCGGCTGCTGCACGTATTTTTGGTTACAGTTATGAGGAGGCAATTGGCAGAAATTTGCACAATTTGATTGTCCCTCAGCGTTTTCATGAGGCTCATTATGCAGCATTTCCATCGTTTCAGCTTACGGGTGAGGGTCCTGCTGTCGGGAAAACATTAGACCTTGTGGCGGTTAGAAAGGACAAAAAGGAAATCGCTGTTCAACTATCTCTTTCATCTTTTAAATTAAAAGATGACTGGCATGCTGTGGGCATTCTCAGAGATAACACCGAACGCAAGGAAATGGAAAATCAGCTGAAAGAAAGTGAGAATTTCCAGCGTTCACTTCTCGAAAATGTAGCTGTAGGCATTGTTATTATTGATCCTGAAACACGTATTATAGAAAGTGTAAATTCTTTTGGTTCAACACTGATTGGCGAAACCCCCGACATGATTATTGGGCGCAGATGCCATCAATACATTTGTCCGGCTCACGAGAAATCATGTCCGGTTTGCGATAAAGGACAAGATGTTGATAATTCCCAAAGGCAACTACTTCGAAAGGATAAAACGCCCTTAGCAATTCTGAAAACTGTAAAAAAAATACAAATAGGCGGTAAGGAAAAACTGCTTGAGAGTTTTGTTGATATCTCTGTACAAAAAATGGCTGAAGAGGCTGTAATACAAAGCAGCAAGAAATGGGAAGCCATTATTTCAGCCTCACCAGATGGAATCGGAATGGCCTCATTAGACGGAAAGCTACAGCTTATGTCAGATAAATTGGCTGCTATGTATGGCTATACAATCGAAGAAAAGGATGATTGCATTGGAAAACCCTTTTGGGATTTCATTGATCCTTCAAATCACAAAATATTGAAGGATAATATTCAAAAATTACTTGCCGGCGAAAGTGATCAAAAAATTACTGAATATATCGGTATAAGAAAAGATAACAGCCTATTTTATGTTGATGTAAATTCAACCGTTTTGTTAGATCACAACGGCAATCCTCTAAGCATATTGTTTATCGAGCGTGATATTACTAATCGAAAACAGGCTGATGAGGAAAGAACCCGTCAAGCCGGGTTAATACGATCCTTGCTCGATTCTATCCCCGACATTATCTTTTTCAAAGATTTGAATGGTGTTTATCTCGGTGGTAATCCGGCCTTTGCCGAGTTTTCGCGAAGAACTCAGGATGGAATCATAGGAATGACCGACTATGACATTTTCGCTAAGGAGATCGCAGACTCATTCAGAGAACAGGATAAGCGCATGATAGAATTGCGTCAACCCAGTCAAAATGATTTGTGGATCACAAATGCAGAAGGTGGAAAAACACTAATAGATACCGTGAAGACACCTTATCTTGGGCCTGACGGCACCCTTATCGGTGTTATTGGAATCGGGCGCGACATCACTGCTCGTAAACAAGCGGAAGAAACACTTCATAATGAGCGTGCACTTTTTAGAACCATCATAGATCTAATACCTGACGCAGTATATGTAAAAGATATTAACGGACGAAAAATTATTGCAAATCCTAAAGAAGTTCAATACTCAGGAAAAAATTCTGAAGAAGAAATAATTGGTAAAACTGATTTTCAGTTGTATCCCGATAAGGAAGCTAAACGTGCTTTGACTGAAGATCAGTTGGTGCTTGAGTCCGGAAAGCCTATTTTTAATAATGACGGAACATTAATAGACAAAGATGGTAATCTTCATTGGCTTTTATGCTCAAAAGTTCCCTTACGCGACATGCATGGGAAAATAACGGGCTTGGTTGGGGTAACCCACGACATCACCGATCGAAAAAAAACCGAAGAGGCATTAGCTCAGGCTGCTGACCGTCTCGCCATGGCTACACACGCAGGAGGAGTTGGTATCTGGGATTATGATCTTGTCAACAATAATCTACTTTGGGACAATCAGATGTTTGCACTTTACGGAGTGGAAAAAAATAATTCAGGAGGTGCCTACGAAACATGGCGGGCCGGTGTTCATCCCGATGACATAGTTGCAAGCGATGCAGAAATCCTGATGGCGATAAATGGCGATAAGGAATTCAATACCGAGTTTCGCATTATATGGCCAAACGGAGCTGTTCACAATATCAGAGCACTTGCTATTGTTCAACGCAATAGTGCCGGTCAACCTCTACGCATGGTTGGTACTAATTGGGATATAACCGAGCAGAAGAAAACAGAAGCTGCTCTCCTAAACGCAAAGCAGGTTGCAGATATAGCAAGTAAAGCAAAATCCGAATTTTTGGCAAATATGAGCCATGAAATTAGGACTCCCCTAAATGGCGTTATTGGCTTTACCGATCTCCTTCTAAAAACACCATTAAATAAAATACAACAGCAATATGCTGAAAATGTGAATACTTCAGGTCATTCATTGTTGGGAATTATTAATGATATTCTGGATTTCTCAAAAATTGAAGCCGGAAAAATGGAGCTTGATCACATAAAAACGGATATTATTGAACTTGTAGAGCAAACTTCAGATATTATTAAATACCATGCTTCGCAAAAAGGACTTGAGCTTTTATTGGCTATTCAGCCCGATATACCGCGGTTTGTAGTTGTTGATCCAATCCGTTTAAAACAAATTATCGTCAATCTTTTAGGAAATGCAGTAAAATTCACCGAAATAGGGGAGGTAGAACTTAAAGTGACATTTACAAAAAAGGATAAAACTATTGGAAAATTCCGCTTTTCCGTTCGTGATACAGGTATAGGTATAAACTTGGAACAACAGAAAAAACTTTTTAAAGCCTTTACTCAAGCTGATTCGTCAACAACCCGTAAATTTGGAGGAACCGGACTTGGCCTCACTATTTCGAATATGCTCGCCGAAAAAATGGGAAGTAAAATTGAAATTGTCAGTGAAATAGGGGTAGGCTCAAATTTCTTTTTTACACTTGAAACTGAATATGAATGTGGTGAAAAACTACTTGCCGACAGCCTGATCAATATTAATCGTGTTCTTGTAATTGACGACAATGATAATAACAGACTAATACTTGAGCATACATTTAAAAACTGGGGAATCGAATTTGTGGGCATTGATAACGGGCTGTCAGCGCTTAAAATTATTGAAAAATCGAAATTATTTGATGTAGTTATTGTTGATTTCCACATGCCTTACTTAAATGGGCTTGACACAATCAAAATGATACGGGAACAATTGAATCTTTCACCCGAAAAACAACCCATTATTTTGCTTCACAGTTCGGCAGATGATATTGAAATATATGAAAAATGTAAACAGTTGGGAGTGAGATTTAATCTTACTAAACCTGTGAAAGCTCAGGAATTACTACATTATCTGAAAAGTATTCATAATCAACCCATCCAATCTTCAAAAGAGACTAAAGTAGAATTACAGGATTTTGCAGAAGTAATGGTGAACGATGTATCGCCGATTATACTTGTGGCTGAAGACGTTGCTTTGAATATGCTTTTGGTAACAACTATTATCAGGCAAATGATACCAAATGTTATTGTTTTTGAGGCAAAAAACGGAAAAGAGGCACTTGATTTAACTCTTTCAAATAAACCTGATTTGATTTTTATGGATGTTCAGATGCCGGTAATGTCTGGGATTGAGTCAGCTTTACAAATACGAAAATATGAAAATGGCAGCAACAAGAGGATTCCAATCGTTGCCCTGACTGCCGGAGCCATAAAAGGGGAGAAGGAGAAATGCATAGAAGCAGGAATGGATGATTTTCTCACCAAGCCAATTGATCAAGAAGCACTGAACAAAATATTGAAAAAACACCTGATGTCGTTTTACGACCAATCCGTTAATTCCTCCGAAAAGACGGGCCAAAACACTTCCAAACTTCATTTTGACGAAAAACTATTGATGGAAAATATAGGTAATAGTCAGGTTCTTCTGGAAGAGTTGCTTGAAGTAGTTCCAATACAATTCGCTATTGACATTGAATCTTTGGATAAAGCTATAACGCAAAATAATTTGAAGGGAATTACACGGGCAGCCCATTCTATTAAAGGTGCATCATTGAATATGTGTTTTGTCCAACTGGCGGAATTGGCACATAAAATCGAATTGGAATATGAAAATATTGAAAACGTTACTGGGATATTCAACGAACTTGTATTGGAGTGGGAGTATATTCAGTTACTTTTAAAAAATATGAAAATTTACTGATGAAGTTTTATACTTACATTTGCACCCAAAACAGTGTAGAATTTTTTGAACTTTAAATGACTGATTCCAAAAGTAAATTACTCGATAATATAGATTTTCCAGGCGATCTGCGCAAACTCAATGAAGAAAAACTTCCGATGGTTTGCGCTGAGCTTCGCGATTTTATCATTCGCGAGGCGGCTTCAAATCCGGGTCATCTGGGGGCCAACCTCGGTGTTGTAGATCTGACTGTTGCACTTCATTACGCTTATAACACCCCTTTCGATCAGCTCATTTGGGATGTAGGTCATCAAGCCTACAGTCATAAAATACTTACCGGCAGAAGAAAAGTATTCTCAACAAACCGACTTTATAATGGAATCAGTGGTTTTCCAAAAATGGCTGAAAGCGAATACGATGCTTTTGGTGTTGGCCACTCATCCACATCAATCTCAGCAGCTCTGGGTATTGCCATTGCATCTAACTTAAAAGGAGAAATAAACCGGAAAGTGGTTGCAGTTATCGGAGATGGTTCTATGACAGGTGGGATGGCCTTTGAAGGATTAAACAATGCCGGGGCATCAAGTGCTGATATTTTGGTAATTCTGAATGACAATAATATGTCTATTGACCCCAATGTTGGTGGAATAAGCAAGTATTTTGTTCAAATGCAAACCTCTCGGACCTACAACAGTTTGAAAACCAGAATATGGAAAATTCTCGGTGATATATATGGAGTTGGACCACGAGCGCGAAAAGTACTTCAAAAACATCAACAAGCACTTAAGGCGGTTGTTTTCCGCGAAAGCAATCTTTTTGAGTCTTTCGGATTTCGCTATTTTGGTCCTGTTGACGGTCACGATGTAATCGGCTTAGTCCATATTTTCAACGATTTAAAAGTAATTCCGGGGCCGAAAGTACTTCATGTTGTTACTAAAAAAGGTAAAGGATTCACGCCTGCCGAAAACGATGCAACTAAATGGCATGCCGCTCCGGGGAAGTTCGATATTCATACAGGTGAAGTATTTACTACAACTTCCGATTCACCGGAATCACCAAAATATCAATACGTTTTTGGCAAAACAATCATTGAACTTGCAGAAATGAACGATAGAATTGTCGGTATAACTCCGGCAATGCCTTCGGGGTGCTCTTTGAATATGATGATGAAGGCATTCCCTAAAAGAACCTTTGATGTTGGAATTGCAGAACCTCATGCAGTTACGTTTGCGGCAGGATTGGCAGTAGGTGGAATGATACCTTTTGTCAATATATACTCTTCATTTATGCAACGATCTTACGATCAGATTATTCATGATGTGGCACTGCAAAAACTGAATGTAGTTCTTTGTATGGACCGTGGAGGGCTTGTTGGTGCCGATGGAGCAACCCATCATGGGATATTCGATATTGCATTTATGCGTAACATTCCCAATATTATAGTATCAGCTCCAATGGATCAGATAGAGCTGCGCAATCTGATGTTTACTTCTCAGCTTCCCAACAAAGGGCCTTTCAGTATCCGTTTTCCGCGGGGCAAAGGACCAATAATTGATTGGAAAAAAGAATTTCAGGAAATTCCGATAGGAAAAGGCAGAAAAATCAGTGATGGCAGCCAAATAGTTGTTCTCTCCATTGGTCATACTGGGAATTTTGTAGTCGAAGCCGCAGAAATGTTGAAAAGCGATGGTATCAATATCGCCCATTACGACATGAGATTTGTGACACCTCTCGATTATGATATTCTTAACGAGGTTTCCGAAAAATTTGACCATATTGTAACTGTTGAGGATGGTGTAATAGAAGGCGGTTTTGGCAGTGCAGTTATGGAATATTTTGCGCAAATAGGAAGAAATATTGCTCTTACCAGATTAGGAATTCCACACCGGTTTGTTGAACATGGAACTCAAGAAGAGCTATACAGGGAATGTGGGTTCGATGCTGAAGGGATTTTCAAAACAATACAAGAATTAAATTGTAAGAGTCTAATAAGTAATAATCAGATATTTAAAAATAATATTTGTAATTAGTTGCATTTTTGAGTAATATAAAGTTACCGAATTATAAGAGACATAGCTCAAAAAAAATATTTCTTTGTTGTATTGTTTTTTTTATACTTTTGCAAAGCTTAAAAAAGGGGAACGCTATGAACTACCTTTCACATTATATTATTTCGTTTTCTGGTCTTAAAGAGGGAAAGCATTTGTTCGATTTTACTGTTGACAATCGCTTTTTTGCCGAGTTCGATGAAAGTGAAATCAAAAAAGGTAATGTCAATATCCGGGTGGAACTGGAAAAACGAACCGCTTATATGAGGTTGAAATTTCAGATCGAAGGTGAGGTTGAATTGAATTGTGATCGTTGCCTTGAGACTTTTTTACAACCGATTGAGAGCAATAACATCATTTTGGTCAAGTTTAGTGAAACTGAAACCGATGATGGCGATGAAGTAATTTATATTCATCCTGGAGTACATCAGATTGAAGTAGCAAAGCTGATTTACGAGTTCATTGTTTTAAGTATCCCAATCAGGCATGTACATCCTGACAAAAAGGACGGAATAAGCCTTTGTGATCCTGATATGCTGCGGAAATTGGACGAGTACAAAGCAGCTGATACGGCTGAAAATGATCCGGTTGACCCAAGATGGAACGATTTGAAAAAAATTATTGGTAATTAAAGTAAAGTTAATAAAATGGCACATCCAAAGCACAAACATTCTAAGACAAGAAGAGATAAACGCAGAACCCACGACAAAGCGGTTCCGGCAACTTTAGCTACTTGTTCAAATTGCGGCGCAACTGTGAAATATCACACAGTTTGTCAAGACTGCGGTTATTACAGAGGAAAACTGGCAATCGAAAAGAGCGAAGTCGTCTAATTGCTGAATCTGTTCACTGAAGTTTTTTTACCGAACAGTCAGTCATTTGAAATCCATAAGGTTCTTTGTGCATTTTCGATGTATATTGTATTGATAAGGTGTAATTCAGGTCAGCATTAAAGCTTTTTTCAAATTTTAAAAAATGTTTAAAATGTCAAAACCAATCATCAATGAGGTTAATGCGTTAAACACTTTTGCGCAGGACACAAAAATCGTTGGAAACATTGATTCCGACGGGGATCTTCGTATGGATGGCTCACTTGAAGGCAAGTTGAACTGCAAGGGTCGAGTAGTTGTTGGGCCTGAAGCGCATGTAAAAGGGTCAATTTATGCCAGAAATGTTGAAATTTTAGGCAATGTTGAAGGCATAATTACTGCAATAGAGCTACTATCGTTGAAAGGAACTGCTGTGATTACCGGTGATCTGATTATGGGAAAATTCTCTGTTGAACCTGGTGCCCGGTTTACTGGAAACTGCAAAATGAACGGAGTTGAGAAAAATCAGCAGGAAAAGAAAATTACTATTATCCCTAAAAAGGACTAATCGTCTGTCTATTTAAATTCTTGTAAAAGAGCCGAAAGGATAAACTTCCTTCCGGCTTTTTTGGGTTTTTATTATTGATTAATTTTCAATTTATTATTTGTGAATAACTTAGATGACTTTGTTGCCTATTTTGAAACAGCATTTCGCGAAGAGATTAAAAAAATCGGACAAACAGTACCACAAAAGCTTTATGAGCCTGTTGTTTACTCTCTTATGATGGGAGGTAAAAGGATCAGGCCAGCTTTGATGTTACTTTCAGCTTCGATGTTTGAAAAATCTGTTGATCATATTTTGCCCGCTGCAATAGCTATTGAAATATTCCATAACTTCACTTTGCTTCACGATGATATTATGGATAAGGCTGATATGAGACGTGGCTTGCCGACCGTTCACAAAAAATATAATGAAAATGCTGCAATTCTTAGCGGCGACGCAATGTCTATTTTGGCTTTTAAGTATTTTGCCCAAGGAAACGATACCAGACTGCATGAATTACTTCCTTTGTTCTCGGCTACCGCCCTCGAAGTTTGCGAAGGGCAACAATTAGATATGGATTTCGAAACACGTGATAATGTTACTGTTACGGAATACCTTGAAATGATCAGACTGAAAACAGCTGTCCTTATAGCTATTAGTCTCAAAATTGGGGCATTGCTGGCTAATGCCAGTCAAACCGATGCTGATCTTTTGTACGATTATGGAATAAATATTGGGCTTGCTTTCCAATTGCAGGATGACTGGCTCGATGTTTACGGAAATCCTGACATTTTCGGAAAAAAGAAAGGAGGGGACATCTGCGCCAACAAAAAGACCTACTTGCTACTTAAAGCTGTAGAAGCTAGTGATCCTTTGACATTGAAACAATTAAATAATTGGTTGCTGCAAACAGATTTTGACCATAACCATAAAATTAGCTCATTCATATCAATATATGATAAAACTGGTGTAAGTGAGGCGACTCAGAATATTATGCTTGCTTATCACCATAAAGCACTTCTTGCGCTCGAAAAAGTCGCAGTCCCGGCACAGTTTAAAAACTTACTTATTGCATTTGCAGGTGAAGTGTTGGAACGGATAAAATAATTTCATTATACAAAAAATAGTATTATTATTCAAAGTATTCAAAAATGAAAGTAATCGAGATTATTCAACAATCGGAAAAAACGGTTTTCTCCTTTGAATTACTCCCCCCGCTTAAAGGACATACTGCTGATAAGCTATATCGCACAATTGATGAACTAATTGAGTATAATCCGCAGTATATCAATATCACTACGCACCGTGATGAAGTTGAGTTCCGTGAACTGCCAAATGGACTTATTGAGAAAAAAATTGTTCGCAAACGTCCGGGAACAGTGGCTATTGCTGCTGCCATTCAAAATGCTTACCATATACCCGTAGTTCCACATGTAGTTTGTGGGGGGTTTACAAAAGAAGAGACAGAAAACATGCTTCTTGATCTCAATTTTCTGGGAATCAAAAATGTACTTGCTCTTCGCGGCGATGGACTAAAATCAGAAAGTATCTTCACTCCTGAAAGGGCAGGTCATTCACTGGCAAGAGAGTTGGTGGAGCAAATTGTTAACCTTAAACAAGGTAAATACCTTGACCCGGAAATTAAAAATACGGCAGCACTTGATTTTTGTATCGGAGTTGCAGGTTATCCGGAAAAACATTTTGAAGCACCTAATATGGACATAGATCTTCTTAATCTGAAAGATAAAATTGATGCAGGTGCCGATTATATTGTTACTCAAATGTTTTTTGACAATAAAAAATACTACGATTTTACAGATCGTTGCAGAGCTATTGGAATTACTGTTCCAATTATTCCGGGTATCAAGCCTTTAGCTATGATGAACCAAATAACTGTGCTACCTAAACTATTCAGCATTGATATACCGGAAGAGTTTGCCCGTGAAGTAAGAAAATGTAAAAACAATATTGATGCAAGAGCTGTTGGAACTGAATGGGCAATTATGCAAGCACGCGAATTAATTGCACACAAAGTTCCATGCCTTCACATATACACTTACGGAATTTCCGACAATACTCGACAAATTGCCAAAGCGGTAATTTGAATTGCTGTATAACCAGCAATAAAATTGATATAAATAACAATAAATCATGGTAATTAAAATTGGTGATAAAGTAAGATTCCTTAATGAAGTTGGTGGCGGCCGCATTACCTCAGTTATAAGTAAGGATATGGTTAATGTGGAGACTGACAACGGGTTTGAGGTTCCAACCATGATTAGTAACCTTATTGTTGTAAACTCACCTGATGTTTATGAAAGCGGGAGAAATCGCCATACGGTTTCTGCGCCAAAACCCGTTGTTCCGTCAGAAAAAAAAGTTAACAAACAGGAAGAACCCTGGTTCTCAGATAAAAATCAGGTTGCAGGAAAAGAGGATCCACAGTATTTTTTCGCATTGGTTCCCGAAATACCTTCAAATCCGCCGACAGGAAAAATTTCGATGTATCTTGCAAATAATTGTAATGACACTTTACTTTACAGATTCGCACAGAAAACAAAATACAATTACCAAACCATTGCTGCCGGAGCATTAAGCCCAAATTCAAAAGTTTATCTTGGCTTGATTAAACCCGAAATGATAGCTGACCTTCCTGTTTACTGTTTTCAGTTAATTAACTTTCGTAAACGGACAAAAGAACTTGGACACTTTATTCAAAAGGAGATTACTCTTTCCGCAGTTAAATTTTACAAACAGAACACATTCATTGCTACAAAGTTATTCAAAGAACTTTCGATGGTGATGCAATTAAATGAAAACCCGCTTAAAGCTGAGCTTGATAAGCTTGCAGACATTGATTTTCAGAATATTACGGCGCAGAAAGACCCAAAAAAGAAAGAG
Source organism: uncultured Bacteroidia bacterium (assembly GCA_903834845.1). Taxonomy (GTDB): domain Bacteria; phylum Bacteroidota; class Bacteroidia; order Bacteroidales; family Prolixibacteraceae; genus JAAFHB01. Next base: position 22,688 of record CAILKW010000423.1, on the reverse strand, counting down.
CAGATTATCACCCTTCCCAATACAGATATAATTGAAATTGATCTCCATATACACGAATTGCTTGATAATTTCAATAACATGACTAATACCGAAATGGTTAATGTTCAAATGGCTAAATTTCATGAAGAAATGGGCAAGGCTATTAAATCAGAAGTCAAAAAAATCGTGTTTATTCATGGGGTTGGAAACGGGACACTTAAAAATGAACTTCGCCGCGAATTGCAGCGAAAATTTTCGAAATACAGTTTTCAGGATGCCTCATTTCGGGAATATGGTTATGGTGCAACAATGGTGATTATCAGAAAATAAACAATTACAAATTGTTGTTTTAAACTTGCAGCTCTCAAAAGAGCCACTCAGATTTTCTCACTTATCAGCCAGCCTTCTTTGCTTTGTAACCTTCAGTCAGTAAAATCTCCATTACACGATCCCGAAAATCACCCTGTATTAAAATTTCACCATCTTTAACAGTCCCACCAACACCACACTTTGTTTTTAACTTCTTCCCAAGCTCTTTAAGATCATCTTCAGTCCCTATAAAACCGCAGATTAAAGTCACTTTCTTCCCTGCGCGTTGCTTTTTATCGAGCATCACTTTCAGATTTTGCTGCGCAGACTTAAGCGTTTCCTGTTTTTTATTTCCAGAATTGTAACTGTATTCGAAGTTTTCAGCCGTTGAATAAACAACCCCCTCACGTAAGCTTTTGTTTTGATTATTTGACATATTAATATATTTATCCTTTTAATGATATGCTTTAAAAATTTAAAAATAGTTCTTTTTCCCATCTCCATTGTCTAAATAAATGTCATTAAAAGTTAATAAAAATAATCAGACTATTTTGCCGGTTGATTTCATTTCCAATTCATTAATTTTCGCAAATTTGCGGCACAGAATAATAGCTCTTCATGGTTAATGACTGTTGGTTCTGTAATGGGAATGTAAAGTAGATTTAACCCTTTCTTTCCCATTTGTTAAACATTGATTTTCAATAAAATAATTTTCTTATTCATGAATAAGATCATCTCGAAAGAATATTTTTCGGATAAAGTCGTTAAGTTGGTTGTCGAAAACCCTTTGATAGCCAGATCAAGGAAACCGGGTAATTTCGTCATTTTGCGCGTCGGAAATGATGGCGAAAGATTTCCTCTTACAATTGCAGGAGCAGATTTAGTACATGGAACCATTACACTTGTTGTGCAGATAATGGGTGTAAGCTCGTCAAAACTGGTTGCTATGGAGGTTGGTCAATCAATCACTGACTTGGTTGGTCCGCTTGGAAAACCTACACATATCGAAAAAATTGGGACTGTTCTTGCTGCAGGAGGTGGTGTTGGAGTTGCACCTCTTCTACCAATTGTTGAAGCCTTTAAAAAGGCCGGTAATCGCGTTGTTACAGTAATTGCCGCTCGGAACAAGGATTTGATAATACTGGAAGATGAGATGCGAAAATGGTCAGATGAAGTAATTGTAATGACCGATGACGGGTCCTATGGTCGGAAAGGTTTGGTAACAGCAGGTATGGAAGAGATAATACAACGCGAAAAAATAGACGAATGTATTGTGATAGGTCCTGCTATTATGATGAAATTTGCATCATTACTTACCAAAAAATACAAAATTCCTACACAGGCCAGTTTAAACTCAATTATGGTTGATGGTACCGGAATGTGCGGTGCCTGTCGTGTTTCAGTTGGCGGAAAAACCAGATTCACATGTGTTGACGGCCCTGAATTTGATGCTCACCAGGTTGATTTTGATGAGATGTTAATGAGACTGGGAGGTTATTCTCAGGAAGAGAAAATTGCAACCGAAAAATATTTACAAAAGCTTTAATTTTAAGGGAAATGTCATTAACCCCCGAATACCTCAAAGAGGAAAGAAATCAGGCTTGGAGAGCGCAATTGCGTTCGAAAACCAAAAATAAGGATCGGACGATAATTGAAAGGGTGAAAATGCCCGAACTTGCACCTGAAATCAGGGTCAAATATCAGGATCGTGAAGTAAATATGGGGCTTGGCCTTGAACAGGCTCAGCAAGAAGCTACAAGATGTATGGACTGTGCAAATCCTACCTGCATCGAAGGGTGTCCTGTTAGCATCAATATCCCAAAATTCATAAAATACATCGAAGAAGGTGATATTCTTAAAGCAGCTGCTACAATGAAGGAGACCAATGCCCTTCCGGCAGTTTGCGGTCGCGTTTGCCCACAAGAGAAACAGTGCGAAATTAAATGTTTTTATGTTGAAAAACTAAATAAACCATCGGTTGCTATTGGTCATCTTGAGCGATTTGCTGCAGATTTTGAGCGTAATTCTGGTGTCAGCAGTATTCCTGAAACTGACAAACCCAATGGAATCAAAGTTGCCACTGTTGGATCTGGTCCTGCATCGCTTTCCTTTGCCGGTGATATGGTAAAATTTGGTTATGATGTTACTGTTTTTGAAGCGTTGCACGAAATAGGTGGAGTATTAAAATATGGAATACCTGAATTTCGTCTGCCAAATTCAATTGTAGATTTTGAATTGGAAAACCTTAGAAAGATGGGTGTAAAGTTTGAAACCAACTATATTGTAGGCAGAACCTCTTCGTTTGACGATCTGCGGGAGGAAGGTTATAAAGGTTTCTTTATCGGTAGCGGAGCCGGGCTTCCGCGCTTTATGGATATTCCTGGAGAAAACTACAACGGGGTTCTTTCTTCCAATGAATACCTTACGCGTGTGAACCTCATGGGTGCAGCAACTGATCTTTCAGATACTCCTGTTTTAAAAGGCAAAAATGTTGCTGTCATTGGTGGCGGAAATACTGCAATGGATTCTGTAAGAACTGCATTGCGTCTCGGTGCTGATCGGGCAATGATTATCTATCGCCGCTCTGAGGCAGAAATGCCAGCACGTGTTGAAGAGGTAAAACATGCCAAAGAAGAAGGTGTAGAGTTTATGATGCTGTGTAATCCACTTGAATATTTTGCCGATGAAAAAGGCCGAGTGAAGCGGATGAATCTTAACAGGATGGGGCTTGGTGAACCAGATTCTTCAGGACGCCGCCGTCCAATGCCCATAGATGGTTCTGAATTTGAACTTGATGTTGATTTGGTTGTTGTTGCAGTGGGTGTTTCTCCTAATCCTCTTGTTCCCTCGTGTCTTCCCGACCTGAAAATTACAAAATGGGGAACAATAGTAGTTGATGAGGAAAAAATGCAATCGTCTATTTCAGAGATGTTTGCCGGGGGCGATATTGTTAGGGGCGGAGCAACAGTAATCCTCGCTATGGGTGATGGTAGAAAAGCAGCCGAAAACATGCATCATTTTTTACAAAATACATTGGTTAATTAACTTTATAAACTTGAAGATGACTAATCTTAATGTCAAATATCTGGGTCTTGATCTTAAGAACCCTATAATAGCCGGAAGCTGTGGTCTTACAAACTCAATCGAGAACCTAAAGGCTATTGAAGATGCCGGTGCCGGAGCGGTTGTTTTAAAATCGATATTCGAAGAGGAAATTTATATTGAATTTGCTCACGAATTCAGCAGACTCGGCCCGATGGATAATAATCTGGAATTCCTTGATTATTACGATTATCAAATTAAGAAAGATAATCTGAAACGCTATCTCTCTCTTATTAAAGAGGCAAAAAATGCATTGTCAATACCTGTTATTGCAAGTATTAATTGTGTTACAACTCAGGAATGGGGTTTTTTTGCAAAGAAAGCCGAAGATGCGGGTGCTGATGCTATCGAATTGAATATGTTTATATTACCTACAAATCTTTCACAGACCTGTCAGGATAACGAAAGCATTTATTTCGATATTGTCTCCCGAATTTCATCAAAGGTCAAAATTCCATTATCAATGAAAATAAGTCCTTATTTTTCAAATCTGGGTGGAGTTATCAGAGATCTTTCTTTTTCCGAGATAAAAGGGTTAGTACTTTTCAATAAGTTTTATAGTCCTGACGTTGACATTAATCTTATGAAAATAATCAGTTCTGATGTGTTGAGTCGCAAATACGATTATAAATTGACTCTGCGATGGATCGGGATGATGGCAAATCGCGTTAACAGCGACATATCAGCTTCAACCGGAATCCACGACTGGCAAACCGTAGTCAAAATGTTGCTTGTAGGAGCCACTACAGTGCAGGTTGTTTCGGCTCTTTATCAGGATGGTTTCTCTGTTCTTACAGATATGATACGAAACGTTGAAAAATGGATGGAGTCAAATGGTTACACGTCATTAGATGATTTTAGGGGCAAACTGAGCATGGATAACTCTACCAATCTTGCTGAATTTGAAAGGGTGCAATTTATGCGTAACTTTGGAGATTACAAATAAAAAAAGTTCAAAATGTTCTTGAGCAAAATGACAAATCGTACTTTAACAGCTATTTATATTGTATTTCTGCTAAGCTCTCTTTGCTTTTATTTATCAGCTCAGGAAAAACCGGAGACACAAAAAGTATTGATTGACGGAAAAACCTATATTCTATATATGGCTGTCAGTGGTGATTCGCCATTTTCGATTGCAAGAAAATTTGGGATAACCTTTGATGATTTGAATAATGCAAATCCCGAAATAAAAAATCAATTAAACTCTGGTCAAACCATAAAAATTCCCGTAATTGTAATTGAAAATAAGTCACAAAATAATGTCGGATTGCAAAACAACAGCGATGAGGATCATCTTTTTACTTTTTATTCAGTACGAAAAAAAGAGACAGTTTTTTCGATTGCTAAAAAACGTAATGTTACCTTAGAGGATATCTACAAATTCAACCCACAGGCAAAAGAAGGAATAAAAGCAGGCGACGTGCTTAAAATCCTTAAGCCACAAACTTCTTTGAATAAACAAAAAATAGATAATACTGAAATTCAAAAGGTTCTCAGCCATGAGGTAGGTCGTAAGGAAACTCTTTTTTCAATTGCCAAAAAATATAATACTAGCCAAGAGGAAATCTTAAAGGCAAATCCCTCAGTCAAAGGAATATTGTCAAAAGGGACTGTTTTAATTATTCCGCAAAGTTCAAGCTTATCCGGTACTCAATTTAAATCTGATGATGCAACTATATTCACAGATTATCTGATAGTAAGCGGAGACAACTTTTTTCAACTCGAAAAGCATTTCGGAATTTCGAAAACTGAATTGATAAAACTGAATCCGGCTCTTAAAGATGGTATTAAAACAGGAATGATAATAAAAATCCCATCCAAAGAATTAAGTAATAATAAAAGCCTTGATGACAAATCAGATAAAAAACTGCAACCGGATGATTCTTCATTGAGTACGTCACAGTCTTCGTTTTCAAATTTGAATAAGACATTCGAAATTGGACTTTTTTTACCATTTTGTCAGAACCTTAACGATTCATTGCAAATATCTCAGAAGACATCCGGATTTTTGGAGTTTTACTCCGGAGTTTTATTGGCTACCCAAAAAATGACTGATGCCGGAATGAAACTAAAGCTTTTTGTTTATGATACTTACCAAGATAGCCGAGTGGTGGAAAGGCTTGTTAACAACCCTGAATTTCTCTCTTTTGACTTGATTATTGGGCCTGTATATCCTGACAATCAGAAAATTGTTGCTGAATTAAGCGCAAAAAACCACATTCCGATGATTTCCCCCCTTTCTTCCGACAGCCGGTTTGTGTCAACTACCCCCGGATATTATCAGATCAACCCTGAAAGGAGGATTCGTATTGCTTCTACTGCTGATTATATTACCGATAAATATGCCGGACAAAATATTATTATGCTGAGCAATGACGCAAATTCAGGTGATGAAAAGCTTATTTATAGCAGACTAAATCAGAAAATCGGTAATGGTAAGGTTCGTCTTTATAATATATGGAATGGAGATGCTTTAGGACTTGAAGCATATCTTAGCTCAGATGTCGAAAATATTATTGTTCTTGCCGAAGCAAGCGAGGCAAACGTTAGTGTAGCATTGACACGGTTGAATACCATTTCCAAAATATGTAAACTTACTGTAGTAGGCATTCAGGAATATACTAAAATGCAAAGTATTAATATTGAATATCTTCACAATACAAGTTTCCATTATTTATCACCCTATTTTATTGATTATAAGAATGTTGCAGTGAACGCCTTTGTTGAGAAATACAGAATGGTATTTTACAGTGAACCAACTCAATACAGCTTTCAAGGTTACGATATTGCCTTGCATTTTATGGCATCTCTCCGAAAATCAGGCAGGAATTTCCCAAATTCCAACCCTGCCTCCGGTGTTGAACTACTTCAGGCCAGCTATAACTTTCAAAAACTTTCAGACTTGGGAGGCTACATAAACAGAACATTATACATTATTGAATACAGTAATAATTACGAAGTTCGGTCGTCAGGAAAATTCAAAGGGGTAATTCTAAAAGGGAATGGCAATGACAAAAATGTTTTGGATCAATAGTATCCTATTTTAAATACCTTTTGAAAATTTTATAATAATGGATGGTGCACCAAATGAACAGGAAAGTAAAATCATAGAGCAATTAAAAGCCGGATCAAAAGAAGCTTTCCGTTCATTATATGATGCATACAGCCCCAAAATCTATGCCTTTGCTTTGTCGTATCTAAAAAATGAAGCCGACGCTGAAGAATTACTTCAGGAGGTTTTTTTAAAACTTTGGGTAGTTCGAGACAGTCTGGATATTTCGAAAAATATTAAATCTTTCCTTTTCAAAATTTGTATTAATCTGATCTACGATTTTATAAGACGGAAAAATATTGAAAAGGCATACTTGGATTATTCAGGCACAAACACTCAGGCGATAAGTGAAAATACATGGCACGAAGTTGTTTATAATGAAATGCTTAGTAATCTACAACAGCTTGTTTCTTCCATGCCGGAGCAACGTCAACGTATTTTTCGTTTAAGTAAAGAAGAAGATCTGACAAACGATGAAATTGCAAAACAACTTAACTTATCAAGACGAACTGTTGAAAATCAGCTTTACCGAGCTGTTTCTTATTTAAAAGAACGACTCGGAACAACTTCTGTTACAGCATTTTTGTTCTTTTTTCTTCATTACAAATAAAATCTTTGAAAATATTCTTTTTTAGAATGAGTAAAACGGAAGGGATATTCGTATTACTTTCAAATATTTTAAAAGGGAATGGATCAGCGTAATCAAAATATAATCAAAGAAGGGAATTCTGAGGATGCAACTGAAGGGCAAAGACAGGAATTTTTATCCATGTTTCATCAGGCCGAAATTGAGTTTGACTTGAAAAATCATCTTTTAGAGGATTTAAATCAAACAAAGCCATCTACTAAACCAAGGCCATTTTTTGATGAATTATTTGAAAAAATATGGCGCAATAGAATTATAGAACATCCCGAAACCAGACGAAAAAATCAACTTTTATATCAACTCGCCCAATTGGCAGCCATTCTTGTAATAGGCTTATTTATTGGCTATTATTTGAATCCGAGAACAAAAACCTCTACTACTTTGTACTACACCTCTCTCGCTCCCAAAGGTTCGGTATCCGAAATGTATCTGCCTGACGGGACGCATATATACTTAAATTCAGGATCTGAAATAAAATATACAATTGATGGTTCTGAACGAATGCGTGAGATTTTTCTGAACGGTGAGGCTTGGTTTCAAGTGGCTAAAAACAAAGATAAACCTTTTTTGGTGCACACTTCTGCTTACGATGTACAGGTAATCGGCACTATTTTCAATTTGAAAGCCTATTCTAATGAAAATGAAGTTGTTACTACACTTGAGGAGGGAATGGTAAATGTGAAATCATCCGGCAACTTCCAATTAGCTGAGGAAATAGTTTTAAAGCCTGGCGAACAATTGATATTTAATAAGGATTTGAAAAACATTAATATTACTGAAGTAAATACCAAATGGTTCACTTCATGGAAGGATAATAAATTAGTGTTTGTTAATATGAGTTTTAAAGATCTCCAGGTTTTACTTGAGAGAAAATATGGTGTTGAAATAGATGTCGTTGATCAAAACATTCTGAATTATCATTATGACGGAATTATAAAAGATGAAACTATTCTGGAGGTTCTTGACATTCTTAAACAAACATTGCCAATTCAATACCAGATTGTAGGTCAGAAGATTGTTATTCAACGAAAAGCTGAAGCAGAGAGGAGGAACCTATGAAATAAATACATAAAAAAAATAAGCCGGCGATGCTGTCACATCAAACCGGCTCAATGCAATTAATAAATCGGTGCTGTCACACCAAAAAAGTATTAATCAAACATGTACAAATATATGAATAAAAAACAAATTGCCTCTTCCATGTATAAAAGATTGGGGCATAAGCTAATTTTAAAAATGAAGCTAACGTTTATTGTTTTAATGGGTTGTCTGATACAAGTTTCTGCCTCTGTTTATTCGCAGACAACTAAATTCTCGTTTAATGTTCAGTCAATACAGGTAGTTGATGTATTGAAAAAAATTGAAGACAAAAGTGATTTCCGATTCTTTTATCAGCGCGAACAGGTTGATGTTACCAGAAAAGTTGATTTACAGGTTACTGAAAAAACTGTAGAGTCAATTCTTGATGAAATATTTAAAAATCAAGGTATTACCTATAAAGTTTCGGACGATAATTTAATCATACTTACACTGGCTGGTGAAAAAACTCCCGTATCCGGAAGTCAGCAGCAAAAATCGGTAAAAGGAAAAGCAACCGACAACACAGGGAGTCCGATTCCTGGAGTTTCGGTGATGATAAAAGGATCAACCACAGGTACTATAACAGATGCCGATGGTTTGTTTACACTGACAAATCTGCCCAACGATGCAGTTCTGAAATTCACATTTATTGGTATGAAAACTCAAGAGTTTAATGTTGGTAATAAGACTATTATCAATGTGAAAATGGAAGATGATTTTATTGGTATTGACGAAGTTGTGGCAATTGGTTATGGTGCACAAAAGAAGAAAGATGTTTCAACTGCAATCTCTTCAGTATCATCTGAGGATCTGAAAGATAAACCGGTTTCTAATTTTGCTCAGGCAATTTCCGGGAAAATGGCAGGTGTCCGTATCTCAAATACCAATGCTGCCCCAGGTGGAGGTACGAACATCGTAATTCGTGGAGTAAGTTCCATAAACGCGAGTAATAGTCCACTTGTTGTTATTGATGGTTTCCCAATGAAAGACGGATTCAATAAAAATGAAAATCCCCTAAACTCAATAAATCCGGCTGATATAGAATCAATCGAAGTATTGAAAGATGCTTCATCAAGTGCTATTTATGGTACTCAGGCTGCAAATGGTGTTATCCTGATCACAACAAAAAAAGGAAAATCTGGCAAGCCAACTATCAACGTTAATGTCAGCTCCGGAATGCAACAAATGATTAATAAAATTGATGTATTGAAGCGTGACGATTTTCTGAAATATATGGATGATTCCAGAGCCAATGCCTATATTATTGAAGATCCAAATTTTGGGACTAACAACACAAGTGCCCCGTTATGGCAATGGACTGACCCGGATGCTTTGAGAATTTCAAACTGGGCTAAATATTCTCAACATGCTTCAGCCATGGCACAGCCGGGTGCAAAACATTCCCGCTGGATTACAGTTTCTGATGCGACTAAAGCAATGACTTATGAAACTGATTGGCAGGATGAAATAACCAGAGTCGGTAAAGTAAACGATGTACAACTTTCAGCCACAGGAGGAACTGACAATGTTTCATATATGATTTCAGGTGGCTATTTCAATCAGGAAGGAATTGTTCCAACTTCGGGATATAACCGTTTTTCATTCAGGGCCAATATAGACCTAAAGATTAACGATTACGTTAAAGTAGGATTGTTGCTGGCTCCGTCAATCGAAAACCTCAGTGTTTTATCAAATACAGAAGGAGGAAGCACATCAAACCCTTTTTATAATGCTATTGCCATGCCACCACTCTGGAACGCACGTGATGACAAGGGACTTCCAATGTATTGGGGAACAATATTAGATAGTTGGTATGACTGGAACTTTAACACTTTTGTTAATCCGCTGGCTCAGTTTATGAAGCAAGATGAAAGGCGAACAGCGAAAAATCTTTCTACACTTTATGGTGAAATCAATATATTGAAAGACTTAAAATTCAGATCGGAGTTTCACACTGAATTCAGGTATTGGGAGCAAAATTTCTTTTTACCCAATGCCACTCCAACTGTATCACAAACCTTTTCACGTTCGCAGGGTATCAACCAAACAAATACACGTCTGTATTGGAACTCACAAAATTTCCTCACTTACCAGAAAAATTTCGGCAAACATGCTCTGACTGCAATGGCCGGTTATTCTGTCGAAGAGTCATCATATAGAAGTAACTACATAAGCAAATACGATTACCCGACCGATTTGATTCCAACGCTCAACCAGGCAACAACAATTCTTAATGCGCAAAATGATGCAAGGACAAACCGATCAGGAGAAACAATGATTGGAAGTTTTGGACGTGTTATGTACAATTACGGAGGTAAGTATTACTTTACAGGAAGTGTGCGCCGCGATGGTTCTTCACGTTTCGGTCAGGATAATAAATGGGGTACTTTCCCATCTATATCAGTGGCATGGCGTGCTTCAGACGAGTCATTTTTCGCGCCTTTGAAAAAATATATCAGTGATCTTAAAATACGGGGAGGATGGGGAGTTATCGGCAATGCAGGCATCGCCAACTACATGGCTTTAAGTACCCTAAACTCAACTTCTTATGTTCTTGGATCAGGTTCAACAGTTTCAGCCGGTTATTTAGATGGTAAGGTAGCCAACTCGTTACTTGGTTGGGAAACAACTACCGACTATAGTGCAGGTACAGATATTCAGTTATTGAATAACAGAATCACTTTTAGTATGGACTATTTCTACAGGAAAACCACTGATATGTTGTTCAATATGCCTCTGCCAACTATTACTGGTTTTAGTTCATACATGGCTAACATTGGCTCAATGCGTAACCGCGGATTTGAATATTCAATCAATACAAGAAATCTGAACGGCCCATTGAAATGGATAACCGACTTTAACTTATCTTACTATCGCAATCGCGTTCTCGACATTGGAAAAGATAAACGTCCGTTGATTATTGATAACTGTTACACAAGCGAAGGTAAACCTTTAGCAGGATTGTATGGAATGGTAAACTTAGGTGCCTATACCGATTGGGAAGATGTGAAAACGTCTCCGATCTTCAATGCAAGTAATCCATTATGGAAAAATCGCTCAAATCCGGGAATGCCCAAAGTTGCCGATGTAAACGGCGATGGAATTATAGATGCCAGCGATAATACAGTAATCGGCTCATCTATTCCCGATTTTGTATGGGGAATGACCAACTCATTCGAATATAAAGGATTCGATTTGTCCGTTCAGGTAAATGGAGTACAAGGAGGTGATATCAGCATGTTGGAATATACCGCTGTTTTTGGGCGTGGTGCAGGCTTGATGAATACCACCACTGAATATTACCAGAATTACTGGCGTCCTGACCGCACTGATGCTAAATATCCGGCTCCTACAAGAAAAAGCTATGAAGGATCAGATCTTTCAGGAACACTCATTTATAAAGGCACTTACGTGAATATTCAGAATATTTCTTTTGGCTATACACTTCCAAAATATCTTGCAAAAAGAGTTAGTTTCTCAAACATCAGACTTTATTCAACAATACAGAATGCCTTGTTTATCACTAAATTCCCTGGATATAATCCTGAGACAAACTATAGGGGAGATCAAACAACTTCGCAGGGAATCGACCGGGGGGCATATCCATTGGCAAGAACAATTTCTTTTGGCGTAAACATTACATTGTAATCCGAAAAACAAATGACAAATATGAAAAATATATTTTCACTCATCATACTGATAATGCTTATGTTCGGATGTTCTGAGGATTTTCTGAACAAACAACCTGAAGATGCTTTGTCAACAGGAGCATACTATAACAATCCAGCTGAAATTAAAACTGGATTAATTGCCTGTTACAAGAACCTTCAGAGCATTTACAATCAGAACGACCTACCATTAATTCTTGAACTGATGGCAGATGATGGTAAGGACTTTGGCTGGAGCAGCGTATGGCATCTTTTCCAAAAAACAAATAGCAACTCTCAGGGTAATATCTGGAACAACTGTTTCAAAATGGTTGTAACTTGTAACAACGTTATTACAATAATAGATAATTACAAGGCAAAAGATGCCACCGAAGAGTCACTCCTGAAAGTATATCGTGGCGAAGCATGTTTCCTTAGAGCTTTAGGATATTTCAATCTCGTGCGTATCTATGGCGATGTACCTAAAGTAGTTGAGCAGTTTAATGATCCCAATACTGCCTTTGGCATTGGCAGAACTCCTGCTAAAGATATTTACGCCTCAGTTATCATTCCTGATCTGGAATTTGCTTTTGCTAATTGCCTCAAAAAAGGTGACGTTGCATTGAAAAACGAGGAAGCAAGAGCAACAAGCGGAGCTGCACTTACCCTTCTTGGTAAAGCATATCTGACTATAAATAATTCGGCAAAAGCTGTAGAAACACTGAAAAAACTGATTGTTGACAAAGCTGCCGGAACTTATTCACTACTTCCTGTTTATAGCAGCATTTTTGCTACTAATAATAAGTTTAATGCTGAATCAATTTTTGAAGTCAACTTCAATATTTCTGCAGGCCAACCGAGCTATTGGTTTAAATGGATGGGTGTTGATATCGGCAAACGTTTGCTTGCTCCATCAGGCAACCAGTTGTTAGTAGAACACAATCTGATGCGCGATTTTGTAAACAGCAACGAATTAACACGTTACACTGCAAGTATTGATTCCGGGAAATGTCCGGGAGATACCCCTCCTATTCAGGCATGGGCTTCAAAATTGTGCCCAACATCTTCTACTGTTAAAAACTATGTTAATACAGGAACTGATAACAACTACATGGTAACGCGGTATGCAGATGCACTCCTAATGTACTCTGAAGCTCTTCTTGCCGCTGGACAAAAAGCCGAAGCATTGATTTATTTCAATCAGGTACGTGCAAGGGTCAGACCAACTGCATTAATCACTGAAAGCGAGTTGACGCTCGATCAGATTATTCATGAACGCCGTATGGAATTAGCTTTTGAAGGCCATCGGTATTTCGATCTGGTACGAACAGGAAAAGCTGTCGCAGTGATAACTAAAGCATTAATGACAAAAGTTGATTATGATGACAAAATTTACATCACAGTTCCAATTGCTGAATATCAGCTTATACTGCCAATTCCTGTCAGTGAAATTGAAAAAGACCCTACATTAACTCAAAACACCGGGTATTAATCCTGTAAAAAAAGAAAATATGAAGAAGATAATATATTTCATTGCACTTGGAATGTTCGTTTCCCTTTCACTTGTTTCCTGCTTGAAGGAGGATATTGTTTCTGCTCCAACAGTAAACCAAGTAAAAATGTATATGACAGATAAAAGTGGGAAAGATTCACTGATAACCCAACCCACAAAAGGGAAAGCTATGAAATTTGTCGTAATTACCAAAGCTGATATTTGTTCAGTCTGGCCCGCAGGCGACAGACAAATCATGAAAAAGAAAATAAGCATAGATGGCGGTAAAACTTATGCTGATTCTATTGACATGTTTAATCATCCCGTTTTAACCATAAGCGATTCTTATTTAGACTACGGTTTGGTTGGAGCAAAGGGACTAAAAACTTCGCAGAATGCCGAAGGATGGTATTGCACTTATACCTATAAAACTGTGGGGACTTTCGACCTTTCAATCGTTGTTACCAATCATGGCTATAACGGCCCCGATTTCAATCAGGTAGTAGTAGACAGTGGGAAAATAACCGTAAAATAGGAATTTAAACATTCCGTAAAATAAAAAACCGGCTCTTTTTCTATGGGGGTCGGTTTTTGCTTTTTTAAGATTGAATGTGTGTTAGGGAATTAGGACTAGCTTTTCTATCACATCGTTAAACTTTAGCCAAAGCAATAGAAACCAAAAGTTCTGTACCGCAACTCTAATTATTTTGTCACGTTTTGTTTGTAATAGATTTTTCAAGGCGTTGTATTGTCAAATATTTTCAAAAGTGACTCAATAAATTCATTCGTATTAAACCCGGAATTTACTTGATTAACGCTTCCACCAAAAACAATATTTTTTGATGGGCAATAAGCAATCAAGGAACGCCAAAACCAAGAATGTCAATAATATAGGACCAAATTAAAATTATACAGATAAAGCCACAAACTCAAAACGTAAACTTTTCCCGATTTCAATAGAATTGTTCATCGTTTTTGCCATATCCTGTTTACGCAAAAATGAGGGAACAATTATTCCATGTTCCTTTTCATAATACTCAAAATATGTATTTTTCATTTGTGTGTAGTTTTTCAAATTGTTTTAGATTTGATTTTCTGCTTTACTCTTTTTTAAGTTTCGGCCAAGTGATTTTATTTCAAGGTACTAATATTATCAAATTTGTTTCTAATTCATACATTGATCCTCCTAAAATTCAGTAAATATTTTTTTTGCAGAACATTCATTTGACACATTGTCATGTAGAAAAGTTTCCAGATTTCCTTATTTGGAATGTCTCTAAATATGATTAGTTGAGGCTAAATACTGAACAAAATAGCTGTAAAAGTTGTAATTTACTTTGAGATCAAAAGGCGAAGATGAATATCATGTTTTTATTGATTGGGGTGAGTTTTTTGGCAGCATTAGTATTTCTGATACTGTTTGTCTGGGCTGTAAAGAGTGGTCAATTTGACGACACTTTTACCCCGTCTGTAAGGGTTTTGTTTGACGATGATTCGGTTACAACAATCGAAGAAGCACCTGAAGTTCTTAAAAAAGCTCATCTTTGACTTGAGTTAAAAATGTGTAAGCTAAATAAATACAAGGAATATGGAAATTCAGCAGTTCTATTATGACAACAAAACAGTAAGGAATTTTATTTTGGCTACCATGATCTGGGGAGCGGTTGCCCTTTTGGTAGGTCTGGTGATATCGTTACAACTGGCGTTTCCGGCATTTAATATGGGCTTCGAGTTCACCACTTTTGGCCGAACCCGTCCTTTGCATACAAATGCGGTAATTTTTGCCTTTATCGGGAACGCCATGTTTGCCGGAATTTACTACTCCCTCCAACGGGTTTTGAAGGCGCGGCTCTTCAACGACTTATTGAGCAAAATACATTTCTGGGGGTGGCAAATCATAATTTTATGTGCGGCATTAACTCTGTTATCGGGATTCACAACAGGAAAAGAATATGCAGAACTTGAATGGCCAATTGACCTGTTGATTGCTTTAATCTGGGTTGCTTTTGGTGTTAACATGATCGGAACAATTTTAACACGAAGAGTAAAGCATATTTATGCTTCGGTTTGGTGGTATCTTGCCACCTTTTTGGGAGTTGCTGTTTTGCATATTGTCAATAGTATCGAGATTCCGGTTTCATTCCTTAAAAGTTACCCTGTCTATGCAGGTGCTCAGGATGCAGTAGTTCAATGGTGGTATGGTCATAATGCAGTTGCATTTTTCCTTACTACTCCGTGGCTTGGATTGATGTACTACTATCTGCCAAAGGCTTCTAATCGGCCTATCTATTCTTATCAACTCTCAATTATCCATTTTTGGACTTTAATATTCTTGTACATGTGGTCTGGTCCGCACCATTTGTTATATCAGGCTTTACCTGATTGGGTGCAGGCTCTTGGAGTAACTTTTTCAATAATGTTGATTGCACCATCATGGGGAGGAATGATCAACGGATTGTTAACTCTTAGAGGTGCATGGGATAAAGTTCGCGATAATGCTGATCTAAAGTTTATTGTCATTTCACTTACCGCTTACGGAATGGCAACTTTTGAAGGACCGATGATGTCTTTGAAAAGCGTTAATGCGATCAGTCACTTCAGTGACTGGACGATAGCTCATACCCATATTGCAGGAATGGCGTGGAACGGAGGATTGATATTCGGTATGTTTTATTGGTTGGTTCCCAAGCTTTTCAGTATCCCTTTATATTCGAAAAAATTGGCTAATACCCATTTCTGGATTGCGACTTTGGGGATACTGATGTTTGCAATTCCACTTTATTGGGCTGGGATCACCCAATGGCTTATGTTGCGTGAATATACTCCTGACGGTTTGCTGGCTTACCCGATTTTTCTGGAGACAACCACCCAGATTATTCCATTGTATTATTTCAGGATTGTAGGTGGAGTTCTTTATTTTTCAGGCTTCCTATTGTTTTTCTATAACATTTTTAAAACAGTAAATGCCGGAAGTATTGTTGCTGATGAAGCAGTGGAGGCTCCTGTTCTTACTGATTCATCGGCTCGAAAATATGGCGAATCGTTTCACCGGCTAATTGAAAGAAAAGGTGTTATTTTTGCAGTTCTTGTATTTATTGCCTTGGCAATTGGTGGCGCAGTTGAAATTATTCCAATGCTTAAAATTGAATCTAATATTCCCAAAATAGCAGCTGTAACCCCTTATACACCTTTGGAGTTGACCGGACGTGATATTTACATAAGTAATGGATGTTATAATTGTCACTCTCAACAAGTCAGGCCACTACGTTACGAAACCGACCGTTACGGCGAATATTCAAAAATTGGGGAATTTGTTTATGACCATCCTTTTCAGTGGGGTTCACGCCGGACAGGTCCCGATTTGGCTCGCGCTGGTTACGTTGGCAGTTCTACTTACAAAACGACAATTTGGCATTATAACCACTTTACTAAACCTTTGGAAATTAACCCACAAACAATCATGCCTGCTTATGCCTGGCTGTCGGCAAAAACAGTAAATTTAAATCAGATTCCTGTAAAAATCAGGGTTATGAGTATGCTTGGTGTTCCTTACAGTAAAGATTATGACAAAAAAGCAATCAGCGATTATGGCGTACAGGCACAGCAAATTGTTGATGAACTAAAACTTTCGGGAGTTGTTATTGCACCCGACAAGGAAATGGTAGCTTTAATTGCTTATTTGCATAAGCTCGGAAGAGATATTTCACCCGCCAATCAGAAAAAATAACCAATCATAAAAATAAAATGCTATGGGTTTCGTAAGTAAAATTCTTAATGATGTAGATGGTATTCAGAACTATTACATTCTTGGTTTACTGATATTTGTAACACTTTTTTTTGTTATGATTTACCGGACGATAAAAATTCCCAAACAGGATTTGATCAACTATAAAACCTCCATTCTGGATAGTAACGAATTTGACTCAAATAAAATTAAATAACGATAACCTATTTGTTATGACAGCAAAAGAAAAAAACATGAGCGATAGCATAGATGATGGGAAAAACCATCAGGGGCACGATTTTGATGGAATAAGGGAGTTAAATAATCCGGCACCCAATTGGATTATCTTTGTCTTTTTATTAACTTATGGTTTTTCCCTTTTCTATGCGATTCATTATTTTGGGTATCCCGATAATGGCAATGACCAAGTCAGCGAATATAAGCAAAAAGTGGCCGATTTTGCAATGGCACAAAGAAAATTGAAGGGAGGATCCACTGCCGTAATTGTGATGACTAAGGAAGAAATTTTATCAGCTGGAACTAAACTCTTTACTGCAAAAGGGTGCATTGCATGTCATGGTTTAAAAGGTGAAGGTAACAGTATTGGCCCCAACCTTACAGACAATTTTTGGATAAACGGTTGTTCTCAAGATAGTTTAGTGTTAATAATTACCGAAGGTAAAGCTCAAAAAGGGATGACACCTTTTAAAACTATGATGACTCAGGAGCAAATAAAAAATGTTTCCATATATATCCTGGCCGGATTAGTTGGCAGCAATCCGGCAAATGCAAAACCTCCTCAGGGCGTAGAATGTAAACCTTAGTTTTTATTTTATGGAATTAGAAACCCCATCCACTTTTCGGGATCGCCCAATAAATATTGACGAAAGCGGTCAGCGAAAATGGATTTATGCCCGGCAACCACACGGGAAATGGTACACTCGCCGCACCATTGTAGCGTGGCTCGCTATTACATTTCTGGTATTCGCCCCTTTTATCAAAATTTCAGGTAACCCTTTGATGCTTTTTGATATTGCTAATCGCAAGTTTTCAATTTTTGGGCAGGTTATTTGGGCTCAGGATTCCTTCCTTCTGGCAATGATAATGGCTGTAACCGTTGTTTTTATTGTTCTTTTCACCGTTGTTTATGGCAGACTTTGGTGTGGATGGGCTTGTCCGCAGACTCTTTTTCTAGAAATGGTTTTCAGGCGCATTGAATACCTTTTTGATGGTAATTATCGGAATTTCAGAAGGAAACAGAAAATTACTTTTCGGATTATTATTTTAAGATTTGCAAAACATATTGTCTTTCTGATAACGTCCGTTTTGATCACCAATATTTTTTTGAACTGGTTCATTGGGCCTGAGCGATTATATGAAATTATTAAACAACCCATTAAGGAAAACTATCTGGGATTTATATTCATGTTTGGAATTTCCCTTTTTTATTACTGGATTTACGCATTTTTCAGAGAGCAGGTATGTACAATGATTTGCCCTTACGGACGTATGCAGGGAGTGTTGCTTGATTCAAGATCTATTGCAGTCATTTATGATTTTAAAAGAGGTGAGCCTCGCGGATCAAAAAATACAGGCGATTGCATTAATTGTCAACAATGTATAGCGGTCTGTCCGACAGGAATTGACATAAAAAACGGCAGTCAGTTGGAATGTATCAATTGCACTGCTTGTATTGATGAATGTAACAGCGTGATGGAAAAGATCAATAAGCCTCAAAACCTGATTAGGTTCGACTCTGTAAGTGGAATTGAAAGTGGAAAACGATCTATCCTGAATATGAGAACGTATGCCTATTCTGCTGTTTTATTCGTTTTAATCATAGCAATGGCTATAACCATTTCTAATCGTAAACCAATTGAGACAACTATATTGCGTGTTCCCGGATCGATATATCAGCAGGTTGACTCTGTTACCTTTTCAAATCTGTATATTATAAAAATCATAAACAAAACTCAATCGGATAAAGAGTTGCGAATTAAAATACTCAACCCTGAGTCAGGTAAATCACAGTTGACGACGGGACAATCAACCTTAAAATCACAAGGGGTTCTTGAAAGCATATTAATTGTAAATCTTAACAGGCAGGTTTTGACGGGTAAAAGTACTGTGGTTGAACTGGGAATTTTTGAAGGTGAAACGCTACTCGAGGTTTATTCAACCAATTTTTTAGGACCGATGAATTAGGATTTGGGTTACCGAAGTTTGCTTCCGGTAAAAATCTTGTTAACTGTCTTTTATTTAAGATTGTATGATTCATAAATTCCGTCATTTCATTAAAAGTAAAAATATCAAACACATGAAACTAAATTGGGGGCAGAGCATTTTCCTGTTTTTTGTGATCTTTATTACACTCGCTGTCGTATTTATAATTTTTTCGCTCCGGCAGAACAACGATCTGGTGACGGATGATTATTATGAAAAGGGTGCTGATTATACGCATCAAATGGAAATTAACAGCCGATCGTTTGTTTATCAGGATAGTATCAAACTCTCAGATCAAAACAATTTGTTGATAGCGAGGTTTTCCAAATCCATTGATATTATGACTGATACAATGTTTATTTACTTTTTCAGACCTTCGGATAAAAAATCTGATTTCGAATTTTGGGTTCTGCTCAATTCAGACTCAATCGTAATTGATAAAAGCAATCTTATCAAAGGCAGGTATCAGGTAAAATTCCAATGGTTACAAAACAGGGAAAGTTTTTTTGTTCAAAAAGAAGTATTTATCGAGTAAATTAAAATGGAAATATTATTATCAGCTATATTTTTAGGTCTAATGGGGAGTTTTCACTGCGCAGGAATGTGTGGTCCGATAGCGTTAAGTCTCCCTTTACATGGTAATAATTTATGGCAAAAATCAGTAGGCGGATTACTTTATAACTCAGGCAGAACAATTACTTATGGAATTCTGGGTGCTTTATTCGGGTTGATTGGTCAAGGCTTTCATATACTTGGTCTTCAACAATTAATTTCAGTTTTAATGGGTAGTCTAATGATTATATCTGTGATGCTTCCCTTTCTTTTCAGAAATCGAAAACCAGGCAGTTTTGAGTTTTTTACTTCACCGTTAAGACGAGCTATCCAAAAGTTATTCAGAAAACGTTCTTTCAAAGGTTTGTTTTTTATTGGTTTGCTAAACGGTTTTTTACCTTGCGGATTAGTATATCTCGCTATAGCGGGTGCTATCGGAACCGGAAGTGTTTACCTTGGAATTGCATTTATGGTACTTTTTGGATTAGGAACAATACCTATGCTACTTTTTATTTCGTTGCTTGGGAATTTGTTAAGTAATGCTATTCGTATTAGAGTGAATAAATTCATTCCTTTTCTTATTATTTTCATTGGTATCCTTTTTATTTTGCGCGGGCTGAGTTTGGGAATTCCATACATCAGTCCCCCGGCTGAAAAACTAACTCCAGCTATACATACAAATAAAATAGGACAAAGGATAACTTCTGAAGCAATAAAACATTCGTGTTGTCAACCAGATACCATAAATAATGAAATAATGAAATAATGAAATAATGAAAAAGTGAATAATTAATATTGAAAACTGATGCCGGAAAATACTTGCGCACATTGTGGAGCCGATTGCCGTAAAAGTCCAGTCGTTTACAATCAACTAAAATTCTGTTGTTCAGGATGCAAGCAAGTCTATCAGTTACTTAGCGAAAACAGACTTTTCCAATACTATACTCTTGAAAATACACCCGGTGTGAAAATCGGAGATTTGAGTCACGAAGCGAAGTATGCTTTTTTGGATAGAGAGGAAGTACAACAAAAGATGTACGAGTTTTTTGAAGTAAATACTGCCAGGATCACTTTTTATATTCCATCAATTCACTGCGCTTCCTGTATTTGGTTACTTGAACACCTAACACGTTTGAACAGCGGTATTAAACAGTCAGCAGTTAACTTTATCAGAAAAGAAGTAACTGTCAGTTTTGACATTACTGAAATTTCTTTGCGTCAGTTGGTGGAATTATTGGTGTCAATCCACTATATTCCGGATATTTCTCTTAAAACAATTGAGAAAAAAGAAATTCGGTCGGTTGATCGGACTTTATTATATAAAATCGGTGTGGCAGGATTTGTCTTTGGAAATGTAATGCTTTATAGCTTGCCGGAATACTTCAATGGCAAACCTTTGGGCGATTCGCTCGGCACTTTTCTGTATTTTATCAGTTTTTTTCTTACAATACCACTGGTTTTTTACAGTGGAAGCGATTATATGATTTCGGCCTGGAAAAACTCAAGGAAAGGAATCATTAACATTGATTTGCCAATTGCACTTGGTATTCTTGCCCTATTTTCTGTTACATGTTTTGAAGTTCTTACCTCAGCGGGTCCGGGTTATTCAGATACACTTGCCGGATTTTTGTTTTTTCTCCTAATTGGCAAATGGTATCAAAGCAAAACTTATCAGTCGCTTTCATTTGACAGGGATTATAAATCGTATTTTCCGGTAGCTGTTACAAAAATCGAAAAAGGAATTCATTATGCCACCTTATTGGAGGAAATTGTTGTTGGAGACCTTCTCCTAATACGAAGTAAGGAACTAATACCTGCCGATGGAATACTAACAGAAGGTACTGCATTGATTGATTATAGTTTTGTTACCGGCGAATCAATACCGATTAAAAAGGCACCCGGTGATTTTGTTTATGCCGGTGGAATTCAAATCAATGGAGCCATCTCTGTACAAGTGGAACGAGAAGTAAAACAAAGTCATTTAACCCAGCTGTGGAATCAAAATGAGACCAAACAGACTTCCAATAAATCATTAACCGGCATTATAGACTCAATCAGCGTCTATTTTACAATTATCATAATTACCATTGCCATAATTGGGTTTATAGGTTGGCTGATTATCGGTGACTTTCGTACTGCTATTTTGGCATTGACCTCAGTTTTAATTGTTGCATGCCCCTGTGCATTAGCGATGTCATTACCTTTTACTTTGGGTACTGCTATGCGTATTTTGGGTAGCAAAGGGATGTACATTAAAAATATAAGGGTCATAGAAAAGCTCTCCAAAATAGACACTATGGTTTTCGACAAAACGGGTACGTTAACCATACCAGACGAAAACAATGTTCAATTTTTTGGAAGTGAATTAACTGAGTGGGAAAAGCAGGCCATAAAATCGCTCGTTCAACAATCCACTCATCCACTTAGTCAGGTCTTAGACCGGTATTTTTCAAAAGAAAAGCCACTTATCACCCATGGCTTTGTAGAGATGTCGGGCAAAGGTATCTATACCACCGTTGACGGTATTTCAATCAGGCTGGGTTCTCAGACGTTTGTTTGCGGAACATCTCATGCACAAAACGTGTATAATTCTGGGGTGTTTGTTTCAATCAATGAGAGTATTAAGGGTTATTTTAAAATAAGTAATCAGTACCGCACCGGATTTAGTAAGGTAATTCGACAATTTGGTGAGCAGTTCGATTTGTATTTATTGTCGGGTGATAATGATTCTGAAAAAGAGCATCTGTTACCCTATTTTGGTGAAGGGAGAATATTCTTTAATCAACAACCTGATAAGAAGATGGAGTTTATTACCCAATTGCGTCAAAAAGGACATAACGTGATGATGACTGGTGATGGTTTAAACGATGCCGGAGCATTTA
>CAILKW010000422.1 GCA_903834845.1 uncultured Bacteroidia bacterium | reverse complement strand
TAAAGTGAAAACTATAGAAGCAATTGTAATTAAATCGAAACCTACATACATAGGGTTTCTGCTTATTTTATATATTCCATTAGTTTTTAATTTTGTGTCATCCGTTGGCAACCCTAAACGAATTGATTTCCCCAAGTTTATTAGACTAATTACAGTAAATAATAATCCAACAAAAAGTAAGATAATTGATACATAATTGTTGTAAAAAAACAACTTTTTTTCAATTAAATTAATTTCGAATAGCGTCAAAAACATAATAATCCATGTAATATATCCAGATATTTTCCCTGTATAAAAGATTATCGGGTTAATCGTTGTTTTTCCTATTAGTTCCATACAAATCTATGTTTTTTTGCATTGTGGTTAGCGGACGAAGCTAATTGCTGTCGGGGATTTTGGAAACTTTAACTTGTTTGTGACTCAAATCTGTATAAGAACGATAATCTCAATTTCAGCACTTTACCCCGATTGCAAGTAGCTTTTGTTAGCAACCGATTGTTCTTCTTCTGTTTATTTGAAGCTCCGTACTGGTTTTCAGCACTTCACATCATACAAACTCAAAACTGCCTTGTAAGGTTTGACCGCTTGCGCTGTTTTAATCAATTGGTTGCTAACGGTTTGCGTGCAGGCGATCGTAACCCTGTGTTGCGCCTGCGGCAGGGTTATGGCGCTTGCACGCTGTTATAAGCTGGTTTTCTAGTTGTGTTGAACATTAAGTAGTATTATATTTTCTTCACGATAAGACTGAATTAACTGTTTCTCTATATTGGTATTTATCCGTCTGATTTCTGTTTTTTCTAAAGTATTAAAGTCTTGATTTGAATAAATACTAAAAGGAATAAAAGTTATGTAAACATCTTCCTTAAGATTTACTGAAAAAAGATTATTATCAATGTTTACTTGAGTTTCTCTATTCATCCAATGTTCAATCCAATGAGTATGATTTTGGTCGTCATAACGAATGGTGTCAAGTAAATGATGGGCTAAAGTTCCCAAATGATATGCATGTTGTCGTTTCCATCTACCACCTGGCTGAAAGGATTTACCAACATAGTGACTTCCATCTTCATTATTTGTCCAAGCAACATATAGGTGTGGCTGATTTTTAATTAGATTGTAATTATTCTGTGCGTCTTTCGTAAAACTAAAGCCTTTGTTATCAAAAATGGATATAAGCGTATTATCGGGCTGATGCTGAAATAGCAAGCTATAGTTTTCTTTTACGTAATCTTTGATTAATTGCATATCGTGTTTTCTAATTGATTATTTAACCAAATGCCTTTCTGTACTCCATAGTCATTGAATTGTACATTTGGTATTGTCGCAACTGGGTTGGTATTTCCGTGAACTGCTTTTCTATAATCTCCAGACAACAAATCAATATCGTTTTGATATACCAATTGGTTAAGTACATTTTGATTGTGCCAATACTGAAATATTTTTTGATTTGTTTGAGGAATTTTATCTGACATTCTTAAGTCATAATAAGGTAATAAGTCTGTATGTTTTATCCAGCCAAATAGAGCTGATAAGATTCTTATATCAATACAGTCTTTAGTCCAATTAGTCAAAGTTATTTGTGGGTAAATTCTACTTCTATTTCCAGAATAGAGTTGCCATGCTGGAAGAGTAAAATCCCAATTGAGTTGGATATTTGTCAAGTTTAGCAACTCAAGTCTTGCATTATTCAATTCCTCATTAAATGATAGAGATTGAAGATTACTAGGATTATGAATTATTGGCTGTCTTTTTGAGCCTGCACATGTAATTAAATATGTCATAATTGCTTTTTTAGTGGTCTGTTAAACTTGCTTATAACGTTTTGCAGCTATGCCCAGTAGCCGATTGCGGGCTTCGTCACTATCCACCGACAAAATGTTTCTGCGAGGTACGCTGTTTCAAATTGCTCTTTCATAGGCTATTGGGCATAGGTGGTGTTATATGAAGTGCCATTTTTTCAGGTTTAGTTATTCTTTTTTGAGGCTTTTCTTTTTTGCGTGACCAAGCGTTGCTGTGAGCCTTTTGTTAATTTTACTAACTAATTCCTCTATACTGGAATAAATAATGAAGTTAAAATCATTTACATCAAAATGTATATCATTAATTGAATTAGCTAAATGGATCACTTCCTTCTTAAGTGCATGGGCTATACCAAGTTCATAATAACAGTTTGGCCTTGCATCTGTTACATCCGCAATGATAAATTTTGCCTTGCTTATATTTAATAAAATTCGATTCTTTATACTATCATTAAATTCTTGCTCATCAGTTCTTTCACAACGATACCCATATTTCTCAACAGTGGGCTTTATTGCTTCTGAATAATATTTTTTAAATTGTGGATTTTGTGAAAATGACATTATTACAAAACAAAGACTTTCGTCTTGTTCAATATTTGTATCTAAAGCTAATTTCTTTTCTACGGGTTTCTCAGCCCATTCAGGTTTATTAACAAAATCTAAAGGAGGTCTGTATTTAATAATATTTCTAATCACTTCAGCTATAGAAAATGCTCCTGCTATTGGATCCGGATCTTTATGATGAATATTCGATGCCACAACAGATGAATACATACCCCAAATTAAACCTCTTGGACCAATACCCCCCACTTCTTTGTCTTCAGGGAAGTGTAAACTAGCTAAGGCATTACACGCATTAAGAAAAGACTTGCCAACTAAAAGGGGTGTTTGATCAGGTCTCGCTAACCCAGCTCGTTCTAATAACTCCTCAGCATCTTTGCAAAAATTATCGTAACGTTGCTCAATTGAAAGCTTTTGTTTAAAATTTTTGGCCATATGAATTTTTTATGATTGATCCATTAGAATTGGCATTTCATATAACGGTCGGGGCTATATGCAGTAAGGGATTGCGGGCTACTTTCCTGTCCACCTACACAAAAGTTTGAGCGGGGCAGAATGCTTGAATTACCACTGAAACCCTTATTGCATATAGCCTTTGTTACCAACTGGGCGTTCTTGTCTGTCAATGGTTTGAGATATTATTTCATTTCAGTCATTCTGTTTCTCTGTCTTTAAAAGATTTAGTTTTTTAGTGTCGGCAAAGTCAGCGATGGCAAGCAGACAAGCTCTTTTGCAATTTTTGGTCTGTGTGTAGGCTTGTGCGAATTGCAAATGTGCTTGGCTGTGTGGGTTGCATTAATTTTGTTTACCATAAAAATCAAAAACCTTGTTTAAATTATTTTTTGTTTTTTCTAAATCAATATAAAAATCGCACATATTATTATTTCGTTTTGGAATCGTTTTTACTAAATCGCAGAATTGATAAAAATAGTTCAATTTTAAAATGTTTGAAAGGTAAAAATAGCTATTAGTACCATTTACTATTGAGTCAAAACTTAGTGGATATTTGTGCAAATTTCTTTTTAATTCAAAAACAATACTTCTTTCTTGCATAAATAAAATATTAGTTAAACCAGCACCGTGTATGCCAAGTATAATTTTTGCTGAGTGAGATATTGATATTTGTTCTTTTAAAGAATAATCTTCAAAATTAATCAGCTTAAAACCATATTGTTCTAGTAAAGAATAATATTCTAATTCATTTATTACTTTTCTATGCATGGAATTCTTTCTGCAAATACAAATATTATCAAAAATTATTTTTGTTTCATTTCTATTTAAAAGTTTATTTCTAATGGATAAAATTATTTTACTATTAAAGTAATCCATTCTATGAATAAAGTTTGGTACAATTAGTTTTTTCACTTTCATTATATGATTCTTCTTTATAATTGAGGTACTATATAATCCCAGCATATTTAGACTATCAGTAATGAAATTTATAGAATCAGATTCAGGTACAAGTATTCTAACATTTTGTAGTATTTCGTTGGGTAGATTAAAAACTCTAGGTAAACTTTCCGTAATCCAATGAAAGTAATTATTTACAGACCACTTATAAAAAATCAAAATTAGTTCATCTTCATACTGTATGGATTTTGAAAATATATTTCTGTCAAAGTATTTGTAAGCAAGAAAATTGCAATTTACAACTTGACCTTCTGAATTATAAACACTTCCATATTCGTCAATAAATACATTATCTAAAACCTTATAACCTATTTGAGGGATTACATTTCCTGTGTTTCTAAAAAACTTTTCATCATTTGAATCAATATTTATTGGAGAATAAACTTTTATATTTATGTTTTCTGGTTCTTTATACATAACAAGAGTTGTTTCAAACTTAAAATGACAATACACATTAGCTAAATAGGAATGTGCAATATTTTCATTCACCAATCATTTGCTTCCTATTTACATAATTTTCAATCCATATTTCTCTGTCCTGTACAATGGCTGTTTCGTTTCTCTCAACTTTTCTTGGCAATAAGCATTTTCTACAAATCTCTAAATTTAAAAAGTCTCCATTTGCATGGATTTTTCTGATTTTATTAAGTTTTTCTCCATGCCAAATTTCATAAATACTTTGTTCATTTGCATTTCCGATGATATTATCTCCATTTTCATCATAAATACACATTATGACTTGTCCATCACTACCTACGACTAACCTTTGATATAAAACTGAACAAGAAAAATTTTCATCGTAAATTATTTCGTTATCATTGTGACGCCAATCTGCTAAGGGATTGAAGGCAACTAAATCAGTATAAGGTGCAAATGTTTGATAAAATTCAGTGGGATTAGGCTTTATTGAAGGCCACACACCTTGAATTTTAATTACTGGTTTTTGCAAATTATTTAAGGATTTATATTCACTTATTGTTTTTATTTTCTCAAATGTTTCATCAAATTTCAATGGCTTTCGTATTTTTTCATATTCATCTTTTAATCCGTCAACAGAAATAGTAAACCTATCAAGACCTGCATTTGCACATTCAATAAAAAAATCAAGGTTTAATTTGCTAGCATTTGTTAAAGATGAAACTTCATGGATGCCGTTTTGTTTTGCATAACGAATTGCTTCAACAAATTGCGGATGTAAAGTTGGCTCACCTCTTAAATTTAAACGAACAATAAAAACCTTACCTGCAATCTCGTCAATGATTTTTTTAAATAACTCAAAATCCATGAATTTTTTTGTTACCTTCTTTTGAAAATTATCATTAAGCGTATAACACATTGGGCATTTCAAATTACATTCTGTAGATAATTCCAACTCAATATGTAAAGGGTATTCCCTAATGATTTTGTCTTTTGGTAATTTTAGCCACAACCGCTGATATTCCTTAAATTCTTGTTCCCAACCGATTGCATTTTTACTTAAAAAGGCTTTCATTCTTTTGGCTGGTTCAAGTACAGATTGACCTTTGTAATAACTATAAATGTTATTTTCCGATTTTTTTGTTATTTTGTAGTTCATATTTGAAAATGTGGTTAATCGTTCTTACTGATTTCTCTCCCTATCACTTTTAAAGTGTTTCCTTTTAATATGCCTAAATCACTTGTAAGTAGTCCTAATAAACAACCTCTGTTTAGTAAATCGTAAATTATAATATTTCCAATTTCATTATCATTACAATCAATAAACGAATTGTTCATTTTTTTAACTATTCTTATTTTTGTCCAAGGTGGAATTACCTTATATTCTTCTCCCGGCATATTTGTAAATTGACTACCAATTTCCGTTAAGGCATAAGTATTAAAGTAATTAGATTTATAAATACCAAATACATCAAGTAAATCCGTTAAATAATCACAGTTATTTAAATGACTTGATTTATTTTTTAAACCGCCACTATCTAAAATAAGGCTGTTTGGGTCAATTTTTAAAGTAATATTGTTTTTATAAATATAATCTATCAAGTTACTCAAATAATAACTGGGACCAATGATTACAAAGTGTTTATTGCTTTTTAATAATTCAATTAAATCGTTGAGTTGTTCCTGAATTGTGATGTTATAGAAATTAGAATGATCGCTACCAAAAAACGTTTTTATATTATATAAGACCGAATACTCAATTGGATAATTTGATAAATTACGTTTATTTGGATAATCTAAAAATATCAAATCAGGTTTATTTTTGAAATTCTGAAACCAAATTTTGAAGCCTACTGCAAAAACAGTTTTTTTAATCAGTTCAAAAAAATATTTATCTCTATAAACCTTACCTTTTTGTCCATTTAATGTACCACTTGTTTCAAAATAAACACCTTCATTTTCGGAAATTGGTACTGTTGATGGTATTAATTGCCCTTTGAAACTCTCAATGCTAAAAAATGGAATTTCGGTTAAATTTGAAACATTATTAGTAATAGAGATGTTTTTGCAGAAATTATAATAGAAACTATTGTATTTGTATTGAAATTGATGAATTTCAATAGCAATATTATTAAAAACAGCACTACTACTTGAGTTTGAAATATAATTATCAATCAATGTTTTAATTTTGTTATCAATAATTGCTAAATCTGAAAGTATCATCCTAATTTTCTATTATTCGCATTATTAAAAAATATGCAATCTTTCTATTGAAGTTGCACCAATCTTGATTTAAAATAGTAAAAGATTTGTTTTCAGCAAAATTTTCAGCAAAACAACCACCTTGACAAAAAAATTGTGCAAAACATAATTTACAGTTGTTTTTAAGATTTGCTTGAAAAGAACTTAATAACTCCTCTTTTATCGAGTAATTATATTCAATAGAATTTGGGTTGCTTTTAAAAGAGGCAAATACAAATTTATTTGAAATCGGGTTAAACTCACCTTGTGCACCAAAACATAAAGTTTGTTTACCCTCTGGTGTAATTATGATTTTTTGAGTATCATCAAATATTTTGCAATATGGTAATAATGGACGTTTTAATGATAGAGATATTGGTGTAATAACCTTTGCATTATATTTTTTTGCAAGGTCTAAAACGATTGACAAGTTTTCAATAAATTGGTCTTGAAATCTTTCACATTGAAAATCAGAATAATCTTTGGCATTCCCAACCTTTACAATAGGTGCGAAATGTAATAATTTTGCTCCTTTTAAAAATAGCTGTTCTGCAAAAGTTGGCATATTTTCAACATTTTTTTCAGTAACGGTTGTCCGAATTTTTACAGAAAGTTTTTTACTAAGAATCACATCTAATGTATTAATAACATTGTCATAAGAACCTCCATTTTCTAATGTTTTGCGACTTAGGTCATGATATTCTTTTGTCCCATCAATTGATAAATAGAATCCAAAATTATTGTCACATAAGTATTTTAAAACATTATCAGGCATTACACCATTAGTTGTGATGTAAAAAAATGCTTTATCATTTTTTGACTTAATGTATTCAGTTATCTTTCTGAGAGTTGAAAAGTTCAACGATGGTTCTCCTCCAAAATATTGGATAAAGAGTTGTTGGTCATATTTTTCAGTGGTTTGTTCAAAAATATTAATCGCTAAATTTGCGTCCAAATATTTTTTTTCATTTTTTGATTGCGTATAGCAATAGTCACAAGCTAAATTACAGTCTGTTGTAAGAATAAAGGTATAATGCTTTTCATTTTTCTTTTGATGAAATTCAGCATAATTATTTAAAACAAAACCTGTTTCAGTTAATTTATTAATTGTTTCTTGCTCAAAAAGCTTTTTCTTTTCCTTAAAAGATGCAGCCTTTATTGAATACGGGTCAAATAAAAAATATTTACCTTTAGCGTAGACACAAGGTAATCCATTGTAATTAAAACTATTATTAATATTATCTTTTTCTATTTGCATAATAATATTTGCATTAAAACAGTGGGAACAAAGTTCCCACTGTTTTTTTAATTAATCGTCTTGACCTTTTACAGTATAGGCTAATTTATCAGTATCGTTCTCACTGATATTTTCGCACACAACGATTTCTTCAGGTAAATTAACATTTAAAATTTCCATTTTTGACCTCCTTTTTTAAATTAAAAACTAATTGAAATTATATTGCTTAATAATACAGCCATAGAATAATTTGTGGGCAGAAAATTTGGCTCTTTGACTTTTGCGAAGCTTTGGCTTGTGTGTCGGGCAAAAGGCAATGCGCCAAATGTGGGTAAGCTTTCCGAATTTCTTTCTTGCGGGTCGGCAAAAAAACTAAATCTTTTTTCTTTCATTGTCATTTCTTTTTCATTCTCAAACCATTATCTCAGTCACTTTAATTGTTGCTGTGTCTTTCTTCGCCTTGTTGGTAACGGTTGGGGCTTGCTGTCAGTGGCGGCTTTAACCACAAAACTTAAATTGAAAACTAAAATATAAAATTATGACAAAAGCAGAATTTGAAACACTAAACCCGCCATTGCAGCAAGCCCTTGTTAGCCGCAGTTTTTTCGGAGCGAAATACCTTTTCTTAGATGAAAATACAAGAGTAAGATTTGGTTTCAGTTTCGCAGAACTTGGCAAGACATATAAACTTCAAAGAAAAGGTATTTGTTGGAAATCGGTTGCTTGGACATATCCAGAAACGCATAGTAGAAACCTAAATGAAATAGTTGAATACTTATTTTGGTATGAAGAAAGACATAAGCAACCGATATGCCTGTTCTAAAATTGCGGCTAACGTTGACGCTATGGCCAGTAAAGGATTGCGGGCTAACCACCTATCAAGTTACACCGAAATTGAAGCGGGAGATGAACTTCGAAAACCACTGAAACCTTTATTGGCTATAGCGTGTGTTGGGCGCTGGCATTATTTAATCCTGTTGTATTTCGAAGTCATTCTCAAATAGTAAATCAGTCCCGTAATCATTGGAATCATTAGAAATCCAATCAACCACATTAGTTTTTCAGGAAGCATTTTGTTGTCATTTTTATAAACATCAATCAAGCCGATTACGATATAAATCAAACTAATCAATAAGCCAATTGAAATTATCAAACTAGCCAAAGGCCAATGTTGAATCTTAAACATTGCACCAATAATAATCACAGGAATACTCAGTATTAAACTGAATTTATACAATTTGATATTATTCATTTTAAACTTGTTTTAATTTACAATTCAAAATATATATGTATAACTTTTTAAATAAAAACTATTTGGTCAAAACATTACTTTTTATTCTTTCTCCTAATCCAATTTTTGTAAGAATTAAAAAACATTATTGACAATCCTTTAATTTGAAGCGATTTGCCAGATTGTGAAGAAATTACCTCAAATCTTGGAGACAAAACAATCGTTATAATTAAAATAATCAATAAATATTTATTTGACAAACTACCGAAAGAAAACCATACTAATCCAGCTATTATCAATCCAACAATTGCCATAAATACAAACGAATAAAGTAATCCTTTTAAATAAATCAACATATTTTTTGCATTAAATTATTAATAAATCCTAACAACAGTAATCAAATCCTTACACATTCTCTTTATTACTATTTTTTTTCAATTTTATCTTGCTGTAAATTTACTCGCTAGCAGTTTTCTTTGCTTGCGCCCAACGGTTGACGCTATGGCAAGTGCGGGATTAGATTGCTGCTCAACTGTCAGCCAGCACAAATGTATGTAAAGGTTTCAATTGTTTCAACGAACACGCATACCCGCATTTGCTATAGCGTTTGTTGTGGCTAGTTTTTTTTTACTTGACAGTAATTTCCAATCTTCTTCCTAAACCGGTCTCGATTATTTTACTCAATGTTGCAAGCTCAATATCTGAACGGTCATTCTCAATTCGCGATATGTATGTTCTAGATGTTCCACTTATCAATGCCAATT
>CAILKW010000421.1 GCA_903834845.1 uncultured Bacteroidia bacterium | reverse complement strand
TTGAGATGTCAATCATTCCACCAAGTTTTGCAAATACTATAGCCTGATCAAAAAGGGCTTTTGTCCTTATTACATGAGTTGGCGAAATATGTTGAATCAGTGTCGGATACTTTCGCGAAATTTCGAGCAGTACCTCAATGCCACTTTCGAGAGCTCCAACATGAATATGAAGTATTCCTGTTTTGTTGGAAGTAAAACCACCCAGACGAATCTGATTAATCAATCGTAAAATTTCATTTTCAGAAGGGAAAGAACAACGATCGTCACTAATTGCAAGTTTACAACCAATCACTTTATCAATGAAAATCAGATCGTTTGCAACCGATGACATCAAAGTTTTCTCAGGCAGTCCATAATAGCCGGTATGCATAAAAGCAGTTATTCCGTCCATATCGAGGGCTTTACATTTTGCATAAAGTGTAGTTAACTCTTTCAAAAAACCATCAGTTCCCAACATTCCTACAACAGTTGTTGTACCACATGCAATAAGCTCGCTCATAAGCACTTCTGGAACAAATGATGAGTATCCTGTCTGACCACCCCCTCCAGTTATATGCACATGCTGATCAATAAAGCCGGGAGTCAGGATTTTACCATTAAAATCAAATTCCTGAACTTCGACAACTGAAAGCGCAATACTGTCGGCAATTTTTATAATTTTTTCACCGGCAATTAAAATATCTTTTTTTCCAAGCTTTTTAGGTGCATAAACCTCAACATTCTTAATCAGCTTCAGCATATATTTCTATTTATAGTGTCAAAAAATGATAAGTAAGCATAAACAACATTCCGCCAATCAATGGAATTGTATTTCTTTTGGCAAGTTCAATTGGCGAAACTCCGGCAACGCCTGCAATAGCGACAATTATTCCGGCAATGGGAGATGTTGCTCGACCCATACTCGCGCATAACTGCATGGGTAAAATCATCGAAACACTTGACATGCTGAGTTTTGTAGCGATTGCAGGCATTAATGGACCAAAAGAAAAGAAAGCAGCATTTCCGCTTCCCATTAACATAGCGGCAAAAAACAGCAAGACAGCTATTAAAACTGAAATACCAACTCCTGAAAGACCCAGATGAGTAGAGACATTGACCAAAGTATCAATAAATCCCAGATAAATCAAACCTTTCGAAAAGATTTCGGCAGCAACAATCAGCGTTACAACGGTGCTGAAAACCTCACCCATCCCTTTCCAGAAGGCAGAAAATGAGTCGAAAACTTTCTTTAGACTTCGTTTATAAACCAACAAGAACAAAAGTGACACGAATAATGATGCCATCATCGCGGTTGTGGTATCTATTGTTATCGGCGGATTAAAAAGTTTTATATAAGGAGAAAAAAGTATTAGGATGATCAATGGCAACATAGGAAGAATTGCAAAAATGAGTGGAGCTTCAACCTTAAAATCACTGGTAATAATTAGACTATTATCCTGATTACCTTTAAGTTTATCCTTTTTATCGAAATATCTGTTATTAAAATAATATAAAATAATAACAACTATAGTTGTTGGGATTACTAATGGAATTTGATGGGTAAGAAAATAATAGACATTAGACTTTTCTATTAACTGGGCGGCCAGAGCAGTATTGGCAGAGCCGGGCCCCTGATCAAAAATTGTAGATGCTGAAATGACCGACAAGGCCGTTAAACGACTTACCCCTAAATTTACCAAAATGGGATATACAGATGCAACGAGCAATAGACCAAGTCCGGCAGCTGATGGTGTAGTTATGAACAACATCTGACCGATTACAATGGTTATTGCTGAGGCCAGATATGGATATTTTCGGAAGATGGCAAGAGGTTTCATCGAAATATATACTAAGGCATTAGTAGCCTGAATTTTATTCATGAATGCGACATATCCTCCGATAGTCATAATCATAAATCCGGCACGGGTAAGATTACTTATGAAACCCTCATCAACAGCTTTAAAAAGATCGAAAAAAGTGCTGCCAGTTGGTTTTTGCAATTCGATAAGGTGAGTTCCTAAAACAAAAGCAGCAAAGAACATCAATACTCCCGAAAAGATTAGAACTCCTTGCGGGTTGTATTTTTTATAGAGGAAGAGTGCGGTGGCTACAATAAAAAAGAGAGAGAGAATTGCGGCTAAATTTGTCATTATTCTGCTATTAATAAACTTCAGAGGAGGTGTCTATTCTCCTCTGAAGTCATTTTATAACTAATAACCAGGATTTTGAGCGATTACTCTTCCTGTGTTTGAATCAATAAAAATCTGTGGAATCGGGAACAATACAGGAACATCAGCCTCCAACATTCCGCGAACCGGCCTCCCACATATCTCATTGTATTGCACCACACGCCGTTTGAAATAATTGTTTACAGCCATTACGTCACCGCCATTCTCCTGACTAACTCGTACAAGTGTATGTCGCCGTTCCTCTTCCGACAAAAGTTCACGACTTCTCTCATCAAGAATGAGGTCTAGTCCAAGAGAATTTAAGTCTGAAGCTGTTAAATCGGAAGCCTTTGACCGCCGCCGAACTTTGTTAATCCATTCCACAGCATTTGCATCCTTCAATTTATAAAGAGCTTCAGCATAGAGTAAATAGGTCTCAGACAAACGTAAATAAACCTGATCGTTGTACGATTCATCGGCATCACCATTAGCGGGTATTGTTTGAGTATAATCCCATTTTCGGGTGGATGGCCACTTATAGTTTTGAATAGTTGTTTTGCTGTCATCCAACATTGCTGCGCTAACTGTTGTATCAATAATACTTTTGCCACTTTTCAAATACTCTACAATTGCTCCGGCAGAATTTTTTTCATAAATTTTCCAAACCATTGAATAATTTGAAACCCTGTCATCAATTGCACCCTGATTTTTATAATTGTATAATCGTATTGAACCTCTCGAAACAATAGATCTACCGGCACCTTTGCCACCATTAACAAGCCACAACATTTTTACACTATTAATAGTACCATTAACAACTTCAGGTGCCGTTAAATTGCTTTTCTTAATATCTGCATCATTTGAGTAATAGTTCTTCCAACTACTCTTCATGTAAATTACAGCAGTACCGTACGATGAATTTTCAGGTTCGGTATTTAAAAAGGCAAATAATACCTCTTTGTTTCCACCTGAATAAAGCGGCGTACGAAATACATCAATAAATGCACAACCCGGCTGGGTCGCATTTTTCCCAAAGCGAGTGGTCATTAATGAATAATCGGTACCATTAACCAATGGACGAAGAATTTCTTCAGCTTTTGTCGGATTTCCCATTGCGAGATACAATTCTCCCAAATAATGTCTCGCTACGGCTCCTGATACGGTTGAATTCGATGTAGTTCTTATTGGAAGTTTGGAAATTGCGTAAAGTAAATCGGCCTCCATTAATTTTCGAATTTCAATAACAGGAGTACGTTCCCAGTCGGTACGGTAATTCAGTCCGGTTATTTCGTCAGTAACCAATGGAACATCACCCCACGAGTAAGTCAAATGGCGGTAAGCCCAGGCTCTGATTAAACGAGCTTGTGCAAGCACACTTTCTTTATTGTTTGTGTTTGCTGTTGCATTTCCCCCTTGCCAGTCAATATCGGGTTTTTCGGCACGCGAAATAACCATATTTGCGGTACCAACCACCTTATACAGCCACTCAAAAGTTACCATCATACAATCAAGATCAGTTTGTTTGATGAGTTTTGGGTAGTACATAAACCGAAATGAAGAATGTGTATTATTACTCCACGAATTGTCTGTGCCACATGCCCACATTGCATGACGTACAATTGGCAGGCTTGACGAACCATAGTATCCCATATTGTCAATCCGACAAAACTCCTGACGCATAAGACCATATAAAGAGGTTTGCATAGCCTGAAAACCGGTATAATTATTTAAAAGATTTTCTGCGTATATGTCATCTCTGGGTTCTTCTTTCAGAAAATTTTGCTCGTTACAACCAGTCAATAAAATTACAAATAGCAGAACGAAAATATGTATCAACTTTTTCATAGTAAACTATCTTTTAATATTATAAATCAAATCTTAATCCGATTAAAAAAGAACGGGTTTTGGGAGCAGCCCTCTGTTCACCTATAAATTCAGGGTCTAAGCCCGACCAGTTAGTCCATGTTGCAAGATTTTTTATGTTTACATAAAACTCTAACTTTTGAATTTTTGCACGTTTTAAAACATTTGCAGGAATTCGGTATAAAAATGTTACATCTTGAAGCCTAAGAAAGTTCGCCTTCTCGTAAAATCCAGCTTTTAAAGGATTTACAGATCCATTTAAGTCGTTTTTTGGATATGTATTGATTGGATTTTCAGGAGTCCAGAAAACTTTTTCCAATTGGTTTTGACGCCACGAAACACTGCCAACATCAAGCAAATCGTTACGTGCAGTTATACCAAATGATGAGTTGAGGAATAAGTTTAAGCTGAAATTACCATATTTGAAAGAGTTATTCATTCCAGCCGTAAAATCGGGTATCATTGAACCAATTATTTGCTTGTCGGCAGGTGTAATGTCGTTTCCCACACTATTGTCGGCATATTTCACATATCCCGGAATTGAATATTGAAATTCTGCACTTTGCTTTCCATTAGGATTGGCAGTATCATTAATTTGCCAAATTCCAATAATATTATAGTCGTAGTTTACATTGACAGGTTGCCCGATAAACCATTTCGAGGCCAGATCATCACTTGGTTTGCCTGTTTCGTCATATAATCCTACATTCACAATTTCGGTCTTGTAACGCGAAATCGAAAAATCCGTTGACCAGCTTAATTTTTTTGTCTTATAATTCAACGATGAAATCTGAAACTCCATTCCGTGATTCTGAGTTTCTCCAATATTTTGAATGATCGAATTCGTTCCATTTATTGAAGGAATAGTTCTATTCAAAAGTAAATCGGTAGTTTTAGACCAATAGATATCGAAAGTACCACGAATTCTATCCGACAGCCATCCGAAATCGAAACCGGTATTGATTGACCGTGTGGTTTCCCAACCTAAGTTAGGTGAAGCAAGTTTTGAAGGATAAAATCCAAACAGTGGCTTTTTACCATCGGTGAGATAATTGTATCCGGTCAGGTTAGGTAGAGTAATATATGCAGAAACTGCTTCATTACCATTCTTTCCCCACGAAAAACGATATTTAAAATTAGTAAGCACATTACTAAGAGAAAGAGTTTTAAAGAATTGCTCATTCGAAATATTCCAACCTAAACCGACAGATGGGAAAAGGCCAAATTTCGAATTTTCACCAAAGGCTGAATAGCCATCACGTCTGGTTGTAAGTGTCAATAAATAACGGCTGTCGAAACTATAGTTTATCCTAAGCATCTGCGACAAGTGATTCGATTTAATGTAGTTAGCCGTACCCGCCAACGTTCCTGCCTTGGAAACCTGATAAAAATATTCCACATCATTTGCAAAATCGCGACCAGTGACACTATTTGATTCACTCAGACTGCTCTGTGCCGAATATAGTCCGGTAATGAATAAAGTATGTTTGTTAAATTCCCTGTTATAGCTTAAAATATT
This sequence comes from uncultured Bacteroidia bacterium, assembly GCA_903834845.1. GTDB lineage: Bacteria > Bacteroidota > Bacteroidia > Bacteroidales > Prolixibacteraceae > JAAFHB01. Next base: position 13,494 of record CAILKW010000421.1, on the reverse strand, counting down.
TTCCACAATCCAATCAGAAGAGTTGGTATTACTGTTACTTAATATCCCATTGGCAGCAGCACCTTCGTATGTATTGCGTCCCTGATAATTCTGGTTTTGTTGAACATCGGCTGTGTAACCTGTATTCAATCTGTAAGTAAGCCCTTTAATAAACGGGATTTGCAAATCGAATGCATTGTTGGTTATCAGCTTTTGGGAAACATTAGTATCTTTCTCATTTACCTGACTGAGGGGATTTTTCGCGTAAGAAATACTTGAGTCTTCCCATGCCGAAAGCCTAAGATTGCCATTTTCATCATAAGGTTCGGATAAAGGGTTCATATTGAAAGCTCTTCCAAATTGAGGTCCATTACCGCCTCTGTCATAACGACCAAATTGGGTGTTTGTACTGAATTTCAACCATGATGTCAATTGCTGATCCAGATTAAGACGGAATCCAACACGTGTAAAATCGTCATTCAGTGAAATACCTTTATTATCGGAATAATTCAAAGAAACATAATATCCAGTTTTGCCGATCGAACCACGAAATGAAGTATTATGCTGCTGTTTAAAACCACTACGGATAGACAGATTCACCCAATCGGTTGATAATCCCGCCTTATGCAATCTTTCTTCAGTCGCAGTGATAGAACCCATCCACGGTTCTGGGTTTTCCGGAGTTACGGGAGTGGTATTTGCTGCTTTGAGTGCTTCAATTTTATATTTCCAAAAACTCTCTCCATCCATCAGCTTTGGAATGTTAATAGCCTCATCAAATGATACAAAACCATCATAAGAAACAGTCATTTTATCTTTCGATCCTTTTTTTGTTGTAATCAGAATCACACCATTTGAACCCCTTGCTCCATAAATTGCAGCCGAAGAAGCATCTTTTAGGATTTCTAATGATTGAATATCGTTTGGATTAATTTCAGACCAGCTTCCTGAGAAAGGAATCCCATCAAGAATAATCAGCGGTTTATTTGAGGCTGTAATTGAATTATTTCCACGAATAGATGTGGTTGAAACAGAACCTTCGGCATTTGTACCGGTGATCGAAATATTAAGTCCTGCTACTGTACCCTGAAGACTTTGAATAATATTAGCTTGAGGACGTTCTTCCAAGGTTTTTGAATTAAAAGAAGCAACAGCTCCAGTTAAATCAGACTTTTTCTGTACCCCATATCCAACAACAACAACCTCGTCTAAACCGATGTTTTCCTCGGCCATAGTGATATTTATTGTAGCTTGGCCGTTAAATTTTACTTCGCTCATCTTCATTCCTACAAAAGAAAACTGCAACGTTGCATTTTCGGGAATATTCGTCAAGTAAAAATTTCCGTCAGCATCTGTTACTACTCCTGTGGTTGTTCCTTTTATGACAACCGAGACACCAGGCAGAGAAACACCGGTAGGATCAGTCACTTTGCCGGAAACCTTTTTACCTTGTTGTTGAGCAGCAGGATTTCCTTTGGTTACGACAATATTCTTGTCAACAATTCGATAGGAATAATTTTCATCAAGTACTTTCTTCAGTACTTCATCAATTGTTGCATCTGACACTTTAATTGATTGACGCTTAACGATATCCATCTCTTCGCTTTTAAAGAAAAAGCCGAATTCACTATTCCGTTCAATTTCACGGAAAATGTCAACAATAGTGACATTTTTAAGGTTCAGATTAAGGCGTACGGTCTGACTGTAGGTGTTTACGGCATGTGTCGTAAACATAGCAAATAAAACAAGTCCAACTGTTAATTTCATAATAAGAATGGTTTTTTTCCAGCTCCGCTGTGCATTGCATAGCAAATCATAAATTTTTTGCATAACTTTGTGATGTATTTAAGTTTAACTTTGAAACTGACCCCCATCAGTTTCGATTACTGAATTCAGGTGCATCCCTCCACGGATGCACTTTATTTTTTAATAAATTGTAACGATGTCGCGCGCCTCCTTTCTGTCGGTAATTTTATAATTAATTTTATCAGTTAATGATAGCATTTTAAGCACCAAATTCACGGTGGTTGTCCTTTTAATTACGCTTGTATATTTGTTTTTTGCCAGCGATTTTTTACTGATTGTAATCTCCACATTATACCAGTTTTCCAATTCACGACAAATCTCTTCCAGCGTTTTATCTATAAAAACAAATTTCCCATCTTTCCATGCTGTCGCAATAGATGGATCTCGTTGTGAAATATCTATTTGTTTTGATTGCTTATCATATTGCAAATACTCCCCAGGTTTTAATGATAGCATTTCTTTGTCAACTTTGCTAAAAAGATTGATCTGTCCGTCAACAAGAGTTGTGTAAATGCAATGCTCAGCATCATAAGACCTGATATTAAATTTAGTGCCAATATCTTTTACCTTAAAATAGACAAGATCAACTGTAAAATCTCGGGTAGCATCCGGAATTAAATCGAAATAAGCTTCCCCTGATAACTGAGCATTCATTTTGCCATCTGAACTCTTGATAATTGTTATTTTTGATCCCGAACTTAACCATATTGCAGAGCCATCTTCAAAATGTATTGTTGAAACACTCCCCTTTTCTGATGTGTACTCAATAGACTGAGATAGTATCGGACTTTCCTTTTTTACTGGAATTAGGAATTGAATCAAAAATCCAAGCGAAAGGGCGATAACAAAAACAGCAGCATAACGGTACCAGAAATCAATCATCCGGTAAGGTTTTGAAGGGTCAACCCGTCTCCAGAATCGTACAAAACTATCTTTCTGCAATTGAATATGCTTTTTGCTATCATAATTCGAGATCACATAAAGGTTCTTATATTCCTGAAACATTGCTCGCAAGTCAGGATTTTCCTCAATGGATTTGTAAAACAAACTCTTTTCAGCATCCGTTGCTGTATTATTTAAAATCTTTATGAAAATTTCCTCTGTCATTATTCTTGAATTAATCACTAAACACATAAGTATATCGCTACCCTATCGGAAAAGAGAAATTTTTTTTGTGTTTTTTTGTTAAAGAATAAATAAAATCTTAACGGTCACATTATTAAACTGTTAGTAGAATAAATCTGCAATTAAAAAAACAATTTTCAGATAGTCTTTCAGCTCTTGTCGAAGAGTTTTTAACGCTTTAGTCATGCGAGCCTCAACTGTTTTAACGCTAATTGACTGTTTTTCTGCAATTTCCTTATATTGCAATTCCTCGTATCTGCTCAACCGGAAAGTATCTCTGAGATCATCGGGAAGTGCGGCAATGGCAGAGTCAATTTTCGTACGTAATTCTTCAAACTCAATAAAACTGCCTAACTTGTACAATGCTTCGTAATTAAACTGTAACTCATTGTATTTGATTCTTGCCTGATGTTTCAATGCTATTTTCTGATTTCTCAGGTAATTCAGACAGTTGTTTTTTGTAATAGTATAGAGGAAATTGCGGAGATTAAACCGGTCATTCAATGTATGTCTTATTTCCCACAGCTTCATAAAAGTATCCTGGACTATCTCCTCCGAAACCATATCATCATGAAGATATTGAATAGATAAATTGTACAATACACCGAAAAAATCAGTGTAAATTTCTTCGAAGGCCTTTTTTTCACCATTCCGAAGAGACAATAATAAAATTTGTAGTTTTTCATTATCCATTTCGGGTATAAAAGTAAGCAAAATAAAGTCGAATGGTGATTGACTTGGTTCCATTGCCCATTCTATATCTTGTTTACAAATAATTGATCTATGCCATAAAGTCATGCCGAAAACTCTTTATAATCACTTCAAGCAATAATCCAAACATTTATCCCCAAATCGGTAATCAAAACATCTGATTGCTTTAAAGTATAATAGTCAATTTGCAGAATCCTAAATCTATTAACTTTGTCAGGTAATAAAGAGACGAAAATGTTCAAAATTGTAATCCGGATTTTTCTTTTAATAATATTTGCTCAATTTTCATTGACTGCTCAAAATAAAAGGCTTGAATTACAAAAACAAAGAGTAAAAGCCAGTGCAGATACCACATTCAAGAGATTGATATTTCCGTCTCACGACAGTATCCTTCATGTCAATCTTGGTACAATAGAGATTATCCGGCCTTATCAGTTCAAAAATAAAAGGCAGGAAAAAAAATATGGACAACTTGAGATTGATGTTTTGAAAACTTACCCACTTGCCCTGATTGTAAGCAGCGAATTGAACCTTGTTAATTCTGAACTTGACAGTATATACACCGATAAATCATCAAAAAAAACATACCTAAAATGGTATCAGAAATATGTCTATAAAACATATATCGATTCACTGAGATCTTTGAATTTGCAACAGGGTCGGCTGCTACTTAAACTTATATACCGTGAGACAGGAAAGTCACCTTATGAGCTGATTAAATCGTACAGAGGGAGATTAAATGCAATATTTTGGTTATCATTATCTTATTTGGCTGGAGCAAATTTGAATTCAACTTACGAGCCTGAAAATGATGCTATGATCGAACACGTTATCCGAAGGTTTAAGGCAGGTGAGTTTAATTAAAAGGGATTGGACTTGAAAGTTAACGTGGGAAAATAGAAATTTTGTAATATTCAAATCATCAATTTGAAAATGAGATGATAAAAAATCATATCTGTTTAAAAAAAAAATATTATTTTCGCAGAGTAAACAAATTCAATTAAAAAACTTAGGTTTAATTTTAATAAAGCTATTATGAATCTTTCAGACAAACTACAAAGTTTTAATCCTATTTTCGATAACTACTTGTCGTGTCTTAACATAAATCTAACACACAGAGATATGTTGACTAAATACGAAAAAATCCCTACTTATATTTACTCCGAAAGTTCAGAAGCATGTGTTGCAGTTGCTAAAGAAATTGCAAATATGATTTTAGATAAGCAAAAACTAGGAGAGAATATTGTTCTGGGGCTTGCAACAGGTTCGACACAAATAGGTATTTATGCGGAATTAGTGAGACTTCACAAAGAGGAAGGATTAAGTTTTAAAAATGTGATTTCCTTTAATTTGGACGAATATTATCCGATTTCCTCACATTCGCTTCAGAGCTACCATCAGTATATGCGAATCCATTTGTTTAATCATATTGATATTCAACCAATGAATATTCATATTCCTGACGGAACAATCATACTTGATACTGTTCATGACTATTGCCGGGAATATGAGAAAAAAATTGCTGATGCCGGTGGTATTGATCTGATGCTTCTTGGCATTGGGCGTACTGGTCATATAGGTTTTAATGAACCTGGTTCGGGCCGAAATACCAGAACCAGAATTATTACCCTCGACCCAGTTACGAGACAGGAAGAAGCGACTCAATTTCAAGGATTTGGGAGAGTTCCACGTTTAGCAATTACTATGGGAATTGATACTATTTTAAGTGCAAGAAAAATAATTTTATCTGCCTTTGGTGAGTATAAAGCTAAAGGAATACAAAAAGCCGTAGAAGAGGATCCCGATAGTCATATACCTGCATCGTTCATACAGTTACATAATAATGCTAAAATCATTCTGGATAGTAGTGCTGCGGCACAATTAGTCAGAATTAAAACCCCGTGGTTGCTCGATAGTCTCGACTGGACTGATGACCGTTTAGTTCGTAAGGCTGTACTTTGGCTATGTGGCAAAACAAAAAAACCGGTGTTAAAGCTTACCGGAAAAGATTACAACGATAACGGCTTGAGTGATTTACTTGCAATCGCCGGTACTCAATATAAAATAAACATCAAAGTATTCAACGACCTTCAGCACACAATAACAGGATGGCCTGGGGGAAAACCTGGGGTTGAAGACACTTTCAGACCCGAACGGGCCGAACCAGCCCAAAAACGGATAGTCATTTTTAGTCCTCATCCAGATGATGATGTAATTTCGATGGGTGGAACCTTGCTCCGATTAGTAGAACAAGGACATGATGTGCATGTTGCCTATCAGGTATCAGGAAATTTTGCCGTCTCAGATGAGTACGTAACCCGATTTCTTGATTTCCACCACGAATACATAAGCTACTACGACTACAACAATGAAAAAGCTGAGGAACAACAAAGAAAAGTACTTTCATTTATTAAAAATAAAAAAGAGAATGTGATAGATATTCCTGACTTAAATAAAGTTAAGAGCCTGATCCGCAGAATGGAAGCACGATCAGCATTACGCTATTTTGGAATTCCGGATGATAAAATTCATTTTCTAGACCTCCCATTCTATGAAACAGGAATGAGATTAAAATCTCCTGTCAGCGCAGTGGATGTTAACATTATTTTGGATTTACTTGATAGCATAAAACCGCATCAGATCTTTGCAGCAGGCGATCTTGCAGATCCTCATGGCACTCACCGAGTTTGCCTCGATGCTATTCTTATAGCTCTCGAACAAGTTAAAGCTGAAGAATGGATGAAAAACTGCTGGGTTTGGCTCTATAGAGGCGCTTGGGCTGAATGGGAAGCCGACGAGATTGAAATGGCAGTTCCAATTAGTCCGATTGAACTTTCCAGAAAACGGGAAGCAATTCTCCGACACCAATCACAGAAAGAAGGTGCTATGTTTATGGGTGAAGACGAACGTGAATTCTGGGAACGCGCTGAACAACGTAACCGTAACACCGCAAAATTATACGATGAATTGGGTATGGCAGAATACGAAGCAATGGAAGCCTTCGTAAAATATTATCCATGATAATCACTTGCACTGTTTGTCTCCATATATGGAAAACATTTTTTAGATCAAACAAGGGTTATCTTTCATTTATTTTACTCTTTTTCCTGTTATCAACTGCCATCAACAGTTTTGGTGACATTCCTCCATCAAAAGAGTTCAGGGGTGTTTGGATAGCTACAATCAACAATATTGACTGGCCATCTGCGCCCGGCCTTTCTGTTGAAGTCCAAAAAAAAGAACTCAGGGAATTAATTGAACGCATCGAACGGCTTAATCTAAATGTAGTTATCTTTCAGGTAAGACCTGCAGCCGATGCTTTTTACCCATCAGAAACCGAGCCGTGGTCTGTCTTTCTGACAGGAAAACAAGGTTTAGACCCATCTGCCTTTTTCGATCCTCTGAGTTATGCAATTGAACTTTGTCATTCTAAAGGGATGGAATTGCACGCATGGTTTAATCCGTTCAGAGTGCGAAATAACGGCTATTATAAGCTTGATCCGCGCAGTTTTGCAGCCAAAAATCCTCAATTTACATATTTATTCGATAATAAGCTGTTCTTTGATCCTGGATTCCCTCAGGTTAGAAACCATATTGTTAAAATTATTATGGAGGTAGTTCGTAAATATGATGTCGATGCCATCCATTTAGACGATTACTTTTATCCGTATCCAATCAAGGGAAAGAAATTTACTGATCTTAAAACCTTTAGCAAATATGGGAAAGGTTTTTACCCAAAACGATTAAGCGATTGGAGGCGCGAAAACATCAATCAATTTATATCAACCCTCCACGACAGCATCAAAGCGGTAAAGACATCTTTAAAATTGGGTATCAGTCCTTTTGGAGTATGGCGAAACAAAATTGACGACCCCAACGGATCACCGGGAATTAAGGCCACAACCTCTTACGATGATTTATATGCTGATGTTTATAAATGGCTTGCCAACGATTGGATTGATTATATTATCCCACAATTGTATTGGGAGCAGGGAAATCAATTCGGTGATTTTGCCATATTAGCTAAATGGTGGAATGATCATTGTTTCGGAAAACCACTTTACTTGGGGCAGGCACTATATAAGTCAACCGGATCAATCAGAGTTTTTGCCAATCCCAAAGAGATTAGTGAACAAATAAGTATTTCGAGACAATTCGAAAATGTAGGAGGTTTCGCACTTTACAGTGCCTCGCATCTTGCCAAATTATCAGGAACTGTACTTAACGAATTTTATAACAATTTATTAACCACAAAAGTGGATGTTCCACAAAATACCAAACCAGGTATAATTGCACAGAAAGTTCCGATTCAACAGCCGCCAAAGCCAGTTATAGAAAAGCTCTTTCAGGCTAATAAAAATTCAATCGCAGACTCGATAAACTTAATTTACAACTCTGTAACAGACAATCAACTGCCAATACCTGACCAGTTTAATGTAACTAAATCACATGACGGATTGGAGATTTCGTGGAAAACAATAACATCAGTTAGTGACAATGAATTAAAATATTCAGCAATAATTTTCGAACCATTCAAGAGTGGCGGATATACCAATAAAGTGTTTAAAATAACAGAAAACAAGCTTGTATTTATCCCACGTAAATCCTTCATTAATCCGACCGAAGTACTTTTCGGAATTGTTTCAATCAACGATAAAGGTTACCAAAGTCCATTTCCTAAATTGTTCACAATAAAAGGTAAGCGAATAAAGTATAATTAAAAAATAAGCCCAAAATCAAGAAATTATTGAATCTCTTGATTTTGGGCTGTATTTTGGGAATCCAGAATTGATTAATAATTGAAAATATCCTTTAATGTCAGTTCACTTACAGGCCCGACAGTTTTTAACTTCGCAAGGTCCACATCTTTTTTGTTTCCAACAATCATGTAAGTATATTTTTTATCCTTAAACCGCTGATCAAAAAATTGCTGAACATCATTGATTGAAGCACTTTTTGCGTTATTGTAATAATCTTTACGAATATCGTAATCAATGCCTAATTTTTTGTTTTGCAGCCAATTCCAAAATATATTGCTTTTAATGATACGTTCTGTACTGATGCTTTTAATAACACTCTCTTTCGCAATATTAAAAGATTTTTCATCAACGATCATTTTCGAGAACAATCCATTCATTGCACCAATGGCATCCATCATTTTATTGGCCTGAGTATAAACAGCACCAAAAATATAAAAGGACTCTTCTTTTTTAGAAGGACGCAAATAATTGGCCCAGGCGGAATAGGCTAACGCTCTTGCTTCGCGTATCTCCTGAAAAACTACTGAACTCATCGAATTGCCGTAATATTCGTTAAATACCCGCGAATTTACCATAGTTTTTGCATCGAATGGAAGATCGCGTGCCATCAATACAATGTCAACCTGCGATTTATCGTAATCAACGAAAAAGACCTTACTCTGATCTGTAGCTTGTTCCACAAAAGGTTTTTCTGTTGGAATTAGAGTGACTTGCGGTGACAATAGATGATTACTCTTTACGAGCGCCGAGGCCTTAGCAAGTTCTGTTGGACCATAATAAAACACACGATGCGGATAATTGCAGAACTTATGAATTATATTTGTAAGCTCGGTTGGATCAATCCCCTTTAACTCTTCATTTGACAGTATATTCGTAAACGGTGACACGTTCCCGTATTTACCAAAATTCTGAAGTGCATTACCAATTACATTTTGATCTTTTTTCTGATCTTCTCTCTCTTTTAAGATACCATCAACCAACTTGTTATAAGCTTCTTTGTCAGGTTTGGCTTCAGCCAGAAGCTGTTCAAGAAGCTTTAGACCGGCTTCACTATTCTGATCAAGACCACTAACCGACACGTAAGATCTATCTGTTCTTGTATTGACATTCAACGAGACACCAAGTTTATAAAGCTCCTTTTTAAATTGCTCAGCACTAAGCTTTTCAGTGCCAAGATAAGGCAGATATTTAACTGCAAGTGCAAGCTTAGGATCATGATTACTTCCGATTTCGGTTACATAATTTAGTGAGAAAAGGTCGTTGGTAGTGTTCTGTATATAATCGAAATTTACGTTTTCGTTCAGTTTTTCTTCTTTTATAGATTCTGAATAATTTACAAAAGCTGGTTCGAGGGGTGCTGTAGATTCACCGACAAAGGTCTTTAGATAAGTTGATTGATCAGCACGATTGATGACAATCGGGGTAATAAGTGGTTTTTCAACCTTAACAAGGTCTTTAGCAACACCTGTTCTTTTGAAAACTGCCACATAGTTGTCTTTATAGTTTGCTTTGGCAAAATCAACAAGCTGAGCCTTAGTGATTTTTGCAAGTTGATCATTAAATTTAAGCTCTGCGATCCAATCCGACTTTTTGATAAAAGATGACAGAAAAGTAAAAGCTCTTGAATTACCCTCGTTCTGTCGTATCTTCTCCAATTTTAAATTGTTAATAGTGGCCTGTATCAACCAATCATCAAATTCACCTTTTTTCACCTTTTCGATTTCAGCAAGGAGCAGATCACGCACCTCCTCCAATTTTTGTCCCTGACGAGGTTTTCCAAAAAAGAAATGATAACCGTAATCCATTTCAAAATTACTCGAACTGCCTGCCTGAAGCACTTTTTGTTGTTGATTAAGATCAAGATCAATCAATCCTGCAACGGAATTGGTAAGGATATAGTCAATCATTGTGACATATTTGCGATCATCAGAATTATAACCATTAAACCTGAACGCCAATTGAACTTGTTCAGATTCAGGGCCTACAACATCCTTAACAACAGGTGCAGCTATAGGAGTTTCTTTGGGAAATTCAATTTTGGGAAGCTCTTTAGACTCAAATTTCCCGAATGTATTGTCAATCAATTTAATAGTTTCATCGCAATCAATATCACCACTAAGAACAAACACCATATTATTTGGTACATACCAAGTATGGTAAAACTTCATAATATTCACCATCGAAGGGTTCTTTAAATGCTCAGGAAACCCAATTATGTCTCGTCCAAGCGGATGGGTAGGAAATAAACCTTTCATCAAGGCATTATTTAAACGCATATCGTCCATATCCTGATACATATTGAACTCCTCGTAAACAGTCTCTAACTCAGTGTGAAAAAGGCGAAGAACCGGATTCCTAAAACGCTCGCACTCCATTTCTACCCACTTTTTAAGTTCATTTACAGGAATATCATTCATATAAGCAGTTAAATCGTAACTCGTTCCTGCATTCGTACTTTTTGCACCAATTGATGCCGACATTTTATCATATTCGTTTGGAATTGCAAATTTGGATGCAGCCTGAGATATCCTGTCAATATCTTTGTAGATCAACTTTTTCTTTGCTGGTTCTGTCTCTGCTTTATACGTCTCAAAAAGATTCGAAATACTATCTAACAGAACTTTTTCGCCTGACCAGTTGGTTGTTCCGAAATTATCAGTACCCTTAAACATCATGTGTTCCAGGTAATGAGCTAAACCTGTAGTTTCGGAAGGGTCGTTGATTGAACCAGCCCTGACTCCAATAAGCCCCATTGCACGAGGTTCATCTTTATTGACAGAAAGATAAACTGTTAGTCCGTTTTTTAACGTGTAAATCCGTGTTTTCAACGGATCATTTGATACTTGCTCATAAGTATAGCCGTTTATATCGGTTTTGAGCTCTTTTGTGTAATTCACATTATTACACGCAAACAATACTCCTGAGAGAAGTATTGTCTGAAAAAATCGTATCGCTGTTCTCATAAGGGAAAAAATAAGGATTTTAAATATAGGTAAATAAATATGTCAAAAGTAATTATTTGTAATATGATAGTAACACTAAATCTCAAAATAAATGCGTAATGTATTGCAATAAAATGGTATTTTATTCTTCAAAGTTTTATTAACGTGAAACCTGCCAGATGGCGGTCTGGCAGGCTTTGAAGAATATTTGCAGTCTGTTGCTACTGCTGGGGTTATAATTGATTAAACTCAATTCAACTTAATTAATTCAGCAGGTTGGGGCTTTTTAAAAGATCGGGAAAATAACTTGCAATCAATCCTAATGCAGATGCGATTGGTAAGCCACCTTCAGTAATTACTTGTTGTTTCGCGAACTCTTCCTGAGCCATGAACATGTTGTTTAGTTCAGGATTATATTTGACATGCTTTCCATATAAAAGTTGTGCGCCAAAAGAAGATTTCTTGCAAACATACCGTACTTCGAGGTTTTTAGAGCGTACAACATAATCCCTACAGCTGGACCGTTCATCCAAATAAACTAAAACCGATTTTTGAGCCTTTTCATAAGTTAGTTCAAAAGCACGCATCATTTCTCCGCTGATAGTAACCGGAGCAACTTCTTTGATTGTATAATCACCAAAGCTCGTGTTGGATTTTCCTTTCAAATTGATAGAATTGCCAGCAAGGTCGGTTGCATTTGTGTTGATTACACAGAAGGTGAGAAGAAGAAAAAGGAGTGTTAACTGTTTCATGATAAATAAGAATTAAGATTATTTTAAAAAAGTAAATTTCGATATATCTTTCACAAGACATGTGCCAAAGGTCGTAAATTGCTGATTATCTGCATTTGATAAAAGATCAATACGAAATAAAATTGTACGATTGTGAGAATTTGCTGCACGCAAACGAACGTTTAGCGGTTATATGTTAATCCGATCATTTTTTCAAAACTTTTTGAAAAAACTTTTTCCAATTAATATTTTTGATAATTTAGCCGTGTCTCAAATAAATCCATTACTGATTATGCGATATTCGAGTAAAATATTAGGCCTATTGACAATTATAATCGTGATTTGCTGTACAGTTACAAAAACTATTTGTCCTTGCGAAGCACCTGCAATTTTAAAAATAGGTATGAGCGAGATTGAAATAAACGCACCAATTTTTTTGATCGACTCCACATCTTCAAAAGGAATGAAAGTGAATATTTGGTTGACTACTACTGATCACACCTCATTTCCAATAAATTTGGAGACTGATTACTATTATCTTCGTTCTTCAAATCTTGTTCGTGCGGCTATCGAAGGGAAATTTACCTCAATTAACACCGATTTCGCCAATGGAATAATGGAGTTGGAAATCAAAAATTTTCCTACGTGGAATTCCGGCGAATTAGTTGATGTAGCAGTTCATCTGATAGATAGTCGCGGCAAAAAATATTTTATAAAGAGAGACTCTCTGCCTATTCAGACCTCGAACACCAAATGATGGCTTAATAGATATGTTTTGAAAATTTATGGTCGTAAAATAAAAATTTCTTTTACTTTTGTGCCGCAATTAGGATAACTAATAGGCTGGTAATTCTAATTGAGAAAGGAGAGATGTCCGAGTGGTCGAAGGAGCACGCCTGGAAAGTGTGTGTACTTCACAAGAGTACCGTGGGTTCGAATCCCACTCTCTCCGCTGATTATAAGGCTATTATCTAAGTTTAGATTAATATTATTCCTGTCCTTAATTATAGAATAATCAGTAATAACCAAAACAAGTGATTGAAGTTAGTTTCATACTCCAATCACTTGTTTTACAACAATTAAGACCTGTTTCGCGTAGAATTTCTGCTCAAATAAACTTATTCCACAGTTTGCGCCTACTCTTCCTTTAATGACTTACACTACAATGATCTACCCGTTATTCATGTATAAAATCTGCTTAATCGTGGTTTCTTGGGACTTGATGATTGTTGTTATTTTATTCACTATATGGCATACTGTTGTTCAAAATAGGAAGCTAAGTTATTTAATCTCAGACATAGAAGCCCATATCTCAACCAAACTTGCCTGATCAAGCAGCCATAAGTATTCATCGCTCTTGTCACCTTTCCAGTCCTTACTGAATAAACCGTTTATATCTCGAACATGATTCCACAATTGATTCATATTATCCCTGAATAT
>CAILKW010000420.1 GCA_903834845.1 uncultured Bacteroidia bacterium | reverse complement strand
TTTGGGCCATCCGGAAGGTTGGGATTTTCAAAGGGAGAAAAGTAACCCCCTTTGGGACTGCCCACTTCCCAACCACCTTTGTTGATGTCAAATCCGTGGTCTTCAGGCCATGAACCTTTTACCCCAAGATGCCATTTCCCGGCAAAGAAGGTTTTATAGCCTGATTCTTTCAGGGCTTCCGGTAAGGTGATGTATTCGGACGGCAAATTGTGCAAATATTCGGGCGGTAGTAACTGAGTGTGACGATTCAATTTGCGCCATTCTTCTCCTGAAGCTTCCCCAATCCAGTTGGTAATTCCATGCCTTGCGGGGAACTTACCAGTCATAATACTGGCGCGTGACGGGCTGCTAACCTGACAGGCCGCATAACCATTTGTAAAAATCATCCCAGCTTTGGCAATCTTATCAATATTGGGGGTTTCATAATATTTGCTACCCATACAACTGAGGTCTGTATAGCCGAAATCATCCGCCAGAATGAAGAGAATATTGGGTTTAACAGGAATGGCAGGTCTGGAATTTTGCGAAAACCCTGTTGCTGAGGCCAGACATGCGGTGGCTAACAATAAATTATTCATGATTTCTGTTATTTTATTTAATGGTTTAAAATGTCTATTGCTGATGTCTTAATAAGGTTGACCGTTTTTTCTGTTTTATCTCCTCTTTAATGGCGCCAAATGACTCTGGCATCTTCGGCGTTGATTGTTCCGCTAAAAGTAGTTATTTTTTTCGCTTGCCAATGGTGTCAAATAACTTTAATGATTTGTGTAGCCTTTCTTAATTGTTGAGGGATACGGTAGGTTAACATTTTGTCTTTCAAACGTTTTGATATTTATATATTTGAGATAAATTTTTTTTATTGTTCCATTTATTCGTTCAGCTTTCACATTCGCAACTTCATTCAAACTACAAAACCTCCTCAGGAACAAAGATCGTTTAACCCAATTTGCAGCTATTCCAAATGAATTATCTGGGGATCAATATATTGGCAATCTTCAATTTTCGATTTGTCTGTTACGGATTTTTCTTAGGAAGGGAACTTATTTTTTTTAAAAGCATCATTTTTTTTAGGTGTTGGTTTGGCTCTGAGCAACGACGAATTATTATGACTTCTTCGTGATTGTTCTGAGCCAAAGTTGTAACCGCTTTTTGTGTATTGACTGTGCGACAATTTATTGCCAGTTACTGTGAATTTGATTTTTCTTCAATTGATGTCTAACAGTCTAAACCAACAAATATGCCGGTTAACCAAGATGCATGTAAGCCATTGTGTTCTGATCTTTTTTGTGGCTGATGGTACACAAACCAAGAATGGATTTGAGTATCTAAAAAATCGAAACAATTAATTGAATTGGTCAAATGCCAGTCTAATGATTTTAATGGTCAAATAGCAGATATAGCCATAATCATGATACAGCACATTTTTTTGACAATGTGATACCTGACTGATTACTATAAATCAGTGTAATGGTTATTTTCACAGTCAAAGGAAGCAATACTAAAACAGCAGCTAAACCAAGGTTGTGGCTGTTACCTGAATTAGTGCAAATAATTGAACCGTAAAAACAGAAATTGCTGAACAAGGCTTATTTAATTGATAAAACCAAGTACGGAACATTAGTTTATAATAATACAGCTTTTATTTCTTTACACAATACAGCCTTTTAACTCCCCTGAAAATATAAGCATCTTCTGTTATTGCTACCGAAGCCCAGAATTTATCGGTCAAAGTGTTCTTTGATAACACCTTGAATTCTTTTCCAGCCTGAATAACCTGAGTTACCCCTTTTTCGTCAAAAAAATAGATCTGATCATTGAATGCCCACGGACTTGACCAGCAAGCACCGACATTTTCAATTTTATTCTTGTACACCTGTTTTCCGGAAGATGCTTCCAGACACTCTAATTCACCACCTCTTCCATTTAACAGATAAAGTAATCCCTTGTAAAGAAGTGGCGAAGGGCTTGATATTCCGGCTTCTTTTACTGTCCATTCCACTCCGCTGCTAACCAATCCGCTGTCAGCTGGTGTAATGTCACCTTCAGAGCCTGCTTTAATGGCACAGAAAACACCTTTCTTTCCCGGACCACCTGAGATTCCCAAATAAATATGTTCGCTGTCATAAACAGGGGATGGAAGAGACATTTCAAAACTCATTTTTAATTGCCAGATTAAACTTCCCGTTAATGGATCGTATGAACGAACAGATTTTCCAACAGTTACCAGTTCAGATCTGAGTTTGTTGTTCCATATAACAGGTGTAGCGTAGTTGGTTTTTTCATCACGGCTAACTTTCCATTTTTCGTTGCCGGTGGCAGCATCAAGTGCCAACATAAATGAACTTTCTTCATTGTCAACCTGAATATAAAGGATGTCCTTATAAATTACAGGAGAAGAACCTGTTCCCCACCCGTTCAAGGTTTTGAAAGTTCCAACCTCTTTTTGCCACAATAGATTGCCTTTAAAATCATAACAGTAAACCCCATTCATTCCGAAATAAGCGTAAACCCTTTTTCCATCGGTAACAGGTGTCTCACAAGCGTAGGTACTTCCGGCATGTTTTTTAGCTCTTGGATTACCGTTACGGGCAACTTGTTTCCAAAGTTCCTTTCCTGATTTCAGGTCGTAGCATGTCAATTCCCAACGGTAAACCTCTTTTGTATAGCTGTTATCCTCTGCTTTAGGAGGTGGTGGACCTTGTTGTTTTCCCTGAGCAGGTGGTGGTGGTGGCGGAGTTGGCTGTACATTCGGTGCTGACTCAGGTGCAGCCTTTTCAAGAACTGCCGATGTAACAAAAATTTTATCGCCAAAAACTATCGGAGAGGACCATCCGGCTCCTGTCAGATTGGTTGACCATAGAACATTCAGACTGTCGTTCCATTCAGTTGGATAGTCCATTCCGATAGCAACCATGTTGTTATCAGCACCTCTGAACTGAGGCCAATTACTACCCGTTGGTGAACAGGAATACATTAAAATGGAAAGACATACAAGAAGTATTGTCGGTGAAAAGTTTATTCTTCGGTACATTGCAATTAATTTTAAGTTTTGCCAAATATATAAATCTTTTTTCTAAAATTGCAATTTTAAAAATTCATTGAATATGAAAACGAATCGCCGGAAATTTATCGCTGCTACCTTTGCCGGTGGACTGGCTGCCACCTTGCCACTTCCATCTTTTGCCTCGCCAGCCACTGAACCGCTTAAAGCCGGTTATTCAAAACTGGATGAGGTTTTGAAAAAAACAGTTCTGAAAAAGGAGCTATTCTCCTCGCCTGTAATCATTGAAAAGCTTGAATTACTGCGTTTTAAAAATAACTTTCTATGCAGAGTCCGGTCAAAAGACGGAGCAGAAGGCATTTCGGCATCAAACAACGGACCTATGAAGTCGTTTTATCCTGTTTTTGTAAACCGTTTGCAACCTTTTTTTATAGGTAAAGATGCCCGCGATCTGGAATCTTTACTCGAAGAGGTTTATGTTTATCAAAGTAACTACAAATTTCAGAGCCTTGCGTTGTGGGTTCCTGTTGCCACAATTGAGTTTGCCATTCTTGACATGCTTGGCCGAATTGCAAATAAGTCAGTTGGACAACTGATCGGAGATATTCATAACCCGGTAGTTTCATTTTATCAGGCTAACAGTGAACGTGATATTTCAACTGAGGAAACTCTTGAACATCTTCACCAGCAATTGGCTGAATCAAAAGCCAAAGCCCTAAAATTTAAAGTTGGCGGACGTATGAGTCATCCTGAATTTCCACCCGACAGGACAGAAAAGCTGATTCCATTAGTTCGCAAAATTTTTGGAGACAAAATGCACCTTTTTGCCGACTCAAACGGCTCATACACAGCTGAGGAGGCAATCCGTATAGGTAAAATGCTCGAAGAATATAAATTTGATCTTTTCGAAGAGCCTGTGCCTTTCGACTGGCACGAGGAAACAAAGCAAGTTGCGGATGCGCTTACCATACCTATTGCCGGTGGCGAGCAGGAATCGAGCATGCATATTTTCCGGTGGCTGATTGCGAACGATGCCCTTCAGATAGTGCAACCCGATATTTATTATTTCGGCGGAATGATTCGTTCAATGAAAGTGGCACGAATGGCTGAGGTATATGGGAAAAAAATCACGCCACATATTTCTGATGGTCTGGGGTTTCTATATATGATGCACTTTGTTTCAGCGATTCCTAATGCCGGGCCGTACCATGAATTTAAAGGCTACGACAAAGATGTCACTTTTGAGTGTAAAACATCCACTCTTTTAAGTGTGAATGGCGATATTAAAGTTCCTACCGGTCCGGGTTTTGGTATTGATATTGACCCTGATTTTGTAAAAAAACATGAGGTTGTAAAGGGATAGTTCATATTGAATTTTTAAAAAAAATGGCCGTCAAAAAGTTAACACTCAACTTTTTGACGGCCATTTTTATTATAACAGGCGAAATATTATGCAGGCTTAGCCACTTTCTTCTCGTAAGCAGTTCTCAAACTAACAGTAACAATTCCATAAACCATACCGATTGCACAGTAAACTAAGATTGTAATTGCCCAATCTGTCATCTTTGCAGTTGGATAAAGTTTACTAAATGCGAAGAATACCGCAGATGAAACAAACAATGCAGGAACAAAATCTAAAAAAGAAGGTGCTCTTTCCACAGCACACATTGGTACCACCACGATTAATACTGCTAATGGAAGAGCCCAGAATCCCATAGAGATAAATATTCCGTATAGATAAAAAATCAAAACGGCAGCGAGGATACCCATCACATACCCCAGAAAAGTACGAACTCCACCTTTAAAAGTACACCCGGCAAGAAAATACATGGCCCATGCCTGGAATGTTACCCAACCAAACCCACCCTTATCAACAATTGGCATCAAAGGATTGAGCAGTTGATCGATAACAATAAACGATGCGGCTAAAAACGCAATAAACACCGGAATAACGATAAATTTTTTGAAATCCATAAAGTGAAATTTTTAGTAGTGAAAACTGATTTTTAATAATAGATTGGAAGCAAAAATACAAAAATTACTTTAAAACAATAATTATTTCGATTATTTCGTTTTTATTCTACTTCAACAAATTATCTCCGACCGAAGCAGAAATCAGATTTAGTAAAAACTGTACAGCCATTGGATCGTAGGCTGCGAGTTCGGGGCGGTTGCGTGGCGGTTTAACCGACTCATCAAGCCGTCCGTCAGTAATAATCTGACAGAGATATAACTTACCCTTTTCATTTTCAGGGATTAACTCAACCACAGGATAACGATACGGACTACTCCCTGATATTGCTAAGCTGTTTATTTTAACTCCTTTACCAGTGAAATTAAAGTCTGTTGCAGGAACTGTTACGCCCCTGAAACCATTCCATTGATTTATCCGGTTAACCTCAAAATTATAGGTAAGCTCCTTATAATCTGATTTTAGTACAAAACTTTGTTCCGGTGATTTCGCTTTGATTAAACTTACTGCGACATCAAAAGACAATACGATTTTCGTTAGTTGATCTACACGATCTTCGATTAATCCAAAGTCTAAAAAAATCACCGACATTTCCCGTTTAAGCGCCCTGCTTATCAATTGAATAATCTCCTGATCTCCGTCAGCAAAACGATTCAGACTCTTTTTCCCGCAAAGGAGTACCTGACCCCACGAAATTGTAGGAGCTTTAATGTCCCATGTTTTTAGAAATGCGTTTAATCCTTCTTCCCAGTCGGGTGTGTGAACAAGGATTTTCGACAGCCGCTGTGATTTCTTTGGCTGAATCACATTAAAACTGAATGAAGGGCTTGATGAATCATTCTTGTCTTTTCCTTCCCCAAGTGTAAAGGTAAAACTTCCGGTAAGATTTGGTACAGGGACTATTAACGGAATTGAAACACTACCGTCAGGAGAAAGCTCCAGGTTGATTATTGTTTTCCAAACCTTTATCCGGGCTGTGTCAAGAACAACGAATTCCTGACTGACTTTAACAATTTCAGAGGAGTTATTTTTAATGAGAATTCCAATCCTTATTGAACTTTTAGGCAAATAATTATGAAAGCTGTCGCCAAAAGTTACCGTATATTTTTTCCTGGTATCTGATTGGTAATAATTTGCTGCCCAACTACATTTCGCAGAATTAGTTACAAGTATGATGATCAACAGTAAAACTCTGAAATATAAACGACCCATCTTCCCGAAATTTTAGAAATTTGGATCACCATAAGTGAATGAAACAAAGGCAATCATTTTACTGTCAGGACTCCACGATGGGACATTCATAGTACCCTGACCGCCGTAGATATAAGCCAAAACTTTGGCTTCCGGCGAATTAGTCGGCTGAATCTGAAGCAATACCCTTTGATTGTTTGGATGCGAATTGGCAGGTACATCGGCTGAATAAGAAACATACACCATTTTCTTTCCATCGGGCGACAAGTGAGCAAACCAATCGTTGTATTTGCCAAAACTAACTTGTTCCTGACCCGCTCCATCGGGCAACATTCGCCATATTTTCATCATCCCCGAACGAACAGAGTTGAAATAGATATATTTACCATCGGGAGCATATTCGGGGCCGTCATCAAGACCTTTTGATGTAGTCAATTGAAATTCATCACCTCCTGCTGACGGTATGCCATAGACATTGTAATCGCCATTACGTTCAGCACAATACACCAAAATCTTTCCATCTGGCGACCAACCATGCCAGTAGGATGGAACATCTTTAGTGATCGCTTTTGGAATTCCACCTCCAACGGGAACGGTATAAACCATTGAACCCGAACGTCCATCGGGAAGTTTTGCACTACTCGAAATGGCTAACATTTTTCCATCAAAGGAAAGACCGTGATCGTTATTACACTTAACAACATCACCTGTATTGATTTTTTCGGGAGTTCCAGTAGCCAAAGGAAATTTATAAAGTAAACCTCCCGAATTGTAAATTAAATACTTACCATCTAAAGACCAGTTTGGTGCCTCAATGTGTCCTTTGGTAGTATAAATAACTTTTCGAAATCCTGTTTCAATGTCCATCAGCTCAAGACGACTTGCCGCAGGTTGCCGATAACCATCAACATTTTCTGCAGCCGGAACATCCAACCTGAAATTATGAAATTTTGCAGTTTCAATTACCGCTGTATCGTGCGAACAAACAAACAGACCTGCGTAAACCGGAGCATTGAAAGCCATTGTTAATCTGCCTGTTTCGGTGAATGGATCACCTGCTTTTGCACAACGCATTATTATTGTGTCTCCTTTGCGTTCGAGTTGAATCACATCGGGAGCTTTTAAAACAGCTTTTATTTCGGCAGTTATTTCATTTTCGGTTGTTCTGTATTGCAATGAAGTCAGTCCGTCACCATGTATGGCAGCATCGGCATATCGTGAACCGGAATTCAGATTTTCTCTGATAATAAGACCCATCTTGCGATGAAGATTAACACCGGCTCCCTCGAAACGACAAAAGGTTGTAAGGATAAAATCACCGCTCATTTTAACCGAAGCAAAATGAAATTCGTCTGTCTTAGCCCACATATTCAACCCACTTCCCTTTAGCGTATAAACCTGCCGCGAATCATCAAATTTGGTTGAACCTTTTAGTTTGGAATTCCCAATATCGGTAGCATCAGTAAATGCGCCTCTGTTCTGCGCCCTGCTTTCTGTGAGACTCAACAACATCATCATAAAGAAACAAGTTGAAAATAAATATTTCATAACAATATATATTTGATAAACAGTAAAATTACAAATCCTTATAATAGTCTAACTCATCTGTTGTTATCCTTCGATGATTATATTCATCAACCGGAAATTTTTTTGTAAATATATTGGTTGTGAATGTGAGAAATATTTATGAGAATATCAACATCCATTATTTACCTTTCAAACAAAGAAAATATTTATTGCGTAGTGTTGTGGGATTGGTGGTCAAAATATGCGATGATAAGTGAGATTTGAATAAATATTCACTCCACAAAATTCATCAATATTTATAAAGTACTATAAATTAAATGATTGCGCAAATCCCCCCTTCCCCCTTTTTGGGAAAGGGGGAGTCGTTCAAACATGTTTTATGGATTTAATAATGAAAATTGATTGTTAAGAACTGTTCGACAAACTTCGAACGCTCTCTCAATCCCCATTTTGGGAAAGGAGGGAGTCGTTCAAACATGTTTTATCGTTTTAATAATGAAAATTGATTGTTAAGAACTGTTGAACAAACTTCGAACGCTCTCTCCCTTAGTAAAAGGGGGACCAAGGGAGATTTTGTCATCAGAAATAAAAAATTACAATAAAATGGTTATTAGTATCTTATCTTGAAATAATTAAAATGGTTATTATGCACCTTTACCAAATGGGATAAGCAGTTTAATCAATTACCGTTTACTGTAAAGTTGTCAAAATCAACCTGATTGAAACTGCATCCAAGACCGGCCATACCATGTGTATATGTTTTATCGGTAATTTCTGCAACTGTAATTCCGTTAATAATTGCTTTTATTTTATCACTTTTAACTTCAAGCTGAATGAATTGCCACCTGTTCTTTTCAGGTATAATTAAACCTGAGAGAAGTTTTTTTGCCCCAGCCATCAGCTCCCATTTACCCGATGATTGCAGCTTTAATTGATAGGCTTCGGGCTGTTTGTGAGATCGGTGCATTTCGGTTGCTCGTGATAATACGGAGGCATAACTGTAAGGCTCCTGAAAAAGCAGTTCGCAGCTTACAGAATAATCGGTCCAAACTGTATCGCCTACAACTGTCTGGTTAAATATCGGAGACTCTTCCCATTCAATGGCTCGCCTGGTTATCAACTGTCGGAGACAATTGCCTTTACCGTCATTTCGTTGTGCAACTTCAAAAGCACCACCCTGATCGGAAAAATACTTTGGAGTAGTCTTGAATTTTTCATCTTCAAATCCGGCTTTGAACGGGAATGGAAATGGCTTGTTTTCAGCAGGTGTTGACATTGCTTTTTGCTGTCCCGTAGTAGTGGTAAAAGTGTATAAAGCTTTGGGTTCCAGAGTTACTGTAAACTCGTTATTTCGTATTGAAATTGGCACCTGCTGTTCAAAAAGGTTGCCTTTGAGAATCGTTCTCCAGACATAAATTTTCCTGATTTTTTCAGATTTTCCTATCCTGAAAGTGATAGTCTGAGGCTGAGTGGCATCCATAGTTTCGGCTATAATGCTAAAATCGGAATTTGTTGATGGTGATGTCATTGTTACATAACTTCCTTTGCTGTCGAGATATCCGCACGCTGAATCAATGTATTTCCATCCCGGCTCGGCAAACTGTGTTGTATGTGCCACAGCCCACACAGCAGGTTCAACATCATAAAATCCTGACCAGGGTGTATTTGCTGTCATAAGTCCCGAATTTGGCAACGACAGGTTGTTGAAATAGGAAGTAATCAGGCTCCAGGTGATATTTTTGGTCATGCGACCTTCGATATAATCGCGATTGTACATTTTAGCAAGATATTCAAATCCTGACCAGTCTCCTTTCCAGGGGCCTCCCTCGTTATTCCAGATTGGGATTCCAAAACTTTTGGCATTGTCGTTACTGTTGTATGCCTTGTCGCGTTCGGGATAATGATCACCAATGACTGAAACTGCATTGCGGAGAGCGTCATCTTTTTTCATATCATCGGCAATAAGCCATTGTTGATGACAACAAAGATCTGCTCCAATAACCTTTACTTCATTCAAACCGTTATCATCTAATGATTTTCGCAGATTTTTAATGAATTCAATGTCGTACATCCGTTCGTTCCAAATACCTGTAAAATCAATTTTCAGATCATGATATTGTTTGGCTCCTTTGATAAAAGCGATGATATAGTTGATATTATCCTGCGAATAATATTTCCCGTCACCAATCCATCCCGGCGCACCCCATTCCAAACAATCGAGAAAAATATCGGGATTACGTTTTTTGGCCTCCTTCATCAGCCACCACTCGTAGCCGCGCTGAAAATACTCCGGTTTTGGATTTTCAAACTCCTCACGGGTGCGGGCATGACTTGGTTCTGTTCCGCATGTTGAGTTTACATCACCACCGATTTCTACTTTCAGGTGTTGCAGACTTGCACCGTATTTTGGTTTGAAAAGAAAATCGAGTACCTGACTGCGGTATGGCTCGGCGTAATCCATCAGCAAACGTGTTGAGGCTCCGGCACTGAGGGCACCAATTCTTTCGTAAGTCCGTCCTGGTTTGGATAAGTCTATCTCTGTTTTTTGGACAATTTCAATTTTATTTCCTAACTGCGGACTTTGATCAGGCCAAAAACATGGTTGACCGGTTGCTTTGAATGATGGTCGGCCAGCATTGGCTTCGCGAAGGTAATTTCCAAGTTTAATGGCGAGATCCTTTGTTTTTGAGGGGTTTACCTTTGCCAAATCTTTACTTTCCGAAATATCTTCAGGGATATTGTAAAGCTCCAATTTGCTCTCTTTGTACCAATAAATCAGTTTCCAATCGCCTTCGCGGATGACGCTGTAAGGTTCTAAATCGTAATTGTGTGGGAAATGCCATACAAATTGTCTGTTTTCGGATGTTCCTTTCTTACCCCTAAGCAGGGAAACGAAACTTTTGCCGTCAATCTTTCCGCCAATCTGACTGTATTTTTTTACTCCTGCCATTTCGAGGATTGACGGGAAAAAATCTTCAATGATCAATGATCCATTGCAGACAGAACCGGCTTTTGTTACTCCCGGCCATTTAACAATCATCGGATCTCTGATTCCGCCTTCATAAGGAGTGATTTTATGACCTCGCAAAGGTTCATTTTGAGGACATTGAGATGGAGAACCATTGTCGGACATGAAAATTATTATTGTATTTTTTTCGATTCCGAGTTCATTTACTTTCGAAAGTATATCGCCCAACGATTTATCCATGCTTTCAAGCATCGAGGCATAGACAGCGGCAAATTCGCTCAGTCCTGCATCTTTGTATTTCTGATAGAAGCGTTCATCTTTTTCCCACGGGGCATGAACAGCATAATGCGACATGTACAGGTAAAACGGTTTTCCTTTTTGGACTGCCTTTTCCAACTGATCATTAGCCTCTAAGGTAAGTGCCTCGGTGATGTTTATATCTTTACCGTGGTATTTTTCCAGTCCAGGTACATCCCAAATTCGGTCTTCATGTCGCCATTCGGCACTGAAATTATATTTTCCGTAGTAGGAGCCGGGGCCGCCGGGCGCATGACCTGCAATGTTCACATCAAAACCGAGGTTAAGAGGATCTTCGCCTGGTGTTCCTTTTGCGCCCCAATGTGCTTTGCCAATGTGTATTGTTGTGTAGCCTGCCTCCCTTAGAAACATGGGAAGTGTTTTTACATAACAAGTTCCCTCGATATCGGGAACCGGACTTAATCCGTTGATGTTCCATTTCGGAAGATCAAGTTCCTTATGGGGTACGTCTGGTGAAATATTTTTGCGTAAAGTCCAGTTGGTGACATGATGACGGGCGGAGTTCAAACCTGTCATCAGGCTTACGCGTGTTGGAGAGGAGAGGGGACAGGCGTATGCTTGTGTGAATTTAACACCCTGTGAAGCAAGAACTTCCATATTTGGTGTGTGATATTGATCGTTCAGTTTTGTCCGTTTTTCCCAGAACGGAACTGAAGTATCCTGCCAACCCATGTCGTCAACAAGGAAAAAGATGATGTTTGGTTTTGAAGTTTCTTTTTGTGCGAAACAACTTAATGTGCCGATTATAGGCAAAAGCAAAAGAACCGGTTTTTTCATACGTTTTTATTTTTTTTAGTTGTGCTTTATGTGTTTAAAAACCTAACACATAGGCACATAGTTTAATACTTAACTTCATTTCAATCTTTTTTTTTCTATTGTGCCTATTTGGGTTTTTTCCTATTGTGCCTATGTGTTTGATTTTTTTTAACACATAGGGCACAATAGACAAAACACATAGGCACATAGTTTTATTTTCAAATTCATTTCAATCTTTATTTCTTCTTCTATGTGCCTAATGTGGTTTTTTTTCTATGTGCCTATGTGTTTGATTTTTTTTAACACATAGGGCACAATAGACAAAACACAATAGGCACATAGTTTAATATTCAAGTTCATTTCAATCTTTTTTATTTCTCTATTGTGCCTATGTGGTTTTTTTTCTATGTGCCTATGTGTTTAATAGATGCCCATGTGTTTAAAAACCTAACACAAAGATACATAATTTTTAATCTCCATCCGGCAGCTGTTCAAAGTACTTGTTTACTAATGTTTTTTGTCCTTCTTTGAAAATATTGACACAATTGAAATTGAAAAGGACTCCTTTGGGGATGTGCAAAAGTGCCATATACGACAGGGTTTGTGCTGTGTACAAAGGATGTAATTCTTCCACGGCTTTGTTTTCGATAATGACCAAATCGTCAACGAGCATATCGTATCGGAGCTGGGTTTCTATTTCGAGGCCTTGAAAATTGATTTTCACCAGGTTTTGGCGTTTAACCTTGTGACCGTTTAGGGTGAGCAGGTGCATCATGCAGGCTTCGTAAACACTCTCCAATAGACCGGGACCAAGTTCCTTATGTACTTCGATGGCATAACCTATTATTTTGTAGGTTAGATTGTTAACTGTTTTTTTTGTTATCATGGTACTATTTATTTATTTTCCTATGTGCCTAATGTGTTTAACTTTTCTATGTGTTTAATTTTTTTTAACACATAGGGCACAATAGACAAAACACATAGGCACATAGTTTAATATTCAAGTTCATTTCAATCTTTTTTCTTCTATGTGCCTAATGTGGTTTTTTTCCTATTGTGCCTTATGTGTTTAATTTTTTCTTTAACACATAGGCACATAGGTTTTTTTCACATAGGCACATAGTTTAATACTTAACTTAACTTCAATCTTTTTTTTCCTATTGTGCATAATGTGGTTTTTTCCTATTGTGCCTTATGTGTTTAATTTTTTCTTTAACACATAGGCACATAGGTTTTTTTCACATAGGCACATAGTTTAATACTTAACTTAACTTCATTTCAATCTTTTTTCTTCTTCTATGTGCCTAATGTGGTTTTTTCCTATTGTGCCTTATGTGTTTAATTTTTTCTTTAACACATAGGCACATAGGTTTTTTTCACATAGGCACATAGTTTTATTTGTTATTCCTGCGATAATTTTATTACAGTTTCTTTATAATTGCTTTGCCCTTTTTGATATTGTTCTACCACGGCAATTTTTTTTGCATAATACTCACGGCCAGTCTGCTTGTGCAACTTCTGCCAACTCAGAACCGAATCATTTAAAGCATTAAGAGCTGCCTGATTATCGGACCGTATTTGCAACTCTAAAATGGCTGAAATCGCTGAAATTTCGGCATAATTACTTTGATTATTGATACTTGCAGGATTGGATTTAACCAAATCGGTAACAAATTTGTGGTACAATTCGAAATTTTGCTTGGCTTCTGATTCATTGTCTTTTATAAGATATATTCCACCTAATTTACAATACGAAATCGCAAGATTGTTTTTCAGTTCCTCACTTTTGGGATTTGCCTCGTAAAGTTCTTTACCGAGTTGTGAACTTAAATTAAAGTAGTTCAAAGCATCGTCTAAATCACCAAGCGACTGATAAATATCCCCTAATTTTTCATACGAAATCGCCAGTCCGTTTTTCATGTTCTCACTTTTGGGATTTGCCTCGTAAAGTTCTTTTTCTAATCGGTTATAATCATTAAAGTATTGCAAAGCTTTGTCCAAATCGCCGAGCGACTGATAAATAATTCCAAGATAACAATACGAAATCGCCAGTCCGTTTTTCAGGTCCTCACTTTTGGGATTTGCCTTGTAAAGTTCTTTTTCTAATCGGTTATAATCATTAAAGTAAACCAAAGCTTTGTCCAAATCGCCGAGCGACTGATAAATATGGCCAAGATACTGACACGAAACTGCCAGTCCGTTTTTCAGTTTCTCACTTTTGGGATTTGCCTCGTAAAGTTCTTGTTTTAATCGGTTATAATCATTAAAGTATTCCAAAGCTTTGCCTAAATCGCCCAGCGACTGATAAATTACACCTAATTTTTCGTACGAAATTGCCAGTCCGTTTTTAAGATTTTCACTTTTGGGATTTGCCTCGTAAAGTTCTTTTGACAATTCTATATCTAAATTAAAGTATTCCAAAGCTTTGTCCAAATCGCCGAGCGACTGATAAATTTTACCTAATTTTTCGTACGAAATCGCCAGTCCGTTTTTCAGTTTCTCACTTTTGGGATTTGCCTCGTAAAGTTCTTTTTCTAATCGGTTATAATCATTAAAGTAAACCAAAGCTTTGTCCAAATCGCCGAGCGACTGATAAATAATGACGAGATATTGACACGAAATAGCCAGTAGATTTTTCAGGTTCT
>CAILKW010000419.1 GCA_903834845.1 uncultured Bacteroidia bacterium | reverse complement strand
GTAGATGGAGCTATCCGCATGCAAAAACTGCTCAATGATTTACTGGAATATTCGAGAATAAAGAGCCAGTCAGAACAAAATGAGCCGGTCGATGCCTCAGCTCTTCTGGGGCAGGCTGTTGCAAACCTGAAGCAATTGCTAACTGAAAATACGGCCCTGGTAACCAACGATGATCTGCCGGTTATTAATGCCGATGAGGCGCAGATGATACGGGTGTTTCAGAACCTTATCGAAAATGCCGTTAAGTTTCACAAAAAAGCAGAATTGCCCCAAATACATATCTCGTGTACAAAACAGAACAATATGTACCGGTTTTCTGTGGCTGATAACGGCATAGGAATTGAAAAGCAATACCACGACAAGGTTTTTGTTGTTTTTCAGCGTTTACATTCTGTAAAGGATTACCCCGGAACCGGTATAGGCTTATCCATTTGCAAACGCATTGTTGAACGGCATGGAGGAACAATATGGTTCGAATCGGTGGTAAACGAAGGGACTACTTTTTACTTTACAATACCGGTGTGAGCTGCCACAGATTCACAGATTAGTGTTTTAAAAAATGAGATGACACAGGTAATACGTAGTTCCAATTCTTTTATAATCTGTGAGCTTAGTGAAGCGATCTCACCGAAGGTAATCTGTAGCAACCTTTTAAAATCTGAATCATGGAAAACCTGAAAATTGTTGAAATCCTTTTAATAGAAGACAATCCGGGCGATGCATGGTTCACGCAGGCGGCATTAAAAGGCGGGAAGTTAAGAAACAACCTTCATATGGTGTACGACGGAGCAGAGGCATCCGATTTTCTTTTCAAAAGAAATCAGTACTCAAATGCTCCACGTCCCGACCTGATCATACTCGACCTTAACTTGCCCAAAAAGAACGGGCAGGAAGTTCTGGCCGAAATTAAAGCTGACCCAAGCCTGAAAAGCATACCCGTTATTGTTCTTACCATCTCCAAAGCCGAAGAGGATATTATCAGGTCGTATAAGTTACATGCCAATTGCTTTTTAAATAAACCAATTGATCTGAATAAATTCTTAGAGGTAGTAAAATCAATCGAAGATATCTGGCTTACCATAGTAAAACTCCCCGGATTATGAAAAACAAAGAAGAAAAAACAATACTGCTGGTTGAGGATAACCCAGGCGATATCAGGTTGATAGAAGAGATGCTGAAAGAAATCACTTCCTTTAATTATAAACTTATAATTGCCGAAACGTTGAAAGACGGATGCATACAAATTTCGAAAAACAAAGTAGATATAATTTTACTTGACCTCAATTTACCCGACAGTACAGGAAAGAATACCTTCGATACATTAATTGGTATTGTTAAACATATCCCTGTTGTTTTGGTAAGTGGCATGGAAGATTTAGCGTTATCTGTTTCGATAATAAGAGAAGGAGCACAGGATTATATTAATAAAAACAGCTTAACCAACCAACTGCTTGAAAAATCAATTCAATATTCAACAGAGAGGAAGAAATCTGAACGACTACAGATTCTTTCGAATGAAATACTCACTTCTTTTAACAGTAATAACAGTCTGAAAGATATACTTGACAGGGTTATTAAACTGATTCAGCAATACACTCGTTTTGCAGCTGTTGGAATTCGCCTGAAAGAAGGTGAAGATTATCCCTATTTTGAACAAAATGGCTTTACAAAAGACTTTCTTGAAACAGAAAATTCGTTGAGTAGTAAAGATAATTCCGGAGCAATTTGCCGGGATGAAGAAGGAAACGTTAAGTTGGAATGTACCTGTGGTTTGGTTATTTCAGGAGGGGAAAGTCCGTTATTAAATGAATCAGGAAGCTTCTGGACAAATAACTCATATCCATTGTTTGAAATCCCTGTTGAAGAAGGTCCAGGAACAAATCTCCGGAATAAATGTGTTCATGTTGGTTTTGGTTCTGTGGCACTTATTCCGATCCGGTCAAATGAAAAAACAGTGGGTCTACTGCAATTAAATGAAAAGGAAACCAATGCGTTTACAAAAGATATGATCAGCTTTTTTGAAGGGATTTGTTTATCCATTGGAACATTGCTGATGCGTAAACAGGCAGAGGAAGCATTACAGGCATCGAAAGATTTTTTGGATAAGATTATTAATTCGGTAGCTTCGCCTATCTTCGTTAAAGACGATAAACATAAATTTTGCCTGGTAAACGATGCGTTATGTTCGCTTCTTAACCTCCCGGTTGAAAAACTTATCGGCACTACCGGTTATGAATATTTCCCTGAAGAACAAATGACAGTATTCATCGCAAAAGACCAGGAAGTATTTAGAACAGGCAAAGAAAATATTAATGAGGAACAGCTTACTGATGGAACAGGAAAAATCCAGAATATTATTACACGGAAAACTTTATACACTGACACTGATGGCAATAAGTTTCTGGTTGGAGTTATAAATGACATCACAGAGAACAGGCAGAAAGAGAACGAATTAATCATTGCCAAAGAACAAGCCGAAGAAAGCAGGAACAAATTTCAAAGTATATTTCTTTTTGCACCAACAGGAATAGGAGTAGTAAAAGACAGTCTAATAACTAAGGTTAACCAAAAGTTATTGGAAATTACCGGTTACTCGGAGGGCGACCTTATAGGACAAAGCGCGCTGATACTCTATCCTTCGAAAGAAGAGTTTGATTATGTCGGGAAGCAGAGATACCTGCAAATAAATGAAACCCGAACAGGCACGGTTGAAACAAAGTGGCGTAAGAAAGATGGAACAATAATAGATGTAGTGATTTCATCCAACTCGATCTTTGCAGACGATCTTCACAACGGCTTAACATTTACTGCTTTGGATGTTACTTCACGCAAGCTGTCGGAAGCGATATTCAAGGACATTATCGAAAAAAATCCATTGTCAATTCAAATTCTGAATCTGGATGGATATACGATTCAAACCAATTCGGCACACACCAAGCTTTTTGGTGCCACCCCTCCTGCCGACTATTCAATTTTTAAAGATGCCCAATTATTGGAGCAAGGTTTGGGAGATTTATTTGAACAGATTAAAAACGGTGAAATTGTGCACTTCCCCGATTCTTATTTCAATGCCCATGATGTTGACCCTTCTTTTCCTGATGTGCTGGCCTGGATCAAGGCAACCGGATTTGCCTTAAATGACAGCAACGGGGTGCCCGAAAGAATAGTTTTAATGCACGAGGATATCACCGCCCGAAAGCGTGCTGAAGCAATGTTTGAGGATATTGTCGATAAAAATCCGTTATCCATTCAAATTGTTGATAAAGATGGTTATACAATCACCGGTAACCCGGCATATATCAAACTTTTTGGCGCATTCCCGCCTCCCGACTTTTCGATTTTTGCAAACCTCATGGGAAAAAGCCCGGAGTTTGAGAAGTTAATTTTTCTTGCTAAAAGTGGCGAAGTAGCCCATCTTCCTGATACTTATTACAATCCAAAGGATATTTCCCCTGATTTTCCGGATAATCCGGTTTGGATTCGTGCACTTATTTTTCCATTGAATGATAGCACAGGAAAACCGGAACGATATATTTTGATGCACGAAAATATCACCGAACGCAAGCTGACCGAGCAGGAATTAATCATCGCCAAAGAACACGCAGAAGAAAGCGACCGTCTGAAATCTGCTTTCCTTGCCAACATGAGCCACGAGATCCGTACCCCCATGAATGGAATTCTTGGTTTTTCCGAATTATTGAAAGAACCCGGTCTTACTGGTGACCAGCAGCAAGAGTATATCAGTATTATAGAGAAAAGTGGTGCCAGGATGCTCAATATCATTAATGATATTGTTGATATTTCAAAAATAGAAGCCAATCTGATGAAGGTTGATATTAAGGATTCCAATATAAACGAGAAAATCGAATTTATTTATACTTTCTTTAAACCCCAGGTTGAAGAAAAAGGAATGCAGCTTCTTTTCAAAAACAACATGACTGCAAAAGAAGCCATTATAAGAACAGACACTGAGAAATTCTATTCAATTCTCACCAATCTTGTTAAAAATGCCATTAAATATAGCAAAAAAGGTACAATAGAATTTGGCTATATAAAGAAAGGTGAAACCCTTGAATTTTATGTAAAAGACACAGGAATCGGGATTCCAAAAGACAGGCAGTCAGCTATTTTTGATCGTTTTATTCAGGCTGATATTACCGACATAATGGCCCGGCAGGGTGCAGGATTAGGCTTGTCAATCTCAAAAGCTTATGTGGAGATGCTCGGTGGCAAAATTTGGGTCGAAAGCGAAGAAGGCATTGGCTCAACATTTTATTTCACCTTACCATACAATGCTGAACTAAAAGAAAAAATCATTATTCAAAATGATTTACTGCCTGATAGAGCGGAGCTACACATTAAGAACCTGAAAATATTGATTGCCGAAGACGATGAAGTATCCGAAAAGTTGTTGAGCATAGGTATCAGAACTTTTTGCAAAGAAATTTTAAAAGCAAGAACAGGAATTGAAGTCATTGAAGTTTACCGTAATAACCCCGACATTGATTTAATTCTTATGGATATTCAAATGCCCGTAATGAATGGATATGAAGCTACACAGCAAATCCGGGAATTTAACAAAGATGTTGTAATTATAGCCCAAACTGCTTATGGATTATCCGGCGACAGAGAAAAAGCTATTAAAGCCGGATGCAACGACTATATAGCAAAGCCCCTTAACAACAATGAATTGCTGGCATTAATACAAAAGTATTTCAAGAGTTAAAGCAATAGCTGTATCCGATTGAAATCATTTGTAAATGGTTGTTGTCGGTTAAATATATATCGGAATGTTTGGAATCAAACTATTGCAAACCACTATATTCCAGATATTAGCCAAGCAGGCGTAATTTTCTTGAACGTGCAGAACTTATTAAATTGACAGATGAAACCATTGCTGTAAGCACACAATGGGGACGTGGTAATATAGAGCCATTTATTGTCCATTGTATAAATATGAGTATAGACATTAAGACGGCACAATAATGAAAGGAGAAAGCCCGAACCGCTAACACGGGTTTTGCGTCAGGCGGGCTGACTTGCAAACATGGAGCTTTGTGCTTCTAGTCAATTTCAGTGCTGGTTGACAGTTATGTGCTCCAAAACCCGACCGAACGCCAATGCAGAACCGTTGGCAACAATTCTAAAGACCTATTCTGTTACCTTGTTTCCAAAAAATTTGCACTTGTTACTGCAATAAACTTGATAGTTCATTTGATGATACGATCAGTCTTGAAACTAATTTTGGCATTAAATTGATTCAGGTATGCCACTCGAATATTGGGTGGTTCACAGATAAATCAATCTGCGAAGATCATTATATTGATGAATGGCCCATAAGTAACACTACTGGTGTT
This sequence comes from uncultured Bacteroidia bacterium, assembly GCA_903834845.1. Lineage (GTDB taxonomy): Bacteria > Bacteroidota > Bacteroidia > Bacteroidales > Prolixibacteraceae > JAAFHB01. The sequence continues at coordinate 1,145 of CAILKW010000419.1, read as the reverse complement.
TATTTTTTAAGGCATAAATGACGAATATTGTGTTGAACATGATTTATTTCATATGAAATGCCTATATGTCGGGAAAGGTCTCATTCTTCAGCGAATAATAAATCATTTATGGGGTATCTTGTCATCTCCCGTAACTTTATTGAGAATATTGATAATCAGCGACTTGATAGAATTGACCAAATTTTACATTTTCTTGAAAATCAATTCATTAAACATTTCACGGGAGATGATCGGATACCCCATCAAATCATTTTAATATTAAGCGCTTTAGCGATGAAATGTTAGTTTACTTTACCTATTTTGAAATGAAGAATAGGCAAGCTAAATATGTTGAGCAATTAATTCTTGATCTGTACATCATCCCATATAATAGAAACGAAATGTCAGGAAAAGAAAAACTTTGTATGTATTTTACATAAGATGAAGTAGACTAGAACTGCTACGATATCGACAATCCAGTAGATGAAGATGGGAACAACGTATATGAATTTGTAGTATCGGTACACCTCAACGGTTACATCCAAACGAGGGAAATCCGTGTAACAGTAATAAAATTAAAATAGCCATACCAACCATGCTCCAATACCTCACCATCCTAATCAGCTTCATTACAGGTGGTGGAATCTCCACACTCATTTCTCGACGTTATCTCCGCAAAGCCAATAAAATAGACTACACCGAAAAAGCCATTGCCTTTATCGAAAAACAATACGACGATGTCCTGGCTAAAAACAAGGAATTGCATGACAGGGTATTAGCATTGGAAAAGCTAATCCCGATGGTGTGTTTTAAGATGGATTGTGAGGGAAGACAGAAAAAAGAATAATAAAGTAAATTAGACAGAAGCTTGAACCACCTAAAATGATTGTTCATTTACAATAACCGGCATAAAATAGCCTTTAAACCATGCCTTTTACTGTAGTTTTTTGGTAAATATCAGCATATAATTCTATTGTTATTCTTTTCCAATTATTGTGAAACCTCATTTTTGCATAATATTTCTATATGAAAATCATAATAAAAATATATATTGTATGTTGTTTTTTAAGTTGAAAAATAAAAAAGCAGCTAACAAATTTTGTTAACTGCTTGATTTTTAGAGCGGAAAAACGGGTTCGAACCGTCGACCCTCAGCTTGGGAAGCT
>CAILKW010000418.1 GCA_903834845.1 uncultured Bacteroidia bacterium | reverse complement strand
CTGTAAGATATTTCGTACAAATCTTTAAACCATTTCGTACAAAACTTTAAACCATTTCTTAAAAGCCACCCTGTTTTATGAGAATATATTTACCAATGTCGTTTAGTTAACGCTTTTTCATAATCGTTTGTAGTTCATAGAGTAAGGTCGTTTGGGCTTCATATTTCTGGGCACGCTTCTTCCTGGTCTGATGATTTCCCTGGTCTTTTTGACTATATCGTCAAAAGCCTCTAATGCCTTTTTGTATTGCCTTTTTATCATTACACTTATCAGGATGTCCTGGGTCATTGAAAGTGCATTTGTTCTGTTGATCTTCTGATCATGCGCCCTTTCTTTATCCGCCTTGTATTCATTGGTGACTCTCTCTTCAATTGGGTGCGCATATGCAGCACAGAGACTCATCAATAATATCTTGGCAAAAAAATCTTGCTGCACTGCTATTGCTGTTTTGCCCGAGAAGTTTTCAAGTTCTATTCTGCTCTTTAGCAACTTATATGCTTCCTCTTCATTCCAACGGTAATGGTAAAGTTCCGCGAAACCAGAGTAGTCATATTTTTTCATATCAGTTAATGAAGTACACAAGATTTCCTTTTCACCATTTTCCAACTCGATTTTAATCAAACGACAGGTTATGCTTTGATCCATCATTTGAGGATAATCTGCCAATTTTTTACGATCTTTCTTAGGAAGTTTATAAGTTACAATTCGCTCTTTTTCATCACTTTCAACAAACCCTTTTACTGAAAGCCACCAGTCGTCTTTCATTCTAACACAAAATTCAACTCCACGTGCCTTTAACAGGAAAAGAAGCCAGATGCAGGGATATCCCCGGTCAAGCAATAAAATATCCCCGGCTTTTGTCTTTTCGATGTGTTTTAGCAAAAGATCACGTTCGCTACCAGAATAAGGTGCAATCTGCGCATCTATTGTCATTTGATTCAGAACATCATACAACATTGAAGCCAACGCCAGGGATCGCGGACTGTCAGCCTTTGGACCAAAACTGTGTTGACCAAATTCCGCAACCACGCTCGGATGATTTGGCAACACCAATCGGGTACCATCAACAGCTAAAACTCGAAAGTCATGCCAAACATAATATGGGGCCAGTTCATAAAAAGTATTACAGGCAACATCATTCAAGCGTTTGAAAGCCCAGGGATCCAACTTAGCACGTGCTTGCGAGAGAGCACCTTTGGTGACTTCCCGGATGTTGAAATCTCCACTTTTGACCACTTTATAAAACCGGTCTAACTCACGTTGTATGGAACTCTTAAAGATGATGATAATTACGATTAAGTTCTTGAATGTTAGCTTCCTATCTCTTGAAAATACCCCCTTTGGGCCACGTTTTGAATGGCCTCTATACTCCTCATCTTCAAGTTCATAAGCTATATTATTAGATAAAATTTCACGATAGTCTTCTATTTGGTTGATAATTGAGGTTACCCCCTTATATCCCACAAAATAGAAAATAACCCGATAACTACAAACATTTCAAAGAACTATTTTCATCAAAATACCAATAAATCAGTACTTTTAGATGGTTTTCTTAACTAAACGACATTGGTTTGTAATCTATAATTTTTTGAAGTTTCAACTTCAGATTTCATTTTATGTTCTGGTAGCCAATCTGGTTAAAACGTTATCTTTGCCAGCCTACCTCCTTTCTTGTGAGAGAAAGGTCCGGGCAGAGAGCAAATGGGGTACACTGGACTAAGCTTTCTGCCCTTCTCTTTCAACGATTTGTGAAAAACTATATTCATAATTTAATTCTTTATTGCACTCCTCAATGGACTTAAAAACCTGTTTATGAGTCGGGAATCATTTGTGATAATATCTGCTGTCCCATCCATCTGATGGATAAACTTTATCTTTTCCCTGTAGGTTGAAGTCATCCCTTCTGTAAGCTCAATATCGGCTCTAAAACCTCCTTCTCCGGGAACTTGCGAAACTGAGAAAACTTTTCCTTTAAGAACTCCGAATTGCATGTAAGGAAATCCTGATAGCTTTATATTAACCATCTGTCCTGTTTCTATCTTTCCAAAGCCTGAAATGGGTATTAAAGCCAGTGCTACAATAACAGTTGGAGTATCGGGAATAACTGTTGCAAGTGTTTCACCCGCCCGGAT
>CAILKW010000417.1 GCA_903834845.1 uncultured Bacteroidia bacterium | reverse complement strand
AACAAATACTGAAGCATAAGGATAAACTGCGCGGTTTATAAATCAACAAAATAATTTTGTGATATAAATAAATTGTTATACATTTGCGAACCGATTTTGGAGGGTATTGCCGATGTAGCTCAGTTGGCCAGAGCACGTGATTTGTAATCTCGGGGTCGTCAGTTCGAATCTGACATTCGGCTCATTAGTTCTTTTTGATTACGGGGAAGCTCAATTTTTGGATGACCTGACCCCGAATGAAGTTCATTAAAATATTGGGGAGATACCAAAGTGGCCAACTGGGGCAGACTGTAAATCTGCTGGCGAACGCCTTCGTAGGTTCGAATCCTGCTCTCCCCACATTTCAACTCCAAAAAAGTAGTTTAAGCGGGAGTAGCTCAGTTGATAGAGCATTAGCCTTCCAAGCTGAGGGTCGCGGGTTTGAGTCCCGTCTCCCGCTCTATTTCTCCCTCAATTACATTCTCAACAATCAATTTCACTTTATCCGTGCCATGGTCGTGTTCGGCTGGTTGTTTTTAAGCAGTCGAGCGCGGTGTTTACATTGCTAACAACCTGGAAATCAAACATTCCAACACAAATAAAGTCCGCTCCGTTATCATAAGCCCATTTAAATCCATCCTTTGGTTCGATAGCTCCGGCTGCAAGTACTTTAAAGCCCATTACAGGCACAGTGGTTTTACTTACAAATTCAACAGTGCGTTCCGGAAAAAGACAAAACATGTTGTTATGAAAACGGTTGTGATCAAGGGATCCCTTACCGTCAACTTCAAAAGGGAAGCGGAATTCGCGGGGGTGAGCCGACCAGTATTGATCGTGGTGCATCGTTTTCATGTAATAATCGGGTATTATTCCAACTTCCTGACAGGCAATAAGGGATTCAACTGAATGGGCAGCCAATCCTGCAGTATAACCTTGCTCCCTGATTCGTTCAAGCATCTTTTGAATAACCTCAAGTTTTTTGTCCCGAACAAGCCAATCGCACCAGTTACCCTGAACCTGCACAATATCAACACCATAATCAATTGCTTTATTAATATTTACGAAGTAATCATTTTTAGCCATGTCGGGTGCTACCTGAGAAATTACCTTGATCTTGCTGCCGGTTATCTTTTTATATTTAGCCATCAGGGCGTTCGATGGGAAACCAATATTTATGGTATTGATACCTGCCTGTTCTGCAAGTATCAGCGTTTCATAAACTTTCTGTTCGGTATTGTAGGCTTTGAACAGGGTATCAGTGTAGATCAGATCACGGGCGTGTGACCATCCCCCAATAAGGTTGCCGCCTGCAATAAGTCGGCTTAACTCATGCTTGCCAATTTTTCCTTTCGGAAGTTCACCTTTCAGTTCGTTTAAAGCTGTTCGTTTAATCTGAATAGTTGCACCCGACATAACATCCACTCCATAAGTTTTGAAGTTATGAACAGCGCCCCATCCCATCGCTCCCAATACCGGTATGGTGGCAAGGTTTTTTAGTGCTTCACGGCGTGATAGATTTCCGTCAGGTTCAGCAGTGGGCGTTTTTTTCCGGTTTCGGAATATTTCTATCAATGTATCAATGCTGTAACCTCTTTCGTTGTAAAAGAAAAGAAACAAAAGTGCTGTAGCTTCAATAAACAGTTTATCAACAATAAATAAATGTCCATCGCCGGTATTCATCATTGGATTGCCGAATGGAGGATAGGCAAAATAATATAATGTCAGTAACAAGGCCCCTGAAATTGCTGCCATGCGGCTGTAAAGTCCAATAAATAAGGCAATTCCTATAAATATAAGGCCATACATATTCATTATATCCGTTATTTGCATCAATACCGGAGATCCTGCCAGCCAATGATAAAACCCTGAACAAAAACCTGAAGTATTCAGTAAAAAACCTGAGGCAGTCCATTTTTCCTGAAGAATTTTTGTAAGACCTTCGTAAAGAAAGTGCCATCCAATGGCTACGCGAAGAATGGTGATAAACAAACGGTGATAAAACGTTTTTTGTTGAGATTCCATATTATGCTTTTAGTTTTTGAAGTGAATATGCAAATAAAACAGAATAAATTATTCGCGCTAAAAGTACAATAGTTTGTGACACTATAACCCATTTTGCAGCTAACCTGATAAAAATATTAGTTTTTCAGTAAGTTAGGCTTCGGAGAGTTCAGGTTGGTGTTCTATGGTTTTTTTCCTTTAGAATGGTGCTTATTTATAGTCATTTATACTCTTCTGATATTTTGGTTTGGTTCCGAGCACTTATGTATAGTGAAAACTTAATCATGTACATTCTGTGCTAATGTTAGTACCCGATTATCAAACTACCTTGTTCCTGCAATAACAGTACTCATAGAATCGGTTATGAAATATTTTTGAGAAAGATCTCTGATCTGCACTGGTGTTGTGGTTTTAATGACATTGATCAGAGTATTGTAGAACTCAAAATCTAAACCTGCTTCCCGCAATGAAGCGAAAGTGTGTGCCCTTGCAAAAGGTCCGTCAAAATCTTCAAGTATTCTGCCAAGCATATAGTTTTGAATCGGAATTAGCTCATCATCAGTGATTAATTCCTCTCTTAGTTTTTGCATTTCACGAAATATCTCATTTACAGTCTCATTAGTTTTATCTGTTTTCACTTCAGCAAATACAAAAAACACCCCATTGTGTAAAAAAGAAATTGGCGAAGCCTGAATTGAATAGGTATATCCTTTATCCTCACGTAAATTCGACATCAGTCTTGATCCGAAATACCCACCTAAAATAGTACAAAGGAATTTTATTCCAGGAAAATCCGGGTGATTTTGTGTTGGGAAAAGCTTTCCAATGGCAACGGCATTTTGATTTGCCCCCTCTTTTTCGATGAAAATATTTTTAGCAGCATCCGGTAATTGAAGATTTGTTACATTCTCAGCTATGCTTTCAAAGCCCCAATTTTCGCAGAAATTCTCTTCGATGAGTTGAATTACTTCGCCATCAACAAATCCGGATGCAGTAATTGTTAACCGCTCAGGACGATAAAAATTGATATAATGCGATTTAACCATGTCAAGTGAGATGGTATCGAAATATTCAGGAGATGCGACAGGAGAATATGGATGACCTTCGCCAAATATATTGCGCAAAAAGCTTTTTTGGGCTAAAAAACTCACATTTCCCGCATCCACAATAGCTCGCTGCTTTCTTTTTTGTCGCATTATTTCAAATTCCTCTTCTGGAAATATTGAGTCGCGAATTATTTCCGAAACCATTGGCAGTAACTTTGGAAGATACTTTTTTAGTGAAAGCAGACTAACATAGTTGTAGTCGTAAGAAGAAGCTGAAGAAAACTGAGCTCCATAAAAATCAAAAATATTGGCAATCTCTGAAGCTTTATGACTTGATGTTCCCTCATGAAGCATGGATGCGGCCATTGTACTATTTAATCTTGATTTGCCATACCAACTTCCGGCTTTAAACGAGAAATCAATTTTTACAACTTCTTGACAACCAATATTCATTGCAAATAATTCAGCTCCATTTGCTAAGCTATAGTGGCTGGGCTGAATATATTCAACTCCATCCACTCCAAATATATTTGGTGGAATATTTCTTTTTAATTTCATAAAATTATTTCTTTAATGATAAATAGTTCAATGTATTACAATTTCCCGACCGCAAAATGTCGGAAGCAACTCTTCGAATATCCTCGCGAGTTACTTCACGATAACGGGCAATCTGTTGATTTATAAGATTAGCATCACCGAGAATTTCGTAAAAAGCCAGCTGCATTGCCTTCTCCAAATATCCTATTTCGTTAAAAACCTGTTCAGACTCAGCCTTGTTTATAACTTTCTCAAGTTCATAAGCCGAAACAAGGGTTTCAGCTGTTTGAAAAACCTCGTCCATCATAGCTTTGCGAGCAGATTCAAAGTCCACTCCGTCATTAATTTTTCCCGTAGCAACAAATAATCCATGTTCATTTTCTCCGCTTAAAAAGACATCAGCCTCCGAAAAGAGTTTTTGTCCTTTAATCAATCTTTCTTCCACACGCGAAGATTTTCCACCCGATAAAATATCTGAAAGGAGATCGGAAACATAAAAATCCTGATTCAAACGTGAACTCATGTGCCAAGCAAGGTAAAAGGTATCAATCGGAACATCCCTGTTTACAGTCAGTTCACGAGCCACAGTTTGTAATGGTTCGGGATTGATAATGATATTTCTTATTTCTCTTTCCGGAATATCTCCAAACCATTTTTCGGCCAACCTAAAAGCCAGATCATTTGAAATATTACCTGTAATTACAAGGATTGCATTATTAGGAGCATAATGATGAAAGAAAAAATCTTTAACCTCCTGCAATGTTGCCATTTCGATATGTTCAGGAGTTAAACCAATAGTGGGCCAACGGTAAGGGTGTACCTTATACGAAAGATCACGAAGCAAATGCCATACATCTCCATAAGGTTTATTCAAACTGGTTTGCCTGAACTCTTCAATTACAACTTTTCTTTGAACTTCAAGACCTTTTTTTGTGAACTTAGGGCCGAGCATCCTATCCGATTCGAGCCATAAAGCAGTTTCGATATTATTTGCAGGAATTGTGATATAGTAATTCGTAATATCGTTAGAAGTAAAAGCGTTATTGGTACCACCGGCATTTTGTACAGGTGTATCAAAATCGGGAACATGCTTGGATCCGCCAAATGTCAGATGCTCGAAAAGATGGGCAAAACCTGTCCTTTCCTGATCTTCATGTTTGGAACCAACATTGTAACAAACATTTACTGCCACAAAAGGTGTCGAGATGTCAGTGTGGACAATTACACGCAACCCGTTTGTGAGTGTAGTTTTTTCAAATTGAATCATTCGAATTGATATAAAGATGGATTTTGTAATTCTGTAAGTGTGGAATAATACTCATCAATAATATTTTTCATAATTTCAGCAACAGGAAGAATGTTGTCAATCAGCGAGGCGGCCTGACCAATTTCGAGCTCTCCTTCGTCAATATCTCCTTCAAATATCCCCTTTTTTGCACGCCCTTTACTAAGGATCTTTTGAATCTCATCTTTTGAAGCGCAATTACTTTCGGCATCAGATATCTTATCGAAAAATTTATTTTTAAGTAGTCGTACAGGTATTAAACTCTTCATTAATAGATGTGTATCGCCTTCGTGCGAATTTACGACATAGTTTTTAAAATTTGGGTGAGCAGATGATTCATTAGAGATTGCGAACCTTGAACCAATCTGAACGCCATCAGCACCTAAAATCATTGTTGCCAGCATTGCCCTACCTGTAGCGATTCCACCTGCACCTATTAAAGGTAGAGAGGTCGTCTTTCGAACAGAGGGAATCAATGTCAAGGTTGTGGTTTCTTCACGTCCATTATGTCCCCCTGCTTCAAAACCTTCTGCAACAATGGCATCAACACCCGCTTCTTCGCTTTTGGCGGCAAAAGATGCTGATGAAACTACGTGTGCAACAAGGACTCCATTATCATGTAGCAATGAAGTCAGTTTTTTAGGCGAACCTGCGGAAGTAAATACAATTTTTATTTTTTCTTTGATAATAATATTGATCAAAAGGTCAATATCAGGATAAAGCAAAGGTACATTAACCCCAAAAGGGTAATCTGTAGCAAGTTTTGTCTTCCTTATATGCTCTTCAAGGATATCGGGATGCATTGAGCCTGCACCAATTAAACCTAATCCGCCACAATTACTCACGGCTGAGGCAAGCCGCCAACCCGAACACCAAACCATTCCGCCTTGCACAATCGGATACTTTATACCGAATAATCTGCAAATTCTGTTCTCACTCAAAAGCTAAAATTTT
>CAILKW010000416.1 GCA_903834845.1 uncultured Bacteroidia bacterium | reverse complement strand
TTATAAAACACCACGGTTGGCATCTTTATGGAAACATAATGGAAACCGGAAACTCAACTTTGATTTTATTTTCTATAAACATACAACCTTGCTGAGATTTTTTGAATTCTGATGCGATTAACTTTTCAAAGCTAAATGTTTTGAGGTTGGATTACGACACATACAATTAATATGTTTTCGATAAAAACCAGAGAGTGGTTTAACGTAAATAGCCTAAAGTGTAGTTTACGGAACTGGGGGATAATAAACGGCACATCACGGTAACCCCGAAGTAGGTTGAACATTGTTTTAATTAATTGATTTTGTGCCTTTTGAATCTATCCGTGAAAATTAAACACATAGATACATAGATTTAACACATAGACACATAGACTTTTTCATTATGCTTCCTCTATATTTCTTTTTTTCTTATTGAAAAATAATGTAATACCCTGTAAAACCCTACGTTTTGCATCTTTATAGAAAAATATTGGAAACCGAAATCTCAACCTTGATTTTATTTTCTATAACCATACAACCGCTCTGTGGTCTTACAAAATCTAATGTTGTTTAGTTATTATAGAGCAAAAAAACAATACCTTTGTTATTTAAAAATATTCAAGCTTATGAATACTGAAGAATGTTTTGCTCTGATAGAAAATAAGTTTAAACATTGGTTCGAGGCCGATAAAGCCAACAATAGTATTACCCTTAAACCCGGTTTTGAAAAGATCCCCCAATTTAATCTCGTTTGTGTGGAAGGTGGCGAATTTAAAATGGGTGAAAATGGATATTATAATTTTGAGAAACCGACACACAAAGTCAAGGTAGGCAGTTTCTTTATGGCTGAATTCTGTGTCACACAGGAGCTTTACCGTGGCGTAACCGGCCAAAGCTCAAGCCGTTTCGAAGGTGTTGACCATCCGGTTGAGAAGGTAAGCTGGTACGATGCTGTGGCATTTTGCAACCTGTTGAACGAACAGCTCAAATTGCCCAAACCTTACAGCGGCAAAGATGATGGCACAAAATGCAATTTCAATTGTGTAGCTTTTCGTTTGCCAACAGAAGCAGAATGGGAATATGCCGCGAGAGGTGGTAAAGCAGCATCAAAACAATACCAATACACAGGAAGCGATTACCCTGACGATGTGGCTTGGTACGATAAAAACAACAATTACGAAACTAAACCTGTCGGACTGAAATTCCCCAATTCGCTTGGGTTGTACGACATGAGTGGCAATGTATGGGAATGGTGCTGGGATTGGTATGACGAATCCTATTACGAAAAATGCAACAGCAAAGGTGTAGTGGCAAATCCTAAAGGCTCTGACAGTGGCTCTAGCCGTGTTGTGCGCGGCGGCTCGTGGAACGACGACTCCGGCTACTGCCGCGTAGCTTCCCGCTTCATCCACGCGCCCGGCAACAAGTGGCATATCATCGGACTTCGCTTGGTGTTGGCCTTTCAGTTCACCTCTGAGCCAGGCCAGGAAGGTTAGCAGGCAAAAAAAATGTGAGTGCGGCGAGTGGGCGAGCCGCAGACGAGCATTTTTTTTGTTCCAAATATTAATCGGCGCGAAGCGCCAAAAATTTTTGAAAAAATGCAAATACAGATTTTTACGATTCCGGCTTTTGCCGATCAGGGTCAGGTTGAGGAGATGAATAGATTTCTTCGATCACATTCGATTATTGATATAGAGAAAAACAAAAATATTTGTTTGCTTTGTTGAACAAATATTGCAACTCAGTTTTAAACCAATTGTTTATGATTCAACAAATAAAGGGGTGGTTTTCTTAGGTTATAAAATTTATCCTCACTGTGTGAAACTGAACACACGAAGTAAAATAAGGTTCAAAACAAAAATGGCAGTTTGCGAAGAAAATTTACAGTCCGGAAGATGGAACTCTTACGAGTATCAGCAACATGTTATACCATTGCTGGCTTTTACTCAATATGCCGACACATTTGATTTGCGGATTAAAACGATAAAAGCGTTATCAGGGTAAAAATCGAAGGCTCTAACCGTGTTGTGCGCGGCGGCTCGTGGAACAACAACTCCGACAACAGCCGCGTGGCTTATCGCAACAACAACACGCCCGACAACAACTCGAACAACATGGGGTTCCGGCTGCTGGTTGCCTTTCAGCTCAGAGGAAGGGATGGATTTCCCGTTTGTGAACAGATTTTTATCCTGCCGGTTTTAGATCACCGGCAAACAAGGACATTCGCGAAATGTCTTTTACAGGCAGTGTTGGTAGCTGTCAGCCGGATGGCACAGTCGAAGGCTCTGCCTGTTCTTTAAACTATTAAATATCTGAAATACATCGGCGATAATACTAATAATTAAAGCTATTGAAATGTTTGAGAATGAAGCTCCAAGGATGAGATTTAAACACAACGATGCAGTAAACATCGAAAGGATAAAAGTTGATGGAAAGGATTTTACTTTTGGTCAAAAAACCGAGGGTATTAAATTTATCAGTCTGATTGACAATAAGGATTTAGAGGGGATCTCTTTTGAAACTAGTCAACCCGATTTACAATATATTGATGCAAGCCGATGTAATATCAAAAAGATTATTTTTTCGCATCGTTGCGACAATTTACGCGCTATTTACTTGAATCACAATCAACTTGTCCGTTTCGAAATCAATGTAAACTTACCGGAATTAGAATTGTTGGATTTAAGTTTTAATCCCACTCTTACCGAATTGAAAATAACCGGCGAATTACCTAAGCTAACCTGCTTATATCTTTTCAAATGCAACCTGAAAGATTTAAGTGATTTTACAAACCGCTTTACCAACCCGAAGTTCGATTTCAGCATTGATGGAAACGAAGGGTTGCAATCGCCTCCGGT
>CAILKW010000415.1 GCA_903834845.1 uncultured Bacteroidia bacterium | reverse complement strand
CTCGGCGATACCGATTGATGCAGCCCGTACCGCAGAACTGATGAATTCAGTTTTCCGTGTTTACAAATACCCGCTCGATTATGCTGCGTTCAAAGGGAGAACTATGACTCCGGGAAATAAAGTTGAAAAATAGCTGATTATAAAATAAATCATAGAAATTACCGCATAAGAAGGATCCTGTTTCTCTGGATCATTTTTATGAGTAGCTCAGCAAATCTTTGTTTTTCACAAAACATTGTATATACCTGAAAAAAAATCTCTGATTCATAGGGAAACATCATTTTTATAAGGCTGATTTGGAGGAGCTTGACAAGCTCTTCCAAGCTCCAGAAGAACAGAATGGAGACAAACATGAGGTTCTGCACGGGAGTGTATCTGCTCGATGCGTTCACATAACTCAAATATCATATTTAAGGGTTTATGCACCCTGGGCAAAGAAAAACAGAAAGTTCAAACCGCTGAGTTAAATTAATTTGGCTGCAATTGACCAACATTAACCAATATGCCGGATTATTTCCGATTCAAATAATTCATATCAGAAATTTATGTTTCACAACAAATTAAGAAGGTAGATAAACAAAAACTTAATTGAAAATTGCAAGCGGCAACATGATCGAGTAATACCTTTTTAATTTCAATTGGGAAAGTGTATATTGTAAAACCGGAAAATAGTCAGTTTATTTTCCGGTTTTATGCGGTAAAAAACAATCAAATTCTTTCCTAAATTGCAGAGGAATTAAAAATGCTTCTTTCATGAGCTTATATGCTGTAATTGATATAGGAACCAATACATGTAATTTACTAATTGCCAATACGTTATCTGGAGGTATGTTTGAAACTGTTTATGACAGGAAACTTCCGGTAAAAATGGGGCGAGGAGGAATCCACAAGGACATTCTGTTGCCTGATGCTATCAAACGCGGATTAAATGCACTTCATAGTCACTCCAAAACTATAAGCGAATATGGTATATGTAAAGTTAATATTGTCGGTACTTCAGCTTTGCGGGGAGCAGTTAATAGGAGCGAATTTCTCGAAAAAGTTAAACAATTATTTGAATGGGATATTGAGATAATTGATGGTGAACTTGAGGCGGAATTGATTTTTAAAGGTGTTAGACTCTCGTTACCAGTCAATATAGGTAAATATCTAATACTTGATATAGGCGGAGGAAGTATTGAGTTTATTTTGGCAAAGGATAATGATATTATTTTGAAAAAGAGTTTTAATATTGGCATTGCCCGTGCTCTGGAAACAATACAAATGTCAGATCCGATTTTCCCCTCCGAAATTGTGGCATTTGAAAAATGGTTTGATGAGCCTCTTAGGGATTTTTGGACTGCCTGTGATCAACATAAGCCACTAACACTTATAGGCTGCTCCGGGGCGTTTGACACGTTTATGGATATTCATGAAAAGGCTTTACCAGATACGAAGGTAAGAGGAGTTTCCGATTTTCCGCTAAACGATTTCTTGAATATTCATGAACGATTGATCAAATCAGATCATAAAACACGAGCTAAAATGGAAGGAATGAACGAAATGCGTGTTGAAATGATTGTGATTGCCTCTGTTTTTACAAATTTAATCATCCAAAGATTATCAATAAAAACAATCCTGCATACCCACAATTCCCTGAAAGAGGGTGTCATGGATAAATTCATTTCTAAAGAAATATAAATAAACAGAATGACAAAGATATTAGTTATTGATGACGAACGGAGCATTCGCAATACATTGAAGGATATTCTTGGTTTTGAAGGATATATTGTTGAAGTAGCAGAGAACGGTTTGTTTGGTATTGAAATGGCAAAAAGTAACGATTTTGACATCATCCTTTGCGATATTAAAATGCCTGAAATAGATGGAATTGAAGTTCTGGAAAAAATAATGGAAATGAAACCCGAAACAACCGTGGTGATGATATCAGGACATGGGAATATCGATACGGCAGTGGAGGCAATAAAAAAAGGAGCTTTTGATTTTATAGTTAAGCCATTAGATTTGAATAGATTGCTTATAACAATAAGAAATGCAGGCGAAAAAACTGTTCTTGTAAAAGAAACAAAAGTTTTGAAACAAAAAATCAATAAGAGGTACGAAATAATCGGTGAGTCGCCTCAGATCAAAAGAGTACTTGAAATGACCGACCGGGTAGCCCCAACAGAAGCCAGAGTTTTAATTACAGGGGCTAATGGCACTGGCAAAGAATTGATTGCCCACCGTTTACATGCATTATCTTCACGATCGGAAGCTCCGTTTATTGAAGTTAATTGTGCGGCAATTCCTTCTGAGTTGATTGAAAGTGAATTGTTTGGGCATGAAAAAGGAGCTTTTACCTCTGCTATTAAACAGCGGAAAGGAAAGTTTGAACAAGCAGATGGAGGAATCCTTTTTCTTGACGAAATCGGTGATATGAGCCTGTCAGCTCAATCGAAGGTTTTGCGTGCTTTACAGGAAAACATCATCACACGGGTCGGAAGCGAAAGCCCTATTAAAGTGAATGTTAGGATAATAGCAGCTACAAATAAAGACTTAGCAGAAGAAATTAAAAATGGCAATTTCCGTGAAGATTTGTATCACAGATTAAGCGTTATTTTGATAAATGTGCCATCGCTTGCAAGCAGAAAACAGGATATTCCATTATTGGCAAATCACTTTATTGAGCAGATTTGTAACGAATACGGACAACCGCAAAAAGAGATTGATGATGAAGCTATTACTGAGTTACAAAACCGATCGTGGACAGGAAATATACGTGAATTCAGAAATGTAATTGAAAGATTGATTATTTTGTGCAATAAAACTATCACCATCGAAGATGTAAAACTTTATGCATCTGTAAATTAAATAGAAGATTAGGTCGTATTGCTTTATATTATAAATCATTGAAAATTCAAAAGTAATCTATAAAAAGTCGTGTATAAGCACTTCAATCTTAAAAAAAAAATTGCAACCAAACTTCAATATTTTTTTTTCGCCACACAAAAAAAACCTCTTTTACCTTAAACCCGATATTTCCCTACTTCCGGAATTGGTAAATTAAAATATAAAGTCCAATATTTCCGCTTGTAAATGAAACGGTTTAGACTATAATATAACCAAGAAGTGAAATACAATTATTTAAAACATTTTCTCTATAATACAGTATATCAGTAAATTAATTTCAAATAAGTTACAAACAATTGTTAATAACTCATGTTGATTCAACGTTGGTACAATGTTGATATAAAAGACTAAAAATATTTGCATAAGGGATACTTTATGACGTATCTTTGATATGTCAGGTAAGCGATAAAGGGTTACTTTGAAGTAGTGGAGAAGGGGAAAGATTCTTAGGTGAGTAATGAACCGGATCGATCAAATCTTCGGATTTGCACGACAGAAAAGTCAGAGGTTGGACGAAAGGAGTTAAATCTTAATAGTTCAGTCAACCGGAAAAACGCTGGTCGTTCATTAGAAGGTTGAGTTAAAGACCGGGAAAAGGAGGAAACGAGAGTTTCTGAAATATACCGGAGAACAAAATTGCCGAAAGGTTTGAGATGTTCTGTGCAGAAAAGAGATACTCGCAAGAGAAGAACTAGACTGTAATCTTAAAGACGCTCCGTCCGGGAAGGTTGACCGAAAGGAAAACCGAAGGGACAGCCGGAAGACAAAGCCGTAAAAGGCATGTTCTGAAAGCGATGGGTTGCAATAGAAAACGATGGAATGCGCAAGCACGAAAGAGATGAAAGTGTAACCAACCAAGATAACCGTAGCCTGGGGTCATGG
>CAILKW010000414.1 GCA_903834845.1 uncultured Bacteroidia bacterium | reverse complement strand
ATAACCTGCCGTACAGAATGAGGAAATAAACCCCATTTTTGCAACCTCCTGAATCACATCGTCCAAATCGCGGGGATCGCCAATAGTGAACTGTTTTTTATCAAGATCGCCCTCTGTTTTTTGATCACTGTAAGCACCAATACCTATTCGGGTTGATGCATCAGTTTGTGTACAACCAAGTTGGATAACTTCTTTTTTGATTTCAGCTTTTTCGCGTGCAGTAACAATCATTCCTGCTGTTGGAACAGACAGACGCAAAACAGCTACCAACTTTTTGAAATCGTCATCTGAAACGGTATAAGGAGAGTTACCGCTAAGAACTGAGCCCGATGCAGGAGTCATACGCGGAAATGAAATAGTATGTGGGCCAATACCAAATTGCCTTTCCAAATCAAGTGTATGATACAATAAACCCATAACCTCGAAACGCCAGTCAAACAATCCAAAAAGTGCACCAATTGCCACGTCATCAAGTCCTGCTTCAATGGCTCGGTGAAGCGCGTAAAGCCTCCACTGATAATTACCCTTCAGTGTATTTGACGGGTGTACTGTCTGGTAAGTTTTAAGATGATAGGTCTCCTGAAAAACCTGATAAGTACCAATACCTGCCTCTTTAAGAATTTTTAATTTGGCCATTTCCATTGGAGCAGCGTTAATATTAACACGCCTTATCGAAGATGGGTATCCCGAAACCGGCGCAGGTACTTCAACGCTGTAAACCGCTTTTACTGCTGAAGCCATATAATCAACATCTGAAAACTGATGCTCACCAAAGACTAAAATAAGCCTCTTGTGCCCTTCGTTTAAAACAGAACTGGTTTCACGTTTGATCTCATCAAGTGTAAGGATTCGCCTTACTTCGCGAGTGTTGGCTTCGCGAAAACCGCAATAGGCACAATTATTCACACAGAGATTTGAGCAATATAGCGGTGCGAAAAAGACTATTCGGTTGTCGTAAACCTTTTTCTTTACTTCAAGTGCAGTTTGAAATATTTCTTCCCACAGTTCCGATGATGTTACATTCAATAAAGTAGCGGTTTCATCTGGGGTGAGGGTGTTAATAGTAAGTGATTTTTGAAGGATGTCGCGAATCAGTTTGGGATCAGTATTTGTATTTTTCTTTAGTCTGTCAAAAATATCCTTTTCATTGATAAAATCCTTACCATCAATAAGATATTTGTCAATCTCCTTTCGGATAATAACACTTTTTGACCAATCACGTATCAGTTCTTTTTCCATTATTTCCCTATTCTTTCAGCTACAAATATAACCAAATACTAACCGTTTCAGCAGACTAATCTTTTAATATAAATCATAAAGATATAAAATAAACTTATATGAATCTTTTAGTATCTTCAACGCAGTTTAAAACATTACATTATGGATAAAAAGACACTACTGACACAGACAGAGATTTTTGTAAAATCAGTTCTAAAAGGAGATTCTTCCGGGCATGACTGGTGGCATATACACCGCGTAAGAACTATGTCACTGATGATTGCAAATTGCGAAAAAGCTGACTTGTTTTTAGTGGAACTGGCGGCTTTGCTTCATGATATTGATGATTGGAAACTTGCAGGAGAAAACACCGAGGAACAAAAAACTAAAACTTGGCTTCGAAAATGTGGCGTAGAAGATCAAATCATTGAAAGAATTTCGATGATTATTGAAGGGGTAAGTTTTAAAGGTGCCGGAGTGAACACTTCGACCAATGATTTGGAGTGTAAGGTGTTGCAGGATGCCGACCGTCTTGATGCAATTGGTGCAATTGGTATTGCAAGAACCTTTGCTTATGGCGGCAGTCGCGGAAGAGGCATTTATGATCCCGAAATTAAACCTGAATTTCATACTGATTTCCAAAACTATAAGAAAAGTAATGCACCGACTATAAACCATTTTTACGAAAAACTTTTGCTACTTAAAGACTTGATGCAGACCATTACAGGGAAAAGGATTGCCGAACAAAGACACGATTTTATGCTTCGGTTTCTGAATCAGTTTTTTTCGGAATGGAATGGAGTGAGCTTTTGAAAAAAAATATTACAGAATTGTACTATTTGTTAAAAATGTTCCGTAACTTTGAGAAACAACTGAGCATAAATAATTTTGAAAGCTCAGGCTAACTTCCTGTCGTTAAGGCATAGATAATTGATTACAAATTATTTAACATTACTTTTTTAGTTTTTAAAAAATCAAATTTCTTATGAGAACTACGGTTTTTTCGTTATTTCTGCTGGCAGGATTAATCTTTGCCGGTTGTGCCAATAAGCATCCGAAAATTGGGTTGCTTGTTCACAGTTTTGAAACACAGCGTTGGCAAAACGATCAGAAGTATTTTGTCGATGCAGTAAAACAATTGGGTGGAATTCCTTTAGTAAAAGTTGCCGACAATAATGCAGATAAGCAATTGGCACAGGCCAAAGAGCTGATTAATGAAGGCGCGTTGGTTCTTGTGGTTATACCTGTGGATCAATCGACTTCAGCTCAAATTGTTAATCTGGCTCACGAAAGGGAAATCCGGGTAATTGCCTACGACAGATTGATCAATAATTGCAGGTTGGATTATTATGTGTCAACGGATAATGTCAGGATAGGTGAAATTCAAGCTGATTACCTGTCAAAAGTAAAACCTAAAGGCAATTACGCATTGCTTGGCGGCCCGACAAACGACAACAATAGCCGTATGATCTACATTGGTCAAATGAATATATTACAGCCTTTAGTTGAACGAGGTGAGATAAAGATTACATTCCGGCAGTTCGCGAATTTATGGACATCAGATGAAGGTTATCGCTTGGCAATTGCAACCTTGGATAGTACATCAAATAAAATTGATGCTGTAATCTGTGGCAACGATGCCATGGCTATGGGAGTAATTAAAGCCTTGAAAGAAAGGGGACTTGAAGGCAAAGTTGCAGTTGCGGGTCAGGATGCTGATTTGCCAAATATTCAACAAATTATTAAAGGAAACCAATCGGTAACAGTACTTAAAAGAATAAAAACGATGGCTTCCACTGCAGCAGAGCTTGCCTTTCATCTCGCTAAAGCTGAACCTATTGATCCCTATTTATCAACCATAAGTAACGGAGACCGTCTTGTTCCGTCCTATCTTGTTGATGCAATAGCTGTTAATGAAGGAAATATTGAAATGACGGTGGTTGCCGAAGGAAATTGATGTTGAATGGTGCGTTGTTGGGTGGTTGCAGGTTTTCGGTTGTCGGTTGTTGTCGGTTGTCGGTTGGTTGGTTGTTGGTTGTTGGTTGTTGGTTGTCGGTTGTCGGTTGTTGGTTGGTTGCTGGTTGATAGATATATAAAGTTAACTTGGGTTTTCTGGTACTTTGTGTTTAAATCTTTTTTCAATCCATTATAAATCAGCTGATTAATAATTAACAACCAACCAACAACTTATTAACCAACAGTTTTTTTAACAAACAGTTTATTAACCAACAGCTTATTAACCAACAACTTATTAACCAACAACTTATTAACCATTAACCAAAGGCTTATAAACCAGCAACTAACATCCCTCAACCCAAAATCTTTCCATTCAACCTTTCAATCCCTAAGGTCTTTTGGAATATTTTCAGCAGTAATGGTAAACTCATCGTACCATGCCTGACCATATTTACGGATTAAGGGTTCTTTAAGGTATTTCCACAGCGGTATTTCATGTTTTTCCCCACATAATTGCCCAGCTTTACAAATATCCAATTCCTGGTAATTCACAGCATCAAATCGTTTGTACTCGCTAATCCTAATAGGAAACAGATGGCACGAAACAGGTTTACGGAAGGCAATACGCTTTTCAAACCAAGCTTTTTCAATTGCACATTTTGTAATTCCTGCCCAATCAACAAAAGTGTAAACACACTCATTTTTCCCAACAATAGGAGTAACAAGATCACCTTCAAAATCAGTTACTGAAAACCCCTGTTTCAGAATCTCATCTCTATTTTGAATGGAAAGATATTCCTCAAAATAAGGATACATCTGTTCAATCTGTTCAGCTTCTTCCTCAGTTATGGGAGCGCCACTGTCGCCATCAACACAGCAGCCACCCTTGCATTTTTCCAAATCACAACAGAACTTTTTTTGAATAACATCAAGACTGATGATAGTTTTTCCTATTTGCAGCATACTCTAATTTTCAATCAGAACTTTTCCAGTCATATCCGAAGGAATTGCGAGACCCATAATCTTAAGCAACGTTGGGGCAACGTCAGCCAGAATTCCATCTGAAATTTTGGCGACAGTATTATTCGTAACCAATATAAAAGGTACCGGATTCAAAGAATGAGCTGTATTTTCACTGCCATCAGCATTTATTGCAAAGTCAGCATTCCCATGATCAGCAATAATAACCACATCATAACCATTAGTACGTGCAGCTGTAACAACTTCATTAACACATTGATCAATTGCTTTTACTGCGGTTTGAATGGCACTGTAAACGCCGGTGTGACCAACCATATCGCCATTGGCAAAGTTCAGGCAAATGAAATCAGCACTTTTAGCATTAATTTCTGCCACAATAGCATCCTTAACAAGAGGAGCAGACATTTCGGGCTGAAGATCATAGGTTGCAACTTTAGGAGAAGGTATTAAAATGCGCTTTTCACCGGCAAATTCTGTTTCGCGGCCTCCGGAGAAAAAGAATGTAACATGAGCGTATTTTTCAGTTTCAGCAATTCTAATCTGGTTTAAACCGGCTTTCGACACCGTTTCACCCATAGTATTCTGAACATTGTCTTTGTTAAAAATGACATGAATCCCTTTAAATGATGATTTGTAATTTGTCATTGTAAACCATTCAAGAGGCATGGTTTTCATCCCTTGCTCATGATGATTCTCCTGAGTGAAGACTATTGTAAGCTCGCGTAGCCGGTCAGTACGGTAGTTGAAACATATCACAACATCGCCATCCTGGATAGTAGTAAGCGGTTGATCGTTATCATCAGTGAAGATTATAGGTTTAATAAATTCATCTGTTATCCCTTCATCGTACGACTCCTGAATTGCAGCAAGAACATCTTTACTTTTTTTGCCTGTTGCTTTGGTCAGCATGTCGTAAGCCAGTTTTACGCGATTCCAGTTGGTGTCGCGGTCCATCCCATAATAACGTCCTATCAGCGTGGCAAATTTGGCATTAGTATTTTCGAGGGCACTCAAGTCTTCTTTCACAAAATCGTAAGCCGAACGTGGATCGGTGTCGCGACCATCTGTCAATCCATGAATAAAAATCTTTTCAAGACCTGTTTCGGTGGCGATTTGTGCAAGTGCAATCATGTGTAAACTAAGGGCATGCACTCCGCCAGGTCCGATAAGTCCAATCAGATGTACTTGTTTATTGTTTTCTTTGGCATAGTTATAGGCTTTCAAAATCTGCGGATTACTCCACAAAGTTTTCTCTCTTATCGCCTTATTGATTTT
>CAILKW010000413.1 GCA_903834845.1 uncultured Bacteroidia bacterium | reverse complement strand
TTAACCCAATTTGCAGCTATTCCGAATGAATTATTTGGGGATCAACAATTTGGCCATTCTCGATTTTCGATTTGTGTACTACGGATTTTTCTTTGAGAAGGGAAAGTTTTCATATTTTAAGGTATAAAATATTTTTTTAACGTGTTGGTTTTGCTCTGAGCAGCGACTAATCATTATGACTTCTTCATGATTGTTTTGAGCCAAAGTTGTAACCGCTTTTTGTGTATATACTGTGTGAACAATTTCGCGCCAAATACTTTGAATTTGTTGTTCCCTAAATTGAGGTATAACAGTATTTACAAACCAATATGCCTGCAAACCAAGAAGCAGGTAATCCATTGTATTCTACCTTTTTTGTGGTTAATGGGACGCAAATCAGAGTCAGTTTTGAGTATTATCTTTTACCTCAATCCGGACATCAAAATATCGTTGTATAGATGATTGGTATTTTGCTTTAGCCTGCCGATACGTTCATACACTTTATCTTCTGGTTTTACACTACCATTCTTAACCAAATTTGATAAACCCGTCAGGATAAAACACCAAAACCAGGAAAATTAGTTTTGCATCACTTCGTTTTTCCATGCTCCTGCAATAATTAGTCTTGTACCGATGCTTCTTTCTCTGAATATAGTTTCTTTGTGATGTTGTAAAAGCAGCCTTTGGTAATGTTTTCGATGTCATAACCAGTAACCTCACATATCGCCGAGTTTTCCCTCATCCACCGGTTCGTTTCCAATTCCGATACCGGATAAACAGCCCTGCTAATAATATGGCTTATAGACAGCTTTATCTCGTCTGCGTCCCACCCTCCGGATGCTAAAAATGGTGCAACCCGCAACTGGCGCATTTCCCGATATGACATCCATTCTGCACCAATTTCACAATCATTTTTGTTCCTGATACTATTTATGTCTCTAATATGTAGGTCTTTACCATCCCCTGAAGTTTTCTTATCCATTTACCCTCTGGCACGTCTATGCGTTTTTCACAAACTATATGATTTTAAAATTCATCAACATAATGGAATACAAACAGATCATCAGTAAATGGAAGTTCAAAAAGTGGCTTGTTGAAATTATTGACCTTTGCGGTAAGTATCTTTTGAATAATATTGAGCTGATCGGGATTTAGGGCATCAAGATAACCCGCATTTAAAATAGTGCGATGATAAACCCTGTCACAATTGTTGCGATAACTACCTACTAATCGGTAATAACCGCAGCAGCGTACAATCTCTGGATTGTTGCGCATGGATAATTTGAAATACATGGTAACAAATTAAATATCTAAATCCTTGAAAATCAATACCCCTTGTGTACTACAAATAATAATCCTAAAAATATTATCATTGATTATTAATTATTTACAAATTGAAAACACAAAAAACACCTATTTAAAAGTAAAAAAACTTGATTTTAGTGCACTTTTTCTTCTATTTCATGAAAAAAGCTGCAATATGGGTTACATGTTTATTGATCCCCAAGTGCTTTCATTTTAAAAATATCCTGCTCCGCAGGCACATGTTCTTTTTTCATGATTTGCTCCATTCGCTTTACAATATCGGGGTTTTGTGCGGAGACATCTGTCAATTCCTGAAGGTCGGTCTCGAGGTTGTAGAGTTCTGTTTTCAGGATACCTTTTTGAATGTTGAACCTGATACTTTTCCATTTTCCTATTCTGACTGCCTGTTGTCCGCCGGTTTCGGGGAATTCCCAATATAGATAATCGTGTGCTTTTTGTTTCTTCCCCAATAATTCAGGTAGGAAGCTGATACCATCTGTCTCCTGAGTATTTGTAATCCCGGTAACTTCGCAAATAGTAGGGAATACGTCCCAAAAAGCAGAAATATGGGTACTAACTGTCGAGCCTTTTATCCGACCCGGCCAACTCGCAATCATAGGAACCCTGAAACCTCCTTCATGGGTAAATCCCTTCCCCCAGCCAAACTCGCTTTTGAAAGGGCCGGCACTGTTGAACCAGGGAGAATCGGTTCCACCGTTGTAGGTAGGTCCGTTATCGGAGGTAAAGAAGATCATCGTATTTTCGTAAATACCGAGCTTTTTGAGTTGCTCAACCAATAATCCGACTTGTTCATCCAGATAAGAAATCATAGCTGCATAGGATGCATGAGGGTAACGATTGGGGAAATATCCCTTATTGCCAAGGTAAGGCGACTCGTCACCGAATTTTTTCACATAGTAATCAACCCATCGTTTTGGTGCCTGAAGGGGAGCATGTGGAATAGTACTTGCCCAGTAAAAGAAGAAAGGTTTATTCCTGTTTTCTTCGATAAAACCTGTCATCTCCTTGAACATCAGGTCGCAGGAGTATTCTTTCAGGGTAAATCTTGCATAACTTCCAAGATCATAAGGATCGGCTCCCTTTGCCAGTTTTTCATCCGGAGCTACTGTGTCATTTCGGAGAAAGACCCTACTGTCGTTCTTGTACAAATGCAGCGGATAATAAGTATGCGCTTGTCGCTGACAGTTGTAACCATAAGAAAAATCGAAGCCTTTTTTCATTGGAGTACTGTTGGTATTAGGTGCACCAAGTCCCCATTTCCCGACCGTCCCGGTAGCATATCCGGCCTTTTGCAGTATTTGGGGAAAAGTGATGAGGTTCTCGGGCAAAGGCCTTTGTCCTTCGAGAGTGGAATCGGCAAACATGGCTTTGTAGTCCCACACTTTTCCACGTTCAGCCCATTCGTCGTTTCCACGGATGTATGAATGGCCAGTATGTTTACCGGTCAGAAGCACACAACGAGATGGGGCACTGACAGGGGCACCGGAGTAATGTTGTGTAAACCTCATTCCGTTGGCAGCCAGTTTGTCAATGTTTGTGGTTTCGATCAGTTTCTGTCCGTAGCATCCGAGATCGCCATAGCCAAGGTCATCGGCTAAAATGTAGATGATGTTGGGCTTTTTGTTATCAGCAGCAAAGAGAATTGCTGGTGTCAATATTGCACCGGTGATAAGATATAATGTGCCGTATTTCATAGTATTATAAATTTGATTTATTTCCATCAATCTGTATATTAAAGATTTAATTATATCCGTCAATCCTTCTGAATTTTAAATTTTCACTTCCAGCAAAAATACACCTGCAGGTACTGGTTGCGGATTAATCCCCGGACCGTTCCATTGAAATTTCAGGAATGGTTTTGAACCCGCTTTGGTGGTGCAATAAATCCTGAACGGGTGCAAACCCACTTTGAGTTTGATTGTTCCATTCCGCTCGGTTCCACCAACATAGCCAAAATCGGCATCAATCACCGATACATCATGGATTCTTAGAAAGGTTTTCTGGTCAGCACTCAAGGTGAAAGTATATTCTCCATCCGCAGGTATTTGAATATAACCGGTAAAAGAAACAGCCTGATTCTCAGATTTTGTAATAACTCTTAAATCAGGATAATCCGTAGTGCCTGTTTCGGAAGGGACAAGTTCCGTTACATTTGGAACCCAAGGAAAATCACCTTTAAAGGAATTCCATTCAATTCCTTGCGCCGTTTTTTTCAATTCGGTTGCCGGAATAAATTCATTGTCATAAGGGCGTTTGGCAAAATCATTTGGGCGGCGTGATTGCAGCATCTTATCTTTCATTTGTTGCTGAATGGCTTCCATACCAGGATTTCCGGCAAGGTTATGAGCTTGCTGTGGGTCTTTTGTAATGTCGAAAATTTCGAGGTTATCGCTGTTTGACAGGATATTGTAACGGATTCCAACATACTTGTCCATGCGTATCATTTGCATCTGGTTTCTCTTCTTATTCTGATGATTAGGCAAAAACTCTTCATAATTTGGTGTTTTTCCCCCTTCAAAATATTCAACATAAACATAGCTCTCCAGCTGTTTTCCTTTACCGGTAAGCGATGGAAGCAAAGAAACGCTGTCAGCAACAGCGGGCGGAGGAACACCAGCCATTTGAGCAAATGTTGGCAACCAGTCATAAGAAGAACTTGGAGTTTGAATTACCCTGCCTGCCGGGAAATGGCCGGGCCAATAGGCGAGCGCCGAAACCCGTATTCCCCCTTCGAGCAAATCGCGTTTGATGCCATCGAACGGACCGAAATTATTGAAGAAATCAGGTTCAAAATCCTCCTTTAAGTAGGATTCCCTTGATGGACCATTGTCTGTTGTTACTACGATCATTGTATTATCATCAATTTTAAGGTCTTTCAACAACTGAAGAATGTCGCCGACCGCACAATCCAGTCGGCGTGTACTGGTCGCATAACGTTTGAAGACATTGGGCCAAGGCACTTCAGGAGTGGAAGGGTTCTTATCGTTATCGTATGTCTGGTTGATGTAATCGGGGTGGATCCATGAATCAACAACCCCTGATGCGGTATTGATCATGTGTCCGGGTTCACCAATCCATTGCAACCCACCTTTTAGGCCACCTCCTTTTGGATAGGCTTGGGTGGGCAATTCGCATGTAGCGTGTGGCGTATCATACGCGAGGTAAATGAAGAAGGGTTTTTCAGATTTCTTTTCCTGCTTTTGTTCCACTATCCATTTTTTTGCTCTTGCTGTCCACAAGTCAGCAGTATAACATTTATCAAGGCTGCCAGCAATGTTTGTCAGGTTTTCATAAACTTCTTTTTTCCCACGGTAAACGCCCTCTTTTGGATAGTGCTCGTGCCCGTCGCTATGGCGCATATAACCAAAGAAATAATCAAAACCACGATTCAAAGGTTGTGCTACCCAGTCGGCTGGATTGGTGGGTTCCTGGTCCGATTTTTTGGTTCCCAATCCCTGTAAACCCCATTTTCCAAAAATGGATGTAGAGTAACCAGCAGTCTTTAAGACAGTTGCAATTGTATGGTTGTTGTCCAACGCTTTGTCGAATTGGTTGTCGCGAACGTTGGCATGGCCTTGGTGCTGTCCCAACATCAGAGAAGCCCTTGAGGGGGCACTTACCGGGGCTGGAGAATAATGGTTTGGCATCTGCACACCCCTTTTTGCCAAGAGATCAAGATTTGGCGATTTGGTCCAGGGTTCGCTCCTTACATTTGATTTGGCTCTTTGATTTTGGAACTGGAATCCGAAATCGCCCCAACCAAGGTCATCCGTTAAAATGAAAATGATATTGGGTTGCTTTGGCTGATTATTGCCTTTCGCCATGAAACTGGTCAAAGCCAATGTGCCGAATAATAGTCGTTGGAAGTTCATTTTATTTTGATTTTAAAACAAAAGTAGGCTATAAAAATACGATAAGCACTTTACAGTCAAAAAAACCAACTGTAAAGTGCTTATGATATTTAATAATTGAAAACCATTTGAGTTTAATTCAGATTGGAATTACAAAACAACCAAATAGTTACCAACCGGGATTTTGTGTAATCTGCGGATTCAACTGGATCGTATTAGTTGGAATCTGGTACAGGTAATACTTATCCAACCAGCCTTTCCCATCCTTTACAGGATCGTTAAATAGATAGATATACCCATCTGTCATTGTTGGATCAGACAATTTTGTTGTAAGATTGAGTAAAGAACCTGTTCCAACCTGTGTTTTTGTAGCCCACATCCCATATTGCTGTTTATTTATAAACCAGGGTGCTACTTTCCAACGGCGCACATCGTAAAATCCAAATCCTTCGCCCATCAGCTCGATGATTCGTTCCCGGCGTATTTCCCACAAAACCGGATTCACCGAAGGATCACGATTAAGATCAAAAGCTGAAGTAATATCGGCAACATTCAAATTTGCCACCTTAGCTCTCGGACGAAGTTTGTTGATGGTCTTATCTGCGACCGTCTGGCTGAACTGTCCCAACTCATATTTTGCTTCGGCTTCGTTAAGCAGAATCTCTTCAATTTTGAAAATCGGTTTATCAGCAGTATTGGTAGATCCCAGATTCGAACATAAATCCCAAACGTTGTAGTTTTTATAGATATAATAACCTCCCCTGCATGACAGAAATTGCTGGCTCGATTTTGTTGAAAGATTGGGCATTGACAGTACAATGCTTGCTGACCAGTTCATTAATGGGAAAACCTTGTTTTTACCTGATTCGCCAGGATTTGCTATTACTTTTGTAGTTCCCATCAAATCAAGATATTCCCTATAAGTTGGATCTTCAGGGTAATCCCATGCCGCAGTCGAACTTGTTTTCGACAACTGATAAGGAGGCACAATGGTTAAAAGCATACGAAGGTCACGGTTGCGGAATGTTGTATATGGGGTTTTGTCACCAGCATACAAAGCACTGCTTGTTACAGTTTTACCATCCTGGCAAAGGTACATATCGACCGTACTTTTAGGCATTTCAGCCGTTCCTGAAGATGTGCGTTCGTAATGTGAGTATTGGTTCATGATCACATTTGCAACATATTCTTTGTACAAAATTACTCCCGGAATAATACTCAGGTCCGAACTTGTAAACATCGCACCCCAATCGTTGTTAACAGTTGGGAAAGAAGTCATTAGCAATTCAGATGTCCTTACACATTCGTTCAGGTATTTGTCCTGATCACCCAAACCGTATGATTTGCGCCATGTTCCTTCAAAAAGGGAAAAACGGGAAATCAATGCCCTGACACAATTGACATTGATTGTATTTTTTCCGTCTCCGGCTGCTTTAATGTTCGTTTCGGCATATTGCAGGTTGGCAAGAACACTGTCTGCAACAGCTTTCCGTGGCATCTTGGGGCCATAAATTTCAGCATCGGTATCCGAAAGGACTTTGTTTACCCAGGGTACATCGCCAAAGCGAGCGATCAATTCGGCATAATAATAACTGCGGAAAAAATAACCAACAGAACGCCAGTGTGCCTTTTCAACATTACTCATATTGGCCTTTTCGATATTTGCCAGCATAATATTAACAGAACGGACATAAGTGAAATCCCAGCCATTGCCAGATGATGAATTGGCTATTGTCTGAAAAGCATAAGGATTGTATTGGCTTGTACCTTTTTGAGTCAGATAGCCTGCATAGATATCGCCCATATATAATCCGCCATCACCATAAGTTCCTATTTTTCTTAGGATGTTGGCATTGTCGAATACGCCATAGAGTGACCAGGCATAAGTCTGGAAATTTGAATATGAACCAAATGCAGTTGCTTCCGTTAGGGTTTCAACAGGTAGTTTTTCGAGGTAATCGTTGTTACATGAAATCAATGTCGAAACGGCAAATATGAGGATTAAAATATACTTTTTCATTTTAGTCGTTTTAATTGTTAAAGTGTAATATTAACTCCGAATGAGGTTGTCTGATAGAAAGGATATCCCCACGATAAACGTTCCGGGTCGTAACCATCTGGCAATTTCGTCCAGGTTTTGGGATTTTCTATACTTGAAAAAATCTTTACGCCTGTTAACCCTATTTTCTGTACGAGCTTAGCAGGAACAACATAGCTGAGGCTGATATTTTTCAATCTGACGTATGAAGCATTCAGTAAATACTTAGTTTGTACACGTTTATTGGAGCCCGAATTTTCCATCTGGTTGTATATACGGAAATATTCAGCATTTGGATTTATTGCGGTGTAATTACCGGTTGCCACATCAGTTGGTTTCCAGTAATCAAGCTGATCGGCAAAAATGGTCCCGAATTCGGATGAATTAAAAGGCCATCTGCGGTCATCGCTTGTCCAAAAATCACGTTTCCCAACACCTTGCAAAAATACGTTCAGGCTAAAACCTTTCCAGGTCATACCGCCATTGACACCAAACTGGTAACGAGGAGCATTGCTTCCAATCACTTTTCGGTCTCCCGGATCAGTTAGGGTGCTGCTCCCTGCATCAATCTGGTTAGTAGAGTTTGTTCCGTCATTCAGGTTTTTGAATTTGACATCTCCAGGTTTCACATTGTATCCCTGAACAGTGGTTACGCCATCCTTTAATTTCCAGGTTGTTGTACTTGCAAAATCATCAACCGAGTAAAAACCATCCGTTACATAACCCCATATTTCACCAATTTCCTGACCTTCATAATAACTGTTCAAAAGCCCCGAAGCATTGGCATATTTGGTGACGTGCGAACGGGAATCGTAAAGGTTAAAACCTACATTGTAACCGATTTGTCCAACTTTATCGTGCCATGACACATTGAGCTCCCAACCTTTTGTTCCAAGGTTAGCAACATTCTGAAGTGGGGCAGCAGCACCTACAACAGCAGGCAATTCCATACCCGGTGCCAGCATGTCACGTGTATCTCGCTGATACCAATCAAAGGTGGATTGAAGTCGTGAATTGAACATGTTCAGATCTAATCCAAAGTCTAAAGTTTGGACGGTTTCCCATGAAAAACTGCTGCTTACCAATCCGGGTGCATAAAGTGTAGTTGGCTGAGTCCCGTTCTGAATCCAGTTAGCAAGGTAAGAGGCCATTGATGGCATATAAGCATAAGGGCTAATAGCTTGATTTCCAATTTGTCCCCATGATGTTCTCAATTTAAGGACATTAACATATTTGTTTGACCATTTCATGAAATTCTCATTAGCAAGGTTCCATCCGAGTGAAACCGAAGGAAAGAAACCAAAACGGCTTTCTGTAGGGAATTTTGAAGAACCGTCATAACGGCCATTGGCTTCAAGCAAATATTTGCCGAGGTAATCGTAGTTGAACCTGAAGAACCCGCCTCTTACAGAATATTCCGAATAAACATCGGTAACTTTGGTTTCGCCAGTTGCACTGCTGAACGAGGGCAAGTCATTGTTGATCATGTATTTCCTGTTGGCATTTAGCTCTTCGTATCGGCTCTTTTCCTGGTTGAAACCGGCCATTAACTTGAAATGGTGGTTCTTCATCAGATTATATGAATAAGTAGCATAAGCATTTAGGGCATTGTAATCGGTTGAGGATTTTGTATTCCAATACTGCGACACATTGGTTGCAGTGAAAGAATCGTCAAGTTGGATCGAAGTGTATTCATAGGGAGCGTTGAACTGCTTAAAATCTGATGATTGATTGTTGAACGTATATTCTAGGACGGCTTCCAATCCTTTGAAAGGTTTAAAAGTAGTCCGTGACAGGATACGCGGGTTTTTGTTCATCGTGGTGGCAGGTGCCGATTTGAGGAGCATATTCCGTGGTGTATTCATTGGCAGGACTTTCCCATTACTGGCAGCCATTTCGCCTTCAGGCGTGAGCATACAGATCCTCATTCCATAAAGACTGCCGGATACTTCGTAGGGAATCGATTTATTGCTGCTTGCATAACGAATATCAACAGAAGTGGTTAACCAGTCGGTAATATCAGCCGAAATATATGCATCGGTGGTAATACGTTTGTAACTATCCTTATTGGTCAATAACGGCCCTTGCTCATCGTTATATCCTAAAGAGAGGCGATAAGATAAATTTGCTGTTCCACCACTAACCGAAACGTTATGGGACTGAAGAAATCCGTATTTGTCCAACATATTGGCATACAGGTCTTTTTCGTTCAGATAGTAGCGGATATTGGTCGGATTATTCAGTGTAGGAATATATATGCCGTCCCCTGTGGTTGTAAACTGGCTTGGATCTTTTTGATAATCCGTCAGATAGGTTATCCATTTGTCAATATTTTGACCTGCAAAATAATTGCCGGAGAGGAATCCTGTATTCTTATATCCTTGCAGGAAATCAAGGGCAGAGGCTTGTTGTGGGCGGTTGATAGACTCCTCGAACCCAAAACTGTTGTTGTAGTTCAACTGGAATTTCTGGTTCTTCGCCCCTTTCTTTGTTGTGACAAGTATAACTCCATAAGCAGCTCTTGCGCCATATATCGCAGATGATGCGGCATCTTTTAATACCGAAACTGCATCAATGTCTTCAGGATTGATCATATCAAGATCACCGGGCACGTTGTCTATCAGAACCAGCGGGCTGCCACCGTTTAGCGAAGTAGTTCCCCTGATGTTAAAAGATTTGGATTGACCAGGGGATGCACCTCCCGTTACGACAAGACCGGGAATGGTTCCTTGCAAGGCACTTGCTGTGCTGATTAAGGGCCTGTCGCCCAAAACTTCCGTCATTTTAACCTGAGAAACCGCACCTGTCAAGTTTATTTTCTTTTGCGAGCCGTAACCAACCACAACAACCTCGTCCACACCAATTGTTTCTTCCGTAAGAGTAACGTTTACAGCTGTTTTACCTGCAACAACAATTTCCAGTGTTTTCATTCCGACAAACGAAAACTGTAAAATTGCATTTTCGGGAATGTTGGAAAGGGCATATTTTCCATCAATATCAGTAGTGATTCCGGTCGTAGTTCCTTTCACAATTATAGAGACTCCCGGGATTGGTGCCCCTGTTTGATCGGTTACTTTACCTGTAACTTTTCGCTGAGCTTGCTGAGGCAGTGGCATGTCAGCAGGTGAAATCACAATTTGCCTGTCGTAAACTGCATATTTTGTTGACTGTTTGGCAAATAGCCGGTCAAGGATTGTATTGATCTGCTCATTTTTAGCCAGGATATCCACTTTTTGCTCAACATCAACCAGGTCATTGTTGTACAAGAAATAAAACTCACTCGACCGCTCAATTTCTTTAAGTACTTGTTTTATTGATGTTTGATTCAAATTTAGTGATACCTTAGCTGTCTGGGAATAAGTCCCGGTTGCTAATAGATTTAAAGTGGAAATCAAAATCAGTGACAGCGTAATTTTCATAATTTGTAACCCTTTGTTTAATACGGCATACCTATCGCCGTTCGGAGAATTTAATCCGAATTTTTTCATATTTTTGCGTTGTTAAATGTTCGTAAATATTTTTTTTGAGAAGAATTCATTTAATTTTTAACGGGGAGGTGCGCTAACACTTTCCCGTTATTTTTTCCAAATTGTTTTATCCATAGGCAGTTTGTTTAAAGTTTCTATAATTGTTAGTTTAAAATTATTTCCCGTTTCGAATAAGAATTGTCCGAAAGTCTGGATGCCTTTTTAATACTGTATTTTATTGGAGATGATTTACTTAGTAAATCAAGAACTTGCTCAATAGGCTCATCAGTAAAAGTGGCTGTAAACCTGTACCGTTTTAGTTTATTATTGCTGATTTTAACTGCTACATTATACCAGTTTCCAAGTTTCTCTGCAACATGCTCAACAGGATCGTTCGAGAATACCAATTTACCGTCTTTCCAGGCAATGAATTTATCTGCATCTTCTTCTGAAGAAATATCTAAAGATTTCGAG
This sequence comes from uncultured Bacteroidia bacterium, assembly GCA_903834845.1. Lineage (GTDB taxonomy): Bacteria > Bacteroidota > Bacteroidia > Bacteroidales > Prolixibacteraceae > JAAFHB01. The sequence continues at coordinate 3,807 of CAILKW010000413.1, read as the reverse complement.
TCTGATTTAAATACTGCCCGTTCCATAGGTTTTAGTTCGTTCAGTTTCATTGTAATTCCGTTTGATTCTCTTTCCAAAATAATTTTTCCATTTATTAGAGTAGCACTGATTTCATTCGATTCGGGATATGCCTGAAGATTGAATGTTGTGCCAAGAACCTTTAAATTGATTTCTCGCGTTTTTACAATAAAAGGTTTTTCTGTGTTCTGAGTTACCTCAAAATAAGCCTCGCCAATTAATTCAACATTCCGTGAATTACCTTTAAATTCAACAGGAAAAATCAACCTACTGTTAGAGTTGAGGCATATCTTCGTTCCGTCAGAGAGCTGAAATTTTGAACGAATACCGAAAATGGTGGAAACTTCCTGCACAATAACCGGTTGTTCTTTTTGATTCTGAATGGAGGCATAATTATGATAATAGATGTATGCAGTTGAAAACAGACCTGCCAGAAAAAGAACTGCAACAGCTCTTTGTAAAAATTGGAAAATATTGTTTTTTCTGAAAAACAGCCTCAGCTTGACCTTGGTCATAGCACTTTCAACATCAATAGGTTTTAACAAAATTTTCTGTCCCGATTCCTCCCAAAGCAAACGATAGTCCTCAAATATTTTACGGGCATCAGCATTTGACTCTATTTGGTTCTTTAACTCCTGATGTTCAGAAGCTGTAAGATTTCCGCCAAAATATCCTGAGATTAATATGTGAATATCATCCTGCATTTACAAATTTTTATAGCAAGACGTAATTTTGTAGGGAATACCCTACATTACTTTGGAATTATTTTTAAAAACTTGGAATCTTAATAAAACGACCTATTTTTGTAATCACTATAATTAACAGTTACAATTTACTTAAATGAGTTTTGAAAATGAAAATATCGATCAGTTCTTGTTCTCTCAGATGTGTTTGGGGAAAGAAGAAGCTTTCGATTTCATTTTCAGGAAGTATTACAAGGTTTTAACCATACAGGCAATAAGGTTTGTAAACGATCAGGATACAGCTCAAAGCCTTGTACAAGATTGTTTTGTGAGATTTTGGGAAAAACGTTTTGAGTTGTCGAATGTCGAGGATCTCTATTCTTATCTGTTTTTCATGGTTCGAAATCGGTGTATAGATCATATTAGAGAACAGCAACGAACCCGGCATGTGCCTATTACAGATCAAACAGAATTTTGTGAAACCGAAAATACTATTCAGACTAATGATCTTAGTTCACATTTATGGCAGGCAATTGCCAAACTTCCCGAAAGATGTCGTATTGCATTTGAATACAGCAGAATAGATGGATTAACATATATTCAGATTGCAAATAAGATGGAAATAACCAATAAGGCGGTTGAAGCTTTGATAAGTAGATCATTGAAAATATTGCGTACCAACCTTGTTGACTTTTTGAGTATTCTGATTTTTATACTATGTTTTTCTTTTTGTATTCTCTGATTTTATCTATAACTTTGTAAAACTAATAGGTTGTGTTCGTGACTGTAATTTTAGTACAAAAAATTAACTTTAAATGATTGAAGCTATGAAAGTCAAGTATCCGATTTACAGAATGGTTATCTGCGGAATGATGTTATTCGTTTTGTTTTGTTGCGAATTAATGTGTTTCCCTGACATCACATCTTCACCTTTAACCAACATCACATCAAATACAGCCTTAGGTGGAGGAGTAGTTACATCTGATGGTGGTTCGGCAGTGACTGCGAGAGGTGTGTGCTGGAGTGTCACAAGAGATCCGACTATTGCCAACTTGAAGACAAACGATGGGACAGGAATAGGATCTTTTACAAGTTCTCTCACCGGACTTACTGCAAATACTACATATTATTTACGTGCTTATGCTACAAATAGCCAAGGAACCGGTTACGGCAAACAAGTTAGTTTTTCAACAACTTCGGAAGTACTTGCGGTTGGGAAAAACTATATGGGGGGCATAATTGCATATATCCTGCAACCCGATGATTTTGGTTACGTTGCAGGCCAAACTCACGGACTAATCGCTGAGATAATTGACAAATTCACAGGTGTTCCATGGTATAACGGAGACTTTAAAACAACTTTTGCCTCAGGAATTACCATTGGTACCGGAAATGCAAACACAAATACGATTGTAGCAAGTCTGGGTGCCGGAACCTATGCAGCCAAATACTGTTCCGATTTAGTTTCAGGGGGTTTTAGCGACTGGTATTTACCAAGTAAAGATGAGTTAAACAAACTATATATCAACAGGATAGTGATTGGTGGATTTGCAGAAGGCGAATACTGGAGTTCCAGCGAGTATAATTTGAACGGTTATCCCTATTATGCTTGGGTTCAGGCTTTTAGAATAAATGGCTATCAGGCTGCGGGATATAAAAGTAACAGTCTTTTTGTTCGTGCTGTTCGGTCCTTTTGAATACATTAAAACTACCCGGGAATTTTTTTGCTTGCATTTATATGAGAAAGGTTTTATCAATAAAAGCTTGAAAAATGTCTTTGTATTGATCGCCTACAGGAATATAAATATTGCGGTCGAAAATAATCCTGTTCCTTTCGATAACTTTTACTTTATCGAGATTTACAATAAATGAGCGATGTACGCGCATAAATTTGTCTTTTGGCAGTTGTTCTTCAATGACTTTCAACCGGATAAGTGTTGTGATAGACTCGTCATTAATCAGGTGAATCTGAATGTATTCATTCGAGCTTTCGATGTATTTAATCTCTGATAAAAGTATGCGTATAAGTTTGTATTCCGATTTCACGAAAATGCTGTCGGTAGTTGTTTTTACAGTGTCGGCTTGCTTTTGATTTAATTCAAACCAGGTTTTTGCTTTGGTTGCTGCCTTAAGAAAAACTGCATAACTGATTGGTTTAAGGATATAATCGAGAGCATCAACCTTAAAACCATCCATTGCAAACTCACTGTAAGCAGTTGTAAAAATGATTTGAGGTTTCTCTACCAGCGACTTAACAAAATCCATACCGTTGAGGTCGGGCATATTTATATCCACAAACATTAGATCAATAACATTATTTGCAAGATATTCCATTGCCTCAAATGCACTTCCACAGAGTGCCATATTTTCAAGAAAAGGTGTTTTTTCAATATACGAGCCAATCTGTTTTTTGGCAAGTGGTTCATCGTCAATGGCTAAACATTTTATTTTCATAAACCGGGATTGTAAGTTGTACCTCAAATTCTTTATCTAACTCATGAATATTCAGGATATAATCATTTCCAAACAGTAGTTTAAGGCTTTGTTTAATATTGGTTAAACCGATACCTGAATAGCTTTTTTCCTGATTTTCATTGCTTTTATGTTTGCTGTTTTTTATTGTGCATTTCAATAGGGTCTCTGTTTGTTCTATTTTAAAAGAAACAAACGATTTTGATTGATAACTCACGCCGTGCTTGAAAGCATTTTCAAGAAATGAAATAAAAAGCATAGGTGGAATCTGGATATCCCTGATTTTCTTGGGAATATCTAAAGTGACAGATACTTCCTTGGGAAATCTTAATTGCATGAGTGCTATATAGCTCTCAATAAAAACAATCTCCTTTTTAAGTGTTGTTTGTCCTTGTGCTGTATCGTAAAGCAAATATCGCATCATATTTGACAATTCGATAATTGTATTTTTAGCATCTTCTGCATTTATGTCTATTAATGCGTGAATATTATTGAGAGTATTCATAAAGAAATGAGGGCTGACCTGATGTCTCAAAAAAGCGAGTTCTGTTTTTAGTTGTTCTTTCTCTACATCTTTGCGTCTGCTTTCTTCATTTAGCCATTGCGATACCATTTTTACGGAGGTGCTGGCACC
>CAILKW010000412.1 GCA_903834845.1 uncultured Bacteroidia bacterium | reverse complement strand
TATATTTCATTTTTATGTTCCGATTAATCTCTCCGAATAACCACTTTTTTTGTGGTAATGGAAATCTATATGCGATAAAATTGATAGCTGGGATTAATTGATAAGATGTTGTTTTGCATTTCCAAATCTGGAATTGCTGCTTAAGAATGGTTACAAAAGGTTTCACGACTTGACAATTGACTTGGGTAATGAACCTAAAAGAATTATTGCTTTAGTTGGACCGAATGGTTGCGGAAAAAGTAGTGTACTTGATGGAATGTTATTTCACAATAATGCTTACGGTGCAATTGGTAACAAAGGTGGGAAAGACCACAACTATCATTCAATGACACAAACGCCTAATTTTGATTACCAAAACATAATCATTGATTTAGATGTAAGCAACTTTCAACAATTGAAAAATGAAAGGATAAAAACTGGAAAGGAAAACACAATCTTTTCCTTTAGAAGTCCATATAGATACAATAGTAATTTAAAGGTAACTCAATCTATAGCAACTACAGAAATTCGTCTAAACAATTACGGTGCAACAGCTTCTTCTGACTTAGATGATAAAATGGAGGAGAATTACCGTAGACTTTACATAAAGTTCAATAAATATCTTCACGAACAAGACTGCACACCAAGCCAAGCAAAAGCAAAAATTATTGGAGATTTAAATAGTTCGCTTAAAAATTGCCTCGATTTAGAAATACTGAGTATTGGTAGCATTGAAGCAAATCAAGGAACTATGTTTTTCGAGAAAAGTGACCACCCAAAAGAATTTGAATTTAACGTTTTATCATCTGGTGAAAAAGAAGTTGTAGATATTTTGCTTGACTTATATTTAAGACAAGAAGAATATAACGAAACAATATTTCTAATAGATGAACCTGAACTTCATATAAACACATCAATTCAGAAAAAACTCTTATTGGAAATAAATAAGCTTATTGGAGCAGACTGTCAAATTTGGGTTGCAACTCACAGCATCGGTTTTTTAAGAGCATTACAAGAAGACTTGAAAGATGAATGTCAAATTATTCAATTTCAAAAAGGAGTTAATTGGGCATCAACTCAACAGACTCTTCTTCCAATTAAAAAATCACTTTCAAAATGGAAAGAAATATTTGAGACTGCATTAGATGATTTAACTGGCTTAGTGAGTCCAAGAAGAATTGTCTATTGTGAAGGCAAGGATAGACCAGGTGCAAATGGAATTGAAAAGGGTTTTGATGCTAAAGTGTTTAATAATATTTATGGCGAAAAGTATCACGACACATTATTTATTTCAAGTGGTGGAAATACAGAGCTTGACCAAAGAAGTGAAATCGCTTTGGCAATCATGACAAAAGTATTTTCTGATATAGAAATTTTGGTTTTAAAAGATAGAGATGTTTCATCTGGGAAAAAGAATGATGAAAATGACAGACAGGTTTACTTAAAAACAAACCCAAGTCATTTTAGAATAATGAAAAGATGGGAAATTGAAAATTACTTATTCGACAAAGAAGTTTTAAAGTCATTTTGTGAAGGAAATAATTTGTCTTTTAACGAAGTGGAATATGATAAATTTGTAACCAATATTACTGATGACAATATTAAAGACGAAACGAAACGAATTAGAAATTATTGTGGAATAAATACAAGTGTTAGTTCAGAAAATTTCAAAATAACTTTATCTGAGTATGTTACAGAAGAAATGCAAGTTTACAAAGAATTAGAGCAATGTATATTTTACAGACAATAGCACTGACGGAAAGAAGGGCAGCCGATAACACGGGTTTGGCAAAAGTGGCGGTTCAGTGCTCCGCAGACACATTTGTGCTTAATCAAAATTTGCTTCTCCGCATCAACATTTGTGGTAAAAATCGCCACCTTCGCCAAGCCTGAAACCGTTAGCGGCAACCGTAAGAGTCAGTGTACTTAAAGTTGATCATTTCGTAAAATCGCTATTGTATTAATTGATAAGTCCATTATGACTATGTCAAAGAAAAAAAGCCGCATTTACACAATGCGGCTAATTGCGGCAGACCGAGGAGTCGAACCTCACCACTCCCTAGTTGATCGAGTAGTTTGACTGTTTGCATTCAATTTCTAGTTGGACCGAATCTGCCGAGAGGAATGGTCTGCCCACCAACAAGAAACATCAGACATTCTAATTGAGTTAATAACATAGATAATATCAAATGAACGCTGATTCTGGAGATGACTTCTTTCATAGTTTTAAATTTAAAGTTATTAAACAAAAATTCTGACAGAAGAACAACTACAATTTCATGCAAGTGCAGTTCTTTCAAAGTACTCAACCAACCAAGATCTTCAATATTCTAGTTTTATAAACAATCTTGATTTTCAAAAAGATACGAAATAATGAAATTATTGTCAAGGATTTTAATATTATGAATTACAATTAAAACGGCAGCCGCTAACAGCGTGTATAAGTCATTGCTGGCAGCGGGTTTGCGTTTGTCAACTCTTCTTGTTACCTTGTGCTATCTAGAAAACAAAGCGCCCTGATCACGCAACGGCTCATACACGCGTACGTTATTCGGCAGCTTAAGAAAAAAGACACTAACCATGATTGATAATAAGAAAAATAGTTTAAGTAATCTGATTAAAGACCCAAAATTAGAAGAACTTACATTAAGTCTTCATACTCCTAATTTTTTTAACATTCTAAATGTAACTAAAACTGAGATACGTCATTCAAATTTTCTTGCGTGGATGATGAACCCAAACGAGAGTCACAATTTGAATACAATATTTTTAAAATGGTTTTTAAAAGAAGTATTTTCATCTGATAAGATAAAATGGGCCAATGAATTTTCTTTAGATTCAATAAATTTGTATGGTATTAAAGTATACCGTGAGTGGCGTGATATTGATATTTTGATTGTACATGAAAGTTTTGTTGTTGTGATTGAAAATAAAATTGATTCTTCAGAACATTCAAATCAACTTAAAAAGTATTCTGATATTGTTAATGAGGCATTTCCTGACCATAATAAAGCATTTGTTTTTCTAACTATTGACGGGATAAATCCTGAAGATGAATTAGATGCATATTATTATATTTCAATTGATTATGGCTTGATAAAGTCAATAATTGATATAATTTTATCTGTTTATAAAAATTCTTTATCGACACGGATACAATATTACATTGAAGATTATCTTTTAGTTTTAAATAGATATATTATGAAAGAACATGAATCTGTGACTTTAGCACTTGAACTATATAAGAATCACAAAGAAGCGATTGATTTTATAATCGAAAACATACCTGATAAAATTTCAGAGGTTCGCCAAATTATTGAAGATACAGTCATTGAAGAAGGATATGTTTTAGAAACGTGTAATAAGTATTATGCACGTTTTTTATCTAAAAATTTATCTAAAAAGATTCCTCGAACTGGGATTTGGGGCTGGAAAGGTAATGAAAGTTTTTTATTTGAAATGGCGTATTGGGAAAAAGGCCTTTCTCTGAAATTTGTTATATCTCCAGGCAATGAGAAAAATCGTCTGCTATTATCTGAAATAATGAAATCTTTACCAAAGAGTAAAAATGCAACTGGGAAAAAATTTTTGACTTTTTATAGCGATGCAAGAAAAGTGAATTTTACTACTGAAAAGTATGAAGATAATGATGAGATTAAGTCATTAATTCAGGATTTGCTTAAAGAAAACAAAGTATTAATTGATTTAGTGGAAACCGAAGTGTTAAAAATATCAGAAAGGTTTGAAAAATAAAAAGCCGCCGCATAACACGCGGTATATTTAATTGCCGGTTAAGTGGGTTTCGTATATCTCAGCTCGTTTCAAGGATATTTGTAACTTGATAAAGTTAGGTTTCGTAATCGGCAACTAAAACATACCGCAAATCGTTAAGTGCAATTAGAGGAGGAAGGGACAATCCTGAAATCATGAACTTGCAATGACCACAATGCAGCGTTAACTTTCTACGATACAAACCAACCAATTGAGGCGTGCCGAGAGGTGCAAGACTCGATTCGCCGGGCACATTGCATCATGTGATTATCCGGGGGGTCGAAAAAAGAGAGATAGTTTCCGACGATAAAGATCGGTGTGATCGGAAAAAAAGAATAATGCCTGCGGTCTCTTCCGGTTGCCTTTTCAGCTCCTCTTTTGAGGGCAGATAGAGCTGATACTTTGATGCGAAGATATTTGAATCCCTGGGGAGGGTCAGTTCAACCAGCGCATCATGCTTGCGATGGCACAACAGAATGCCGATGGTTGGCAGTTCATCCTCTGTTTTGACGTAGCGGGCAAAATTTTGCAGGCACTGTCTGCAAAATCTCGGAATAGGTGAGATGGAATTTACAGCAGAGAGCAAGGCTTCGTTCTGAACAGCCTACCACCCGAACAGCCAGTTACGGATTGCGCCGTTCTTCGGTGCCCAGCAACACAGTTTTCTGCATTGCTACAAAGTTAAGCTGTTCGTTTGTTTCTTATACAAGAGCGCGGAGTGGAGTTGCCTGCACTGTCAGCAATGAGGAGGGTGTTGCGTGTCCGGGTGTTGAACACTGAAAAAATAGCGGATAGCTCTATCAAGGACGGAGAGCTGTTTTTTTCGGTGTTAGCTTGATTTCCAGCTCGCAGCCAACAGCTTCGGCATACTTTCTGAGTGTCGTTATCGAAGGCGCATGTTTTCCTGCGGATTCCAACCTTGAGATGGCGCTTTTTGTTGTGCCAATTTTTTCGGCAACAGCCTCCTGAGTCATGCCTGATTGCTGACGGGCCAAAAGCAGTTGCCTGATCAGTGCGTATTTTGGTTCCAGAGCGTCATATTCCCTCCGAAAATCCTCGTCTTTCATTGATTCACGAAGTTCCTCCTCATGGTTATAGGGTACTGGCTGGTATTTGAGATTATCCATTATTTGATCTCGTTCATTCGTTTCTTTGCGACGACTAACTCACGATTCGGTGTG
>CAILKW010000411.1 GCA_903834845.1 uncultured Bacteroidia bacterium | reverse complement strand
GCTTTCGTTTTTTTGTCTTCTTTTAGGGAAACACAGGCTATTAATATTATCTGTCTCATGTTTTTACACTTGCTTGTAACTATCTTATTTATGCCTCCTCTTTAGTTCCCTGGCAATATCCTCAATCCGCATCCCTTTGTGAGACAGGAGGACAATCAAATGATAGACAAGATCTGATGCTTCATAGAGCAAACGCTCGTCATTTCCGGCCATTGCTTCAATCACAGTCTCGATAGCTTCTTCACCAACTTTTTGAGCCATACGTGAGAGTCCATCCTCAAACAATGAGGTGGTGTAAGAACCTTTCGGCATCTCCTTTTTCCGCTTGTCAATAAAATCCTGTAATTGTTTCAGAAAGAGGACATCTTCCAACTTATTCTCCTCACCCCAGCAAGTGTCAGTTCCAGTATGACAAACTGGTCCTACCGGATTAACTTTGATCAACAGAGTATCCTGATCGCAATCGGGTTGGATCGAAACCACTTTCAGGAAATTACCCGACTCCTCCCCTTTTGTCCAGAGCCGGTTTTTGGTACGACTGAAAAAAGTTACAAGACCAGTTTCAACAGTTTTATCGTAGGCATCCTGATTCATAAAGCCAAGCATTAAAACCTTGTTTGTTGTATTATCCTGAATTACAGCAGGAAGAATATCACCAGCCAGTTTATTGAAATTAAGTTCCATATATTATTTTTAAGTCAATTTCAGTACTTCGGGATAATTGCGTTTTTCCGGTAAATCAAAATACTCTTTGAATTCGTTTCAAAGTTGTGCTCAAATTATCTCACGCAAATCCCTTTGCCGCGAAGATAGTGCTTTAAATCGGGAATGGCAATTTCGCGAAAATGGAAAATACTGGCAGCAAGACCTGCATCAGCCTTTCCAATATTAAAGACATCGGCAAAATGATCCATCGTTCCGGCTCCTCCTGATGCAATTATGGGGATTTTAAGATTTTCAGAAAGTTTTGCCAGCTCTTTATTGGCAAAACCATTCTTGGTACCATCGTGATTCATTGAGGTAAAGAGTATTTCACCTGCACCCCGGTTTTCGGCTTCTTTTGCCCATGAAAAAAGTTCTTTTTCGGTAGGAATACGCCCCCCATTCACAGTGACAGTCCAAAAATCGTTTGATTCTCTTGCATCAATGGCAACTACAACAAACTGACTTCCAAAATTACGAGCAAGATCATCAATCAGTTGCGGATTCCTAACGGCTGAAGAGTTAATTGAGATTTTGTCAGCACCGGCTGCAAGCAAAGCTTCTGCATCTTTGATTTCGCTGATTCCACCACCTACTGTAAACGGGATATCCAGATTTTGTGCAATACGCCTCACTAACTCAACAAAAGTCTTGCGCCCTTCGTGTGTTGCAGTAATATCAAGGAAAACAAGTTCGTCAGCACCTTGTTCTGCATAAAGCTTTCCCAACTCAACAGGATCACCAACATTGATTATATTAATAAAATTGACCCCTTTTACGGTTTGTCCGTCCCTTATGTCAAGGCACGGTATGATTCGTTTTGCAAGCATGTTATAAGATTTTTATTCAGCAATAAATTTCTTGATCTCCTCCATCGTAATTCTTCCCTCATAAATTGCTTTTCCTGTAATTACAGCAGGAATTCCTGCCTTTTGCAATTCAATAATATCAGCTATCGAACTAACTCCGCCGCTTGCTATCAGGAAAACTTGCGGTATTGATTTGAGGATTTTCTGGTATAGTTCAGTAGATGCTCCCTGTAACATCCCGTCACGACTAATATCGGTACTGATTATTTTTCGGATTCCTTCTGAATACCAATTATTTATAAAAGTAAATATATCAATTCCCGTACTCTCCTGCCATCCTGCAACAGCTATCATTTCGTTTTTTGCATCAGCACCCAAAATGATTTTTTCTGCTCCAAATTTGTCAATCCACCGAAGAAAAGAATCAGGTGATTTTACGGCAATGCTCCCACCTGTTACCATAGAAGCCCCTGATTCGAAAGCTATTTTCAAATCTTCATCCGACTTCAATCCGCCGCCAAAATCAATTATTAAATTAGTATTTGAGGCAATATTTTCTAAAACCTTTTGATTAACAATGTGATGTGCTTTAGCTCCATCAAGATCAACTAAGTGTAGTCTTTTCAGTCCTGCCGCTTCAAACATTTTTGCGACTTCCAAAGGATTTTCGTTGTAAACGGTTTTTTGTAAATAGTCGCCCTGGCTTAACCTGACACATTTACCATCAATGATATCAATAGCTGGAATAATTTCAATCTTCATGCTTTTCAAACTTTTAAATTAATGAAGTTTTCAAGTATTTTGGCTCCTGTTTTACCACTCTTTTCGGGGTGAAACTGTGTTGCAAAGAAATTATCACGCTGCAATGCTGCACTAAACGGAACAATATAATTGCAGGTTGCAGCAGTATCAGCACCTGAAGTTGCATAATATGAATGAACAAAATAGAAGTAATCTTCTTCGCTAATATGATCAAAAAGTGGAGTCTTCAGTCCATAAATACTGTTCCATCCGATATGCGGAACTTTAAACAGGGTGCTATCCTCAGGCTTCGGAACGAATTTTTTTACCTTTTCGGGAAAAATACCCAGACATTGTGTATCGTACTCCTCAGAATAAGAGCACATTAATTGTAAACCAAGACAAATACCGAGTACCGGTTGCCGGAGATCACGAATTAAAGTATCGAGTTTATTATGCCTCAGATAACTCATTGTAGTAGAAGCCTCTCCTACTCCCGGGAATATTACGCGATCAGCTTTTCTTATTTCATCAGAGTCGGCAGTGATTAAGGCAGTCATTCCAAGACGTTGAAGCGCGAAATCAACCGATCGGATGTTACCTGCATTGTATTTTATGATTACGATTTTCATTAATTTGTTTTGTTATTGCTTTAATTTTTAGATAGAAATGAAGTATTTGAATGGTTTATTCCGTTCCCATTCATACTCTCCATCATTTTTTGTGCAATTGAACGCTGTACTATAGCCTGAATGGTTGAATTCATATTCTTCAATTTTAAAATATTGGCAAAACCACAATAGCCAAACTCAACCACGAGTTTACCAAGAAGTTCATCAGCGAATGACGATGAAAGAATTTTGATGTTTACAAAGTCAATCGTAATACTTCGATTGGATTGTTTATAAATATTTATTAGATCCTTTCTGATTTTTTCTGCTGATTTTATTGTGCCAAGGCCATATTTTATGTCATACAAGTTGATGGTTAAATTGCCTAACTAGTCTTAAATCGACTTCAATTCAAAAATTGGTTCATGCATGTCCTGATCCATTGATTGGAGTTTTTCCGATTTCTCTTTTTAAAACATTAGATTCAGATTTTAACCAACTATTTCAGTAGAAGGTCTATTACCTTAACCATTTCTTTGAACTCACCCTCTTTGAACAATCTTGTCATATAAACGATCATTCCATTTTTATCGATTATCACATTGCGTGTCACCCCCGCTTTTTTATTGGCGAAAATCCCGAATATATCAGCGTTGGGATCCATTGCTAATGGATAAGATATTGGCATCTCCTTTTGATATTGTTTTACTTTTTCCAGTGGTTCATCGCGATCAACTCCAAAAAGCAGAAAATTTGGGTTTCGTTTGTTTTTTGACCAGATATCCTTTTCAATAAATGGCATTTCCTTACGGCAAACTCCACACCAGCTTGCAGTAAATTGAAGCATAACAACTTTGCCTTTCCACTCTTTCGAGGAAACTCTCTTCCCATTAGTAAGAGTCATTGTAAAATCAGGAACTTTATCACCTATTTTTACAAGAAATTCATAGTCTGCAGGGATTTCCTGTTTTTTAATTTCACTACCCGTTTGCGCGAAAGCATTAGTGAAAAGGAAAAATCCCATAATGGCAAATCCTGTATTTTTAAAAATGCTTTTCATGATCATATTATTTTAGTTAAATACAACTGTTCTGTTGTTGTAAACCAATATTTTCCTTTGAATATGCTTGTAAACAGCCTCGCTTAATACGATTTTTTCGAGATCTCTACCTTTTCTGATCAAACTGTCAACCGTGTCAATATGTGATATCCGAACTACATCCTGAGCAATAATTGGACCGGCATCAAGATCGGCAGTTACATAATGACTGGTTGCCCCTATAATTTTTACCCCACGCTCGTGTGCTGCATGATAAGGTTTTGCGCCTGCGAAAGCAGGTAAAAAGGAGTGATGAATATTGATAATTCTGTTCGGAAAATGATTTACAAAATCATTAGATAAAACCTGCATATACCTTGCTAAAACAACAAAATCAATATCATATTGGTTCAGAATTTCAAGCTCTTTCAACTCTTGTTCCGCTTTATTGGTACTGTTCTTTTCAATAAGTTGGAAATCAATACCGAAACGTTGTGCAATAGGTCTTAAGGTATCGTGATTGCTTATTATCAAAGGTATATCAGTCTCCCAATCACCTGCAATAAACCTTGAGAGAATATCGAAAAGGCAATGTGACATTTTTGATACAAATACTGCCATCCTCGGCCTTTTGTCGGAAAAATGGAGAGAAAACTGAATGGCAAATTTCTGAGCAATAAGTGTTTCAAAGTAGTCGGCAATTTTCTCACGGGGAATTGCAAAATTATCAAGTTCCCACTCAACACGCATATAAAAAAGTCCCTCTTCATGATCAACGTGCTGATCGAGATAAATAATATTCCCACTATTCTTATTTAAAAATTCTGTGACAGCAGCTAAAATTCCTTGTTTATCAGGACAATGAATAAGTAATATCGCTGTATTTCTTATTCCGGTTTCTTTGCGAATTGATTGCATATTTCTGTTAAAATATTATCTGTTTATAAAGTATTTATTTATGAATATTTTTTGTAGTATCTACTTAAAAAATGAAGGTAGTATTCTCTTTAAAGCATCCCCTTTGTACTCGGTAATGACTGTACGAATGGATCTTTGCTTATGGCCATTTTCAGAGCTCGGGCAAAAGCTTTGAAAATACCCTCAATTTTATGATGTTCATTAGTTCCCTCGGCCTTAATATTCAAATTTGCTAAAGCCGAATCAGACAGAGACTTGAAAAAGTGGAAGAACATTTCTGTTGGCACGTCACCAACTTTTTCACGATGGAATTCAGCAGTCCAAACCAACCATGATCTTCCTCCGAAATCAAGTGCTACCTGAGCCAGACAATCGTCCATTGGCAGGCAGAACCCATATCTCCCGATTCCCCGTTTGTCGCCAAGTGCTTTTCGAATAGCTTCACCCAGGGCAATGCCGGTATCTTCAATTGTATGATGCTCGTCAACATCCAAATCTCCAATAACTTTGATAGTAAGGTCGCAACCCGAATGGCGTCCTATCTGATCAAGCATGTGATCAAAAAATCGCAGCCCTGTAGAAATATCGCACATACCTGTTCCGTCTAATTTCAACTCTACAAAAATGTCGGTTTCAGATGTTTTTCTCATGATTGTAGCAGTGCGTTCGCCTATTGCAAGAAAACTAAAAATGTCGTCCCATTTATCGGAAACTAAGGCGCAATATTTATCTAATTCTTTGTCAAATAACTCATTACGTCTTTCTTCGTCAGCAAAAAATATCCCTTTAGCACCCAGATTTTTTGCCAATTCAACATCGGTAACTCTATCACCAATTACAAAAGACCCTGCAAGATCATAATCCTTTGAAAAATACTCCGTTAACATTCCGGTTCGGGGTTTGCGATTCGGCGAATTTTCTGATGGAATTGAGGAATCAATGTGAACATTTTTAAAGTTTACACTTTCGTTCTCAAAAGCTTTCAACATCATAAAGTGTGCAGGCCAAAATGTCTCTTCAGGGTAGGTTGAGGTTCCTAATCCATCCTGATTTGAAACTATAACCAATTCATAATCAAGATATTTTTGAATATTATAAAGATTTCGGAACACGCCTTTTACAAACTCCAGTTTCTCAAGTGCATCAACTTGCAAATCATTTGGCGGTTCGACAATCAGTGTTCCATCGCGATCAATAAAAAGGACTTTTTTCATTTTCAATCTGTATTTTCTCAAATATATTCCTTAAACCAAACGATTCAATGCTTCAATCAATTTTGTATTCTCTTCCGGTGAACCGATACTAATTCGCAAACAGCCTTCGCAAAGCGAGACGGAGGATCGGTCGCGGATAATAATTTTCTCATTAACAAGATATTGGTAGATTCCTCGCGGATCGTGAGTCTTTACTAAAACGAAGTTGGCATCTGTTGAATAAACCTTTAACACAAAAGGATATGCCTTTAATAATTCAATCATTCTCTCACGTTCATTCAGAATAATCGCTACCCACTTTTCTTTTTGAGTATCATCTGCCAGCAGTTCCATGGCTTTTTGCTGGGTAAGAATACTCAAATTATAAGGGTATTTTATACGGCTCAAAACATCAATGATTTGTTCAGATGCGAATGCCATTCCAAGCCGAAGTCCCGCCATGCCCCATGCCTTAGAAAATGTCTGAAGAATCACAAGATTTGGATACTGACTTATAACCGGAAGCAAGGACTTTTCAGGACAAAAATCAATATAGGCCTCATCTACAACAACTAAACCGTTAAAACTTTTGATAATCCTGATCATCTCATTATTATCCAGCGCATTACCTGATGGATTATTTGGAGAGCAGAGAAAAATTATTTTGGTTTCAGTTGTTACGGCAGTTAGAACTTCCTCTGCATATAATTCAAAATCAACACTCAAAGGAATTAAATTCACAGCGACATTATTTATATCAGCTGCAACTCGATACATGCCATAAGTTGGATTGATAGAAACAATATTGTCTTTTCCTGGCTCACAAAAAGCCCGAAATAGCAGATCAATAGGTTCATCGCTTCCATTCCCAAGAAAGATTTTCGTAATCGGGATATTTTTTATTTCACCAACCCTCTTTTTCAGTGTTAATTGACGAGGATCGGGATAACGATTCCATGGCGAGTTATATGGATTTTCGTTGGCATCAAGAAAAACAGCTGCCTCACCCGAAAACTCATCCCTTGCACTGGAATAGGGTTTTAAAGTACGGATATTCTCACGCAATAATTTATTGATATCTAAACTCATAATTATTTCATTCTAAGAGTTGCAGCATTTTTATGAGCTAAGAGTTGTTCAGCCTCTGCCATAGTTTCAATTACCGGTCCTAACCGCTTAATTCCCTCTTTAGTAATCTCTTGGAAAGTTATTTTCTTGCAAAAACTGTCCAAACCAATGCCGCTAAAGGATTTCGCCCAACCATTTGTCGGGAGGGTGTGATTAGTTCCTGAAGCGTAATCGCCGGCACTCTCAGGTGAATAATTTCCTATAAAAACAGAGCCTGCATTTGTAATACGATCTGCCAGATCAGAGGCATCTTTTGTTGCAATAATCAGATGCTCGGGCGCATAAAAATTAATCAATCCAAGCATCTCCTCCAAGTCGTTCACAAGAATTGCACGACTGTTCGCGAGAGCTTTGGCTGCAGTTTCCGACCGGGGAAGTTCTTTCAACTGTTTCCCCATCAACTCAATAACGTCATTGATCAATTTTTCGTCTGTGGTAATCAATATTACCTGACTGTCGGATCCGTGTTCTGCCTGTGATAAAAGATCGGCAGCAATAAACTCGGGATTTGCAGTTTCATCGGCAATTACGGCAACTTCCGAAGGTCCTGCAGGCATATCAATAGCACAATCTGCCATGGACACAAACTGCTTGGCTGCTGTGACATAAGAATTTCCCGGTCCAAAAATTTTATCAACTTTTGAAATAGATTCAGTTCCATAAGCCATTGCGCCAATTGCCTGAATCCCGCCAATTTTGTAAATCTCGGTGATATGACATATTGAAGCAGCAAACAAAATAGCAGGGTGGATTTTCCCCTGTGAATCAGGTGGTGTGCAAAGGACAACATCCCGACAACCGACAATCATCGCAGGGATTCCAAGCATCAATACAGTTGAGAACAATGGAGCAGAACCACCGGGAATATACAAGCCAACCCGCTCAATTGGAACTGATTTCAGCCAGCATTTAACCCCTGGCATCGTTTCAACAACCCGATGTGGCATCTTTTGTGCAATATGAAATTTGTCAATATTTTGTGCTGCAATGTGAATTGCCTTCAGCAATCTGTCGTCAATTATCGAAACAGCTTCTTCGATTTCTTCGGCAGTTACCTTAAAATCTGCAATATCAACATTATTAAATTGATTTGTAAATTGGCGGATTGCTGCGTCTCCGTCTTCACGAATCTTAGCCATTACTTCGCGTACAGTTTCGATTTTGCCTGAATAATCGGTTGATGGTCGCTTGGTAATTTCAGGCCACGAATTAAACAGTGGGTATCGGTAAATTTGCATGACAGTATATATTATAAAATCATTTTCTCAATTGGCAATACTAATATTCCTTCGGCACCATTTCTTTTTAGGTTGCCTATCACCTCCCAGAATTCACTTTCGTTAATAACGGAATGAAGAGAACTCCAACCACTCTTTGCTAAAGGCATTATAGTTGGTGAAGTCATGCCCGGTAGGACTTTGATAATCTGATCCAGCTTGTCATTCGGTGCATTTAGCAAAATATATTTCTTTCCCTTCCCCTTTTCAACAGCTTCGATACGAAAGATCAGTTCGTCAAGTATTGTTTGCTTTTCTTTTGAAATTGAAGGTGTTGCAACCAATACTGCCTCCGAATTTACAATGGTCTGCACCTCTTTCAATCGGTTGCTTACCAGCGTACTACCAGAACTAACAATATCAAAAATTGCATCTGCCAGACCAATTCCAGGAGCAATTTCCACTGAACCTGCAATAAAATGAATATCTGCTTCAATATTGTTTTCCATCAAATAATCCTTCAAAATCCGTGGATAGGAAGTAGCTATCTTCTTTCCCGTAAACCACTCAAGACCAGAATATCCAATATCTTTCGGAATAGCGAGAGATAACCGGCATTTGCTGAATCCAAGATGTTTAATGATTTCCAACTGTTGCTTTTGTTCCATCACTTCATTTTTACCGACAATTCCAATGTCGGCAACTCCATCGGAAACACATTGCGGAATATCGTCATCACGCAGAAACAAGGTTTCTAACGGGAAATTCTTCGCTGCGGAAATCAGTCTTCGGCTGCTTGCGACAAACTTAATGCCTGTGTCTGTGAGCAATGACATCGAATCTTCGTTTAGCCTACCTTTGGTCTGAATAGCAATTCTTAAAATCGAACCCATGTATTTAAATTAAAAAGGCCCACCCGATTGATGAGGTAAGCCTGTGTTATGGTAATATGATTATGGACGTACCAACCCCGGCTCACCTTATGGCAAGTGATGATGAAGTCCTGTATAAATATTGATCTTTGTCATATTTTTTTAATAATGCAATATTAAGCAAAAATCAGATTGAATAATTCAAATCAAAAAAATGAATGTTAAATTTAAATTAATTGTCTTTGCAATCGATTGCACATTTAATATATTTGCAACAGTTAATTTAAAGCTACTATATAATGAAAAAGATTCTCACACTGCTTATTATTGTTTTTATCGCTTCAGCAAGCTTCTCAAAAACAGATAATAACAAAAAATTATTTTCGTCAGGTTACATTAAAAAAACAATGAAGAATGTGACTGACTGGCAACTCAAAAACCCAAAACACGAGTTGACAGACTGGACAAACGGTGCTTTCTATGCAGGTGTAACTGCAGCATGGAAGACGACCAAATCGAAGGCAATCTATCAGGCATTGATGGACATGGGTAATTCCAATAAATGGAAACCCGGTAAACGGTGGTATCACGCCGATGATATCGCAATATGTCAAACATACGTTGATGTTTTTAATATGGAGAAAAATCAAGAGATGATTCAGCCTTTCATTGATACTTTGGCAATTTTCATGAATAAACCTTACCCGACTAAAGGTAATGAAGTCATAAAATGGTGGTGGTGCGATGCTCTTTTTATGGGACCACCTGCAATTGTAAAACTGGGAATAGCAACCGGAAATGACAGTTATTTGAAATACAGCGATTTGTTGTTCAAAGAATGTTATGAACTTCTTTATGACAAAGAAGAGCATCTTTTTGCACGCGACCTAAAATATGTGATTAAAAATGATGGCAAAGATATCCGTGAGGCAAATGGCAGAAAGATTTTCTGGTCACGCGGAAACGGTTGGGTGATGGGTGGACTTGTTAGGGTTTTACAGGAACTTCCAGCCAATTACTCAGGTCGGGAATTCTATATTACTATCCTCAAACAGATGTCTGAAAAACTGAAAGAGCTTCAACAGGCTGACGGGCTGTGGCGTGCCAGTTTACTTGATCCCGATTCATATCCTGGAGGTGAAGTAAGTGGCTCAGGTTTCGATTGTTATGCTATTGCATGGGGGATCAACAATGGTATTCTTGATAAAGCAACCTACCTGCCTGTGGTTGAGAAAGCCTGGGTAGGTCTGAACAAATGTGTTGGTAAAGATGGTCATGTGGGTTGGGTTCAACCAATCGGAGCAGACCCAAAGAAAAACTTCAACGCCGAAAGTTGGGAAGTTTATGGTTCAGGTGCTTACTTGCTTGCCGGAAGCGAAGTGATTAAATTGAAAAGGTAACTCACTAAACAATAGTAAATTAGTACATTCATATTCGCTTTAAAGCCTGACTGTTTTAACTAAACTGTCAGGCTTTTATGTTTCAGGTAGAATCCTAAAATTATAGAAAGCTTTTAAAATGTTTTTCGTAAACCTCCATATTTCGCTCGAGCAACTCAACTGAATATTTATAGGCTTTCTGGTCATCCTGGGACTCCACTGCATCAAAAATATTCTGTTGTAGGCGCAGAGTGTATTCCTTTTCACCTTCCACATTCGCATAAATCAAATTACGCATGCGGGGCAGTAGCGAATAAATTGGTTCCATGCTGATGATAACGATTGGGTTACCGGTGGCTTTTGAGAGGTTTGTATGAAATCGGTTAATCATATCTACCTCAAGCTGTGTATTATCAGTGTCACACTTAGCCAAATCTATAAGGTTCTCTTTTAGCAGTTTAAGATCCTCGTCTGTACGGTTACGAGAAGCTAACCGTGCAATTTCCGGTTCAAACAAACGTCTGACTTCAATTATCTGTGATATAAGATTGGAATCAAATTTCAGATCGTAATATAGGTTGAGTGAATTGATTGCATCTTCAATTTTTATTTCAGAGACAATCATCCCGCTCCCTTTCCTTATCACTATCAATCCTCGTGCACTTAACCTGCGCAGTGCTTCGCGTAAGGCAGTCCGGCTTACAGCAAAGCTTTCGCAAAGCTCTTTCTCGGATGGAAGCCTGGCTCCTGCAACTAACTTTTTTTGACGTATAGCCTCCTCTATTTTACGCTCTATTTTCTGACTAAGTGTTTGACTAATACGTATTTTACCAAATAATTCGTCCATCAGAATACTATTTTCATTAAATTACATAAATAAGATACTTTTTTGAATATAAACTCAAACAGCCAAGATCATTTTAATAATCCGTTTGATGTTCGATGATTTAACTTATCTGGCACTCCTGACCCAGTCAATTACTCCTTTACGAATTTTTTTCGCAACATTTGTCTGGAATCGTGGGTCTGTAATCAGCTTTTCATCTTCTTCATTGCTTAAAAAGGCGACTTCAACAAGGCAATTCGGGTATTCAGTAGGTCCACTTAGAGAGAAATTGAAACTCCCAATAAGCCCGAATTCGGTAAGACCTAATTCGAGCATTCGGTTTAATACAGACACCGATAGTGGCTTAAATCCAACGTAGCGGTAATATGTACTAACACCCCTTACATTAGTATTACTACCGGCATTATGATGAATACTTATCAGAATATCAGGTTGTGCATCGCGAAGCATTAAAGTTCTCTCAGTCATACTAACGTCAATATCAGTATTTCTGGTCAAATAAACTTCAGCTCCTCTGTGTTTCAGATATTTTTCCAGCTCTTTAGCAATCTGAAGATTAAAAATTTTCTCTTCGATTCTGCTTTTAACACCAACAGCTCCACTGGCTGCACCACCATGCCCGGCATCAATGGCAATTTTCAAATGACTGATTGCAAGATGCTCCGGCTGCTGTTTCACTGCAATAATTAAAGTTTTATTTTTATATTTGATGGAATGACCCCAATGTTGATTGTGCTTCATCTCAATGGTAACTCGAAAAACGTCATCTTCAATCTGTTCATGATAAACATTTTTGATCTCTTTTGCCGATTTAAGCTGGGTAAGCCAATTTGTATTCCCTGTTGCACCATAAATATCAACTACAATACGTGATGGAGAGATAAGTTGCTGACTTTTATAAGGCAATCGTTCATCAAGACTAATAGCAACATAATCTTGCTTTTCATCTCCGGAAACTTTCCATGAAGATACAAGGTAATAATCAGGTTTTCTGATATCTGCGATAAAACTTACATTCTCTTTGGGAATAAAAGCCTTATGATTTCCAGATAGACGAACTATATAATCATCTCTCAAACTATCAACAACATACAAAACAATCGCCGTGTCAAGATAGGTCATTTTCGCTCCACCAAGCCTGTCAATTCCCGGACCATACTTAAGAAAAGGTAAGGAGCCTTTAGTTTTTGCTGTTAAAATCTGCTCTTGCTTAACCTGAGTAAGACTATCCTTTTGAGCAAAAGTACTTGTAAAACAAGACATTACCAATAATAAGACTACAAATTTCATCATATTCAGATAATTTATACAATAATACATTAATTACATTTCGCATTAGGCAATTATATTTTAATTTGGCGTAACAATATTTGAACGTGCCGATTCAACATTATCACTGTTTACTGAAGTAACGAAATAACTATTCTTTGATATGCCATTAAATTGTAGATTTGAAGTAATTTCATTCAATTTTGCAAAATAATTGTTTTTTATTACCGGGTCTTTTACCAAAATATAAACAGCTGTTTTATTTGAATTTGCTATTCCTGTCCAACTTATTGCTTTGCCGTTTAATGAAATCGATGGCGTATCTGAATTTTGAATCCCTTTGGTTTTAGTCAAAGGTGAAAGCGATTTATATTGGAATTTCTGTTGAAGATAGCTTTTTAGTTCAGCATTTATGAGGAAATTGGCACGAAAAAAGGCTTCGCCATAGAGGTTGGTTTTTTCACGCACTTTATCTATTTGTCTTCCAAATTCATTTACACTTCCAAAAGCAGGGTAAAGAGGATCTTTAAATTTATAGGCGGCAATACCAATGAACATCTTGGTTTCCTGAGCATTATCATTCCAGTAATTTGCTAATCCATTATAGTCAGCAGTTGCATGACCAAACTCCCAGTAAACCTGTGGAACAAGATAATCAATCCATTTATTACTTATCCAAACTAAAGGGTCAGCATAAAGATCAAGGCTGTTTTCTCTTTTCCCGGCGGGTGATATGCCAAAAAGGACTTTTGAATTGGTGGCTTTAATTACTTCAGAAACAGTTTTCACCATTAAACTAACATTATTTGATCGCCATAGATGAACATCCAATCCTTTTGAATATGACATCCATGCTGCTTTATCATCGAAAACAAATGGGTCAATAGTTGACTTAGCACCAAAAGGATAAAAATAATCGTCAAAATGAATAGCATCAATATTATAACGTGTAACAATATCTTTCACTACACTGACCAAGTGGTTTTGAACTTCAGGGATTCCAGGATTAAAATACCTGACATTGTTGAAAACAACTAACCATGATGGATTTTTGTTGATAATATGATTTGTGGCCAAAATAGCTGATGTTGAGCCAATACGGTAGGGATTGAGCCAGGCATGAAGTTCGAGATTTCTTTTATGCGCTTCTTCTACTGCAAAAACGAGGGGATCATAACCGGGGTCTAAGCCTTGAGTACCCGTTAAATAGACAGACCATGGTTCTAAATCAGATTTGTAAAAAGCATCTCCAATGGGTCTGACCTGTAAAATTACGGCATTCATATTCAATGACTTACAGTTGTCTAAGATAGTGATCAATTCTTGCTTTTGAGCCTCTGCATTGCTTTTTGTAGTAGGCCAGTCGTAGTTTCCTACCGTGGCAATCCACACAGCCCTGAATTCCTTTTTTTCAATCACAACCTGATCAGTTGCAGGATTAAAAACTCCTGTATCGGGATCTTCAGCAATGATATCATAGCTGCTTTTTCGACATGAGAAAATTAGAAAAATTAGTGAAACAATTACCAATACTCTGCTAATGTTCATATTACTTTATTTATTCCTGAGTCAACAGAATGATGATATGCTGACCTTAGTTTTGTATTTACTTGCCAAAAACACTTTTTAATAACAAGGAATGTAAAATGTTAAACACACCGCAGTTAAAAAGCTATGTCCTAAATAAGAGGAGACTGGAACAAAATTGTAACAGCCTCCTCGTTAAATTATGCAATTTACTTATTGCCAACCAGTTGTTTGTGTTAAAGTATAACCTTTACCCAAATATTCGCTGATCTGTGTATTTCCGATAGGAGCAAGATAAACTTTATCTGTAAATGCATCTCTGTTGGATACATTTTCAGGAATGTAATATCCTACCATATCTACGCCATTTGTACCTGTATAAGTAACAATAGTCCCATCTTCCTTTTTAACCTTGAGTTTGCCAACTTTTGCAGCAACCAACCATTCAGGATACTCGGTTTGGAAGTTACACCATAATCCGAGAAGATTGTCCGGATCAGTATTAGCCATGTAATTTATTTTCTTCCAACGTTTGATGTCCAATAATCGGGAAGTCTCAAAAACAAACTCCATTCTGCGTTCGCGACGAATTTCCCATATCAGAGCAGGAACGTCCGAATCACGTTCTGGGTCATTGGCAAGGGTTGCCAAAGATAAAGCAGCTGTTTTCTTGATCCCTTTAGAGATAGCTTTTGCATCCAAAGGACGGCTTCTGATGGCATTAATAGAAGCATCAATATCAGCCTGAGTAACTGCAGCACCTCCCATGGTTGCCAATTCTGCCTTTGCCTCAATCCAGTTCAAAACAACTTCTGCCAAACGCATAACCGGAGCATCGTTGGAATTGGTGCTTGAACCGTAAATAGCAGGATAAGGACCTGGATAATAGGTAACACCAACACGGTCAATGAATTTACATGCATACAGCAAAGTTCCGGATTCCTTCTTTGGGGCATCCCAAAAAGTAGCTTCGAAACGTGGGTCACGTGTAGCAACCATGTTTTTGATATCCAATTTGTCGGCATTTGCAACAGTGGACAATTTGTATGGTTTACCATCATTACAAATAAACGCTTTAGCAAGTTTTAAATTTGGCCCATTACTTTGAGCTTCATACAAATTAGAATAAGAAGCAACTGAGTGTAATACTCCTATGGCAGCATCATAAGTTCTGTAAAGAATCACTTCTTTGTTACTGGACAAATTCTCTGAACCGAAAAGTGAGCGAAAATCGCTTGTAAAAGAATACCTGCCCGATGCCATGACTACATTTGCAGCCCTTACAGCCAAATCAAGATATTTCTTGGCCTTTTCGGTATTGTTAAGCTGGTATTTTTGCCATGTACCTTCAAACAACATTAAGCGTGAAATAAATCCTGCAGCAATATACTTGTTGAGATACTGAACGTCACCATCTGTAAGGCGCATATTGTCTAATACATAAACGAAATCATCATAAACCTTGTCCATGACCACGGCCCTGTCATCCCTGTCTTTGTATAACAGATCCATTTCAGAGTCTCCAATAACCTTGTCATAATAAGGCACATTTCCGAACACACTAACCAAACGGCTATACTCAAAACCTCTGAAGAAGCGAGCAACAGCACTCCAATGTTGGTAAACTGCTGTTGTAATGTTAACACCCTTCATTGCTTCAATTCTCTCAAGAAACAAATTAGATTTACGAACCCAGGCAAAATTCCAGGTTGGACCTGCGTAGGTAAGAAGCCAGACAGCAGCCTCGCTCGTTGATACTCTTGATGCGGGAGCCTGAGTTTCAAATCCACTTTGCTTCCCTGCAGAGGCAAGATCATCTGAGAAATAATAACCGCGAAGTGAGGCATAATCTTCTGTAAAACTTGAATTATATCCTACAAAGTAGTTAGTATAGAAACCATTTGCGAATAAACGAAGGTTGTTTTCTGAAGTCCAGTAGTTGCCATCGTTCATTGTTGTCAACGAAGGTCTGTCAAGAAAATCGCTGCAGCCAGCTAACCCTATTGTGACAACCGAGACTAAAATTACTATATATTTTTTCATCATTCTTGAATTTTAGAAGTTCAACTGAATACCAACTGACGAACTCTTATAGGTTGGAATACTTACACCAGTACGACCTGCATTATAATTGGATGTATTCCACATTGAATAACCCTCAATTTCCTCAGGATCAACAGGAAGAGTACCAAGATGGTCGAAAGTAAAGAAGTTTTCCAAAGCTACATACACGCGCAGTTTACTAACTTTAATTTTCTTTATAATGCTCGATGGCAAAGAGTATCCAACAGTTATATTCTTGATTCTGAGATATGACATGTCAAGTAAGTATCTGGATTGAACCTGCATATTTAAGGTGGTACCACTTCCAGCTTGATTGTAAGGTGCCGGATAGAAAGCATCTGTTCTGTCTGTTCTCCAAAAATTTCCGGCAATAGCTTGTGGTATTGCACCGTCCGAGGAGTTATACCCGGGGATGACAAGGAATCCATCTCCCCAAACATCACGCTGACCAACACCCTGAATGAAAACAGAGGCATCAAATCCTTTGTAATCAGCTCCGGCACGGAAACTATACTGATATCTTGGGGTAGAATTTCCAATCTTTTTTAAATCCCCATAATCAGCAACACCTGTTGTGTTCTTCAATAGCCTATTTCCAGGAGTTATTATTCCATCGCCATTTAAATCTTTGAATTTAACATCACCGGGACCAAATTTGAAGTTTCCTGCCTGGAATTTTCCCTGAGTAGGAGCATTGGGATCCGACAATTGATTAACCGGAAATCCGTCTTTAGACGTTACCGTTATAAATTTGCCTGCTGCATCATAGGCAAAATCCTCTTTTTGATACAATCTGTCTGTTTCATATCCCCATATTTCACCATAAGTTTTGCCAACATACCATGAATCAATGCTTTGGGTTGAACCATATTTGGTAATTGTCGTTTTGGCATCAGCCAATGCTGCTACAAAATTAACGCCTACTCCATTTTTAAAGCGATGGCTGTAATCAATCGAAAGTTCAATACCATCTGTTCTCAAAGAGCCATAATTACTCTGTGGGGCACCGGTACCATAAGTAGCAGGGATTCCTTCCTGTGGAACGATCATGTTCTCTGTATCACGTCTGTACCAGTCAAATGAAATCCCAAGACTATTTTTAAGGAACCGTGCATCACCACCTAAATCAAGTGTGGTAATATCCTGCCAGGTAACATTTGCTGAAACAGCACCGGGAGTTCCAAACTGATAAAGTTTTGCACCGCCTATTAAAAAATTGTTGAATGAACCGCTCATAGTGGGAACGTACAAAGAGTTACTAACTGTCTGGTCTCCGATAGTACCCCAGGATCCACGAAGTTTCAAAGTGCTCAACACAGGTTTTGAGAATTCCATCCAGCTTTCTTCATTCACACGCCAACCCGCTGAGAATGAAGGAAAATATCTCCACTGAAGATCGGTTGGAAATTTGGAAGTTCCGTCATACCTGAGATTAGCTTCAAAAAGATATTTTTCCTTGAAATTGTAATTCACCCTTCCAAAGAAACCTAACTGAGATTCCCAATATTCACCTCCACTTGTGGTTTGTGTACCTGTGGCTAAATCGAATTGAGCATTAGTATAATCAATTAACTGTGTTGTTTGTGACCAGTTGTATGCATATACATAACTAACCTTATTCAATCCAGCCATAAATTTGAACTGATGATCGTTTGCTAATTTCCAATCATAAGTTGTGTTAATATTAATCGTATTCCACTGGTCATTTTTTGAATAACGGTAAACATGGTCAGGATTGGCACCAACTGCAGTATATTGTGACATAACCAGCTGGTAAGCAGGCATGGCACCGGTAGCAGTGGAAGTGACTACTTCACCAGCATCGTTCATATAAATTCTGTTACCCGATGCATCATTTTTTGCCACAGCAGCAGACCATGTGTCCCGGGCTGTATAACGTGTTCCGGGTCTTTCAGTGATATACTCCTGATTAGCATGTGTATAATCGAAATTGATTTTCCAGTCTTTTAGCGGAGTAATTGTAAAACCTCCGTTCATACTGGTATAATTGGTTTCCTGATTTGCAGTATTGGCCTGAGCAACTTCGGAAGCGGGACTTCTGAGAGGATCTCCATCCTCTGTCGTGAAAGGATAGGTAGATCCCCAACGGTACAAATACAACCATGGGTCAGCAGTTGTTGAATTGGTTGCATAAGCATATTGCTTCATTCGTTTTGAATACATCATGCCAGCATTCACTTTCAACCAGCTGTTTATTTCTGTTCCGAGTCGAACTGCTCCATTGTAACGCTTGAAATCATCTTTTTTGGCAGGTTTAACCATACCCGATTGACCCAAATATCCCAGGCTGATATTGTAATCTGTTTTGCCGCTCTTTCCGTTGACAGAAAAATTATGTGTTTGGGTTGGAGTCCATTCTTTTACCATGTAATCGTAAGGATTATATGTTCTTAGACCAATCTTCCGACCATTTGCGTCAACATACCAGTCACGTCCGTACAGCATCGGATCGTTGGGTTTTACAACACTTCCATATTTGTCCTTCCATATTTTGGCCTTGTCAAAACCTTCGCGCGTTATCTGCCAGAAAGCTCCGGCAACAGTACCACCTACGCGCTCAAAGGCACTTACTGAGTATTCCAAAGCATCCAATTGTCCCATCTCCATTTTCTTGGAGATGTTTTGAAAGGAAAGGTTACTTGAATAAGTAACATTGACACTTTCAGTTTTAGCACCTTTCTTTGTTATAATCAAAATTACCCCAAAAGCTGCTTTTGCTCCATAGATCGAAGACGAGGCAGCATCCTTTAATACTGATATTGATTCAATATCATCTGGATTAACCATTTGAATTGAAGGGATTTCAACGTTATCCATCAGAATTAACGGAGAAGAACCTCCTTGAAGTGAACCCAGCTGTCCACGAATTTTCATGATTGGGTCTGAACCAACCTCCCCACTGGGAATAACAACACTTAAGCCAGGTGTTGTTCCCTGAAGACCACGGCCAACGTCTGCAATTGGTCTTGCTTCAAGAACTTTTGTGTCAACTGATGCAACGGCTCCGGTTAGGTTGGCCTTCTTTTGCTGACCATAACCTACAACCACAACTTCGTCAACTACCTGAAAAGATGATTCAAGGTCAATAACCAGATTGGTTGATTTGCCGGGTTTGATCTCCTTAGAGTTCATCCCAATAAAACTGACCACTAAAACTGACTCAGGCGAAACAGAAATTGAAAAGTTTCCCGCTGCGTCGGTTACTGTACCCGTTGTGGTACCCTTTTCTAAAATTGTAACACCAATAAGGGATTCGCCGGTGGCTTTGTCGCGAACAGTTCCTGTAAGTGTTCGTTTTTGTGCGTAAATCAACTGTGTGATCAGGCACAAAATGAAAAAGATTGCTAATGATTTTTTCATCTCATTGTTTTTTGATTTTAGAATTAATATTTCATATTAACAAATTTTCACGAAGATAGGTATTTGTTTTGTATGTTGTATGACATCTTTTAAAATTATATATTTCCTTTCGAAAAAAATTATTTTTCATTTATAATATTAATAATTTCAAGTTTTTATGAAACCAAAATAAATAATACAGTTCATAAATAACGAAAAAATATGTCTCTTATAGTGACAAATTCAAATCAATTAACCAATTCGATGGCTACAATATGCCAGTATTTGTTTGTCTGAACCCGAAGAAAACGGTAATATAACTCGAAGTAAAAGCAAAAAGGCTATTAACCCATTAATAGCCTTTTATATTAAATGCAAATCAGAAATTTTACACTACGCCCGGCCTTTTAAAATATTTCGATTCCGCTCTGGGAATGACTTCACCGGAAAAACGTTTTGAACCTCCTTTTGAATGTGAAATAATGACATCTGCATAATTACCTCCTTTTTTCATGAAAATCTCAATCTTCGCAGTAATATAGGTACCCTTAACCTGCATTTCAATCCTGATATTTTCTTTCTTATCGGCAACCTGTTTATAATCAGATATAGTAACCCTGTTGGTATAGCTGTTACCTGCCACTATCGCCCCTTGAAGAAATACAAAATCTTTCTCATAAGACACAAAATTTGCATCATCAGTATTTGTCTCAATGGTTCCACTTCCCGATTCATAAGTATCAACTATAATGACAAAGTCTTTTGCCTCTATAGCGGCAACAGCTTTTTCAAACTGTGCTTTTGCAGCAGCCTCTTTTTCAGCTTTTTTATTCTGTGCAAGTGAAACCGTTAAAGTGACACTTAAAATTCCAATTAACAAAAATAATTTTTTCATATATGTTTAATTTAATGCAATAGTACTTAATCTGATAGCCTGATCTGCGTATTTTGCCCCAATTTTTCCGTTTATGTGAAAAATGTAGTTCTTCCCTTTACCCAACGAAAAGCCTGTAGCTGACCAATCTGCAAGAGCACCTGTGGAACTCGGATAATACTTTAACAGTGTTCCTGTAGCATCAAAAACTACAAAAACCATCCCTGTCTCTGTACCCGACCAAATTGTGCCACTTTTTATTAATTTGTAAGGAATCAAAGCAGAACTCTCTTTAAAGCCACAAGAAGCGATATTAAGATAGGTATATGGGCTTGCTGTTGTTCCGGCTCCCCTTCTCCCCTTCAAAAAAAGCGTTCCATAAGGGGTTATTCCATCTGCCTTATACAGCAGATTTACAAATTGAATATTTGATAATGTATCAGCCCAGGCATCACTGGAAGGAAATACGTCAGCATCCTTTATTACATAAGGAACTTCAGTCAAACTATGAATAAATGCGGTGTATTTTCCCGAGCCGAGAGTAAAGGTATTGCTATATTGAATCACATCTTTGGTTGTTCCGGTATAAGCATCAACTTTAACTGTACCCTGTGGAACAACATGATATTTAGCCGTACTGTTTGGAAATATACTACCAATAGATGTCGAAACTTCAGATACCAAATTGCCATTATATTTAAGTCTCGTAATATTAAGAGTTGTTGAAGCTACAACCGGTATGTCATAGACTAACCTCACTTCGGCAGATTTTGTCAGATCGATATCGGTTGTTCCGAAAGAAATTACATTCATCTCACATGACGTTAGCAGGAATACTATAGACACAGAAATTATTGCTGTTATTGTTTTCATTTTCAATCGTTTTAAATTTATTGTTATTAATTACCAGGTGAAGAAAACCAAATCGGGGAGCATTGATAGTTATCAGCATCACCGGCAATAGGCAGAAGTTTCTTTAATGAAGGGAGATTCCACATATATTCGGAGTTATAACGTGGCCTAATCCGGTAACAGGGAGAGCCCAGATTGGTTGTTGCAAACTTTGTTCTTCTGTTAACCACGTCTGCGGCAGACAGAAAGAATCCTTTATATACTCTTGCAGGGTCAGAATCCAACTTATGATATACTGCATCACTTGTCCATGATGTTCCGGTGACGGGTACACCGCCTGAACCAAGCAAAAGATCGTAATTATAGCGCCGCAAGTCATTCCATGTGTCAAGACACCAAGGGAATAAAGCAACATATTTTTGCATCATAATGTGAGAAAGAGTAAAGTCTGCAAGTGGCATATTGTTAACAAACTTACTGTTAAGATAGTCGGTTGCCAATGTGGTAAATCTTGCGGCTGTAATTTTATCACCAATAACGGAAGTTTGTTTATTCGTAGTGCTTTTAACTAATGTTCCGGGAACAATAAGTTTCTTCACAAAATCCATGTGACCTGCTACTGCAATTTTGAATGTTGCTAACGATTCTGTCTTTTGTCCCTTCAGGAAAAGTGCTTCAGCTTTTATCAGTTGAATCTCTGCAAAGCTGGAAAGTGGCCAGGGAGCATCATCTCTGTAAAGCCACCTTCCGGTTCCGGATGTAGCAACAGTAGGAGTTGAAGCCGATCCCCAGAAAGAACAAGTTGCTGTATAGCCAGCTCTTGTACCAGCAAATTTATAAGTACCTTTCTTTATATTATTCGGATCAATCTGCATGGTATCCAATGTACCTAATAAAAGGATGGTTCTTGGGTCAAGTGTAGCAGTATCTGTAACCATCTGGTATGCACTTAGTCCCTCTATCGAACCCGAAGAATTGTAGTTGGGAATTGTGCCGGTCATAACCTGAACTATGTAATCAGATTGAGTAAAGACAGTTGTCAGGTTTGCTCTTAGTACGCCATAGAAATTTGAAGTTGTTGATACTCCTGTTGCCTGAAATGTCAGGAAAGGTTCATCAGAGGCATTTGTAAATGATTTGTCGGCACAAATTATTGCAGAGTCAAGATAAGCTGTATTTTTCTTCGACATGGCAATATAGTTTCTTGCAAGAACAGCATAAGCTAATTTTTTCCATTTTGTCGCATCTCCTTTATAAATAAGGTCAGCAGTCGTTATAGTGGTGGGATAAATAGTATTATCTGTCTTTTCCAATTCCGTAATAGCCTGCCTTGCCCATGAACGAACCATTGAAAATGCGTACTCCTGATTGTCGTAATTGTGAGATAGGAGTCCTGGAACATAGGCATCCTTGACAGGAAGGTCGCCGTGTAAAGAGGATAATGTATGCCATGAATAGGCTTTAATAGTTAAACCGATTCCTGCAAGTTTAAATTGTCCGAGATTTCTTCCATCATTAATGATATTCTCCAGATTCATTCCCTGAAGCCAGTAAGACATTCTCCAACATTCACCTCCATTATCGCTTCCGACAAAGTAACTGTGCGAAATACCATAGGTAGAAACAAAGGATGAAGTGCCACCAAAGTACTGTGTCAACGGAGCAACAGCTCTAAGGTCATAAGCCAGACCCTCGTAAGAGGCTAATACCGGCCCTAATCGAAGAATAGGGTTAACCCAGTCAGGAGCATCTATGTTCTTATTAACATCCAGCCAGGTTTTTGTACAAGAACTTATACCAATGACCAGAAGTAGGGTTAAGGATATTAATATTTTTCTCATCGTTTTAATAATTAAAATGTTACACTTAAACCAAAAGATATTCTACGGGGAGATGCAATAGACATCATGTCAAAACCAGCTCCGCCAGTTCCTCCCAGAGCTGATGAGTTAGCATTACCTGCCACATCAATACCTGAATAGTTAGTCCATATAAAAAGGTCAGACCCTGAAGTAAAAATAGTGACAGCAGAAACGGTCTTATTCGTTTTTTTTGCTAACCATTCTTTGTTAAAGGCATACGAAAATCTTAATTCTGCCAATTTGAGATAGTTGATATTTTGCTCAATCCAGTCAGGGTCTTGTCCCGCATACCCATATTGAAGATCCCCTAATTTTACCCCTATTGAGTTAATTGTTGGTGTAGGAGTATTCTCATAAGTATCTTTCAATACTCCATCAAAAACTACAGGAGGTGCTTCCCTTTGTGTTACAGATTCCTGACTATAACCGTAGGTCTGCATATAACGCTTTGTGCCGTTGACAACTGTTGCTCCGATACGTCCATCAAGCAAAGTAGTAAGTGAAATATTTTTATATTTAACAGTGGCATTGAAACCAACTAATAGTTTAGGTTCACGATCAGCTAAATAAGTCCAGACACCAGATACGAGTGGCAAACCAGATGATGGCTCAATCAGAACCTGTCCGTTGGTATTTTTCTGATAATCAAGCCCTGTTAATGAGGTAATAGGGTTACCAACTTTAATTCCGTTTCTAATGTTTCCGGAAACCCATGTATAGGCATTGTAGTATTCGGATACATTTTCGGGCAACGAAATTACATTACTATGGTTTTTAGTTAAATTGAGCCCTGCATTCACGGTCCAGTAACGGTTCTTTACAAGATCACCATCAATTCTGAACTCAATTCCGCTAGTTTTGAACGAACCAACATTCATGTTGTTTAATACGAATCCTGTAGCATAGCTCATTCGGAATCCTGTAATTATCTGATCTTTCGAGAATGTGTTATAATATGACATATCAATATTAATCCTGTTTCTAAAAAGACGTGCCTCAAAACCAGCTTCCCATGCTGTGTTCATTTCAGGGCGCAGGTTTGGGTTTGGACCGGTATAGCCATATCTGTATCCGCCAAAAGAAGTGGGGGCAGACTCAAGGGCAGGATATATGGAAAGTGGTGGTGCGTCCTTACCTACCTGAGTAGCAGAACCTCTGAGTTTTATATAACTAAATGTTTCTGATCTGGATTTGAAAAAAGGAAGATCAGAGAGAATGAAACTTGCATCCACTGCCGGATAAAAATAGCTGTTGTTATTCAAAGGTAAAGTAGATGACCAGTCATTACGACCACGTAGTGTCAAAAAAGCGATATTATTATATGAAAACTCAAAAGATCCCGATACCGCCTGAAGCCGTCTCATTACTGTTCTTGTGGTGTTGATCAGGGTGGCAATATCGCAATTATTAATTGATTGAAAATCGGCTACCATAAATTTTTCACCATGTACTGATAAAGTTTTTGAGCCTTGTTCAACCTGGTGATAACCAACCTGAGCAGATGCATTAAACTTGCCTAATTCCTTTTTGTAAGTAGATATAATGTTGATTGTAGGATTAGAATCGTTTAACTTAGACAAGTCATAAGAACCCGTTCCTGTGGCAGTTGAAGACCACTGAGGGTGACGTACAATATTCATAGAAGTAGAGCTAACATCGAAACCCACTTGAGCACGGATCAGTAAATCTTTAACTGGGATTAAGTTAACAACCATATTTGAAATGAAACGTTGTGTTTCATCATAATTTTTGTTCTTATATAGTTCAAAATAGGGATTTAAAATGTC
The DNA here is from genome assembly GCA_903834845.1 of uncultured Bacteroidia bacterium. Lineage (GTDB taxonomy): Bacteria > Bacteroidota > Bacteroidia > Bacteroidales > Prolixibacteraceae > JAAFHB01. The sequence continues at coordinate 214 of CAILKW010000411.1, read as the reverse complement.
AACATCCACATATTTTTTGGGGTAACGAATATTTCCAACAGGATCAAGATAAACCCTCATGTCATCTGTCAGAGGCCAATTCAGTGCTCTGTACAGAACCCCACCAGTACCTCTATCAACCTTTGTAACAGATGAATTTGCATAGTTTAGAGATGCCTCAATGTTCATCCATCTTGATATTTTGGCTGTTCCTGCTACTGTAATATTATTTCGG
>CAILKW010000410.1 GCA_903834845.1 uncultured Bacteroidia bacterium | reverse complement strand
TATTCGGGATTTTGTCCTTTTTTGTATCCTGCCTGCTAAAGGATAACAAACAGACTGATCATTCATCTGAAATTACCATTGCACCTAAATTGCAAGTGTTCTATTCCAACAGTCTGTACAGTAATGGAAATTCCGACAGTGAGCAAAAGGCCAAGCTGTTACTCGCTGATACGGATACTAAACTTGATATGATTGATTTGAGATTCCATCGTGATACATCAGCAAAAATCGTTGATCAGCAAAAAGTAATTATCTTTCTGATATTGGCTGTCACCCTTGTTATTGGTTTGGCATTTGTACTTAACGCACAAAACAGTAAACGGTATATCACCGCAAATGTGAACCTCGCTTACAGTACAATTGAAGAAATAGAAAACGAAATTGTTATGAACGACTGTCAACCCGCATTGATCACAAAAGGCTTAAATCCTAATTTGATTTCACAATTAAACCAGTTGATACATACCGATAAAGTTCATCGCGATCCAAACCTTTCGTTGGTTAAAATGGCTCAAAAACTCAACACTAACAGAACCTATCTTTCTCGGATTTTTAACAACCATTACAGCGTCAGTTTCAACGACTACATAAATGAACTTCGTATCAAGGAAGTTTGCAGATTGCTGGTAACCTCAAACGATAAAAATTTTACCATAGACCATATCCTTGCCTATTCGGGGTTCAGCTCAAAATCGCCATTTTATAGTGCCTTCAAAAAGTTCACCGGAGTAACTCCCGAAGTCTATAAAAAAATGAACCGATTAGAAAATTGACCTGTTTTTTGTCTCAAATACCTTATGGCTCCATCAGGAATTTCATAATATATTGAATATTAAAATGTTAAAAAGTGTTGCTGAATCGTCAATTTGACCATTCAGCAACACTTTTTTCTTGCTTTTAGTAATTTCAAAAATAATCTTTGCCTTGCAATTAAAACATACAAAAATTGTTAAAAGGATGAAAGCAATCATTACCATTGTTTTGTTTTTGATACTTGGATTATCTTACCAAGGAGCAAAAGCTCAGTTTAAAGATGATTCGTCTTTAGATCGGACTACCTTTACTCTTTTGCTTACAAACATGTCAACTGATGGTGCCATAGCCTTACAAACTTCCAATTATAACATAGAGGACAATTCAACAATAGTCAAAAGCATGACGCTCGATCTCAAGGGTTTTAATCTGACAAATACATCTGTGTATTCCTGCACACTTACCGATGGCAAATGGTTTGCTTTGAAAAACTCAACAGGTTCAGGCATTTTCTCAGGCAAGATAAAATTTGGAGGCACCACCTCTGTTTTAAAAGTCTTATCATCTGAGGTCTTGGGCTCAGGTTTTTCAATTGATGGTGATGGTGCATCAGGGAAAATTGAGATCGGCGATGGATTAACAAGCCTTACTCAATCTCTTTCGACCACGCAATGCAATGGTAAGGTAAGCCTGATAACCGTTAGATCGGGTGCAACACTAAATGTAAGCATGTAAAAACAATTTTAAAGTTAAATAATCAATTCTATAAAAAAATGAGAAATTATCTGCAAAGCAATTCAAACGACAAAAAAATTAAGACTTATAAAATGAGCTACTTCCAGTTTACCATACCGCCTTAAAGCCCTGAAAGGGCACAATCTGAATAACCATGGGCGAAGCCCACGGAGAAAATAAGCAGGATTCCGCCTCAGCCCCATAGTGGGCAGAACATCAATAAAATATCTCCATTAAATTCAGAAAAAATGATTAATACAACAATAAACAATTACTTAAAACAATTACTTAAAGCAAATTTCATTATGAAAACTTTTTTATCAACATTTAAAACTATTGCAATCGTAATTGCAATGCTCGGGTTTGGAAACAGGGCAATGGCACAGCAAGCAGGAAATTACGAACTTAACGATGGTGCGGGTGTTATATTTAATGCAGGTACTTACACTGGCATTGTTACAAGTACTACTGCTGCTGCCGGTTCAACTGCATCAATAACCACAAGTGGAACAGTTAACTTTAATGGAACCTATTCAGGCTATTATGGGTTTCTTGATGTTCTTTCTGGTGGTACATTAACTTTGAATGCTGCAAGCTATAACGCAAAGTTTACCCTTGGATCTGCTTCACATTCAGAAGCAACTACTTTGAAAATTTATGCGTCTGGGGGGGTTACATTTGGGACATCAGGTTTAACTATGGATAAATATGGCGTTCTGGATATTTCCGATAATTTAACATTAAGTAGTAGCGGGATTCAAATGAATAATTATACTGATGTCAACGCCCCAAAGATTAAATTTAACGTTACTGGTCCAGCAACAACCTACAAAATTACTTTGACAACATTGCCAGCTGATATTGATCCTTCAAAGAATCTTGTTTTTAGTATGGCTTCTGCGACAGGTACAATCAATGCAGAGAGCAATTTTATTGTCGCCACCTATTCCGGGGCTGATCCAAATATTGCCTCTACATCGCCTACCCTTTTATATGATAATGATAATTGGATAAATACTTCTGTTAATACAAATGCTAAAAACTTAAGGTTAACCGCCACTTTTGCCCCTTTATTTGATATAAACAGCACAGCTACCAGCTACGCCGGAACCTTAACTGGTTTGAGTGGACGTAATGTAGACCTTTATCAAAAATTGCTGAAAAATAAGACCTTAGATGCCGGCTATACAGTAGCTGCTAATCTACTAATTGATCTTCAAGCCCTTGGACTTATAGGTGGTCAAACGTTCACAATCAATAGTGGCAAAATGTTGGGTTTAAAAGGCACAGGGAGTTTTACCAACACTGTATCGTTTGCTGATGGAACTTCAATCTTACAAGTAGTTGGCACATTCGCAGCTAATAGTTTTCCAACCATTGGCGGTTCTGCCGGCGTAGTGCAAGTTGGTGATGGCACTAATGCTACAACTTTCACAATCAGTTCAGCTATCAATACTAAATTCAGTGGCAAAGTAAGCCAAGTAGTAGTTAAAAGCGGTGCAACAGTAACCGTAGGGAACTCAGACTAATACGTGAATTTTTAGGAAATACCCATTAATAATTTTGTTAATCCGGTACATGAAGATCGGGTATGATCAAAATTCTTTATTTTTTAAATATTAAATAGTTAATTAATTATCCAGAGGCCAAAATGAAATCACTGATTTCCATTATCACCTTTCTTATAACTGCAATTTCAGTATTGCTGCTGCCCATCAATCTGATGTCGCAGGAGTATGTTATTGATAATGGCGGTCAAGTCATTTTGGCCTCTGGTATTCATTCAAATACACTTTCAACATTTGTTGAAGACAACACTTCGTCCGGTACTTTACAAATCGGGAACACCATTACTTCACAGGTTTCGCTAACAGGCGACCTCTCAAACTACTTTGGCACTATATCTTTCTTTAATGGTGCTTTATTAAACTTTAACCCTTTCAACACAACCACTCCGGCACGGTTCACACTCGAAGGGACATCGGCTACCACTACCTTAGTAAAAATGGGCAGCGCCAAAACCATCAGCGGTTATACAGGAAGTAATGCTTCGATTGAGCTAAAACCTTTTAGCGTACTTGACCTTACCAACGCAGCCAATACCGGCCATCTAACCTTAGCAAAAAACCTTTATATTTCAACCTACAATGCCACCCAGCCCGGTCAGATCAAGTTCAGAATCAACTCTGCCACACCAAACCAACTGATTTCTACAACCGGAAAAATCTATACAGATGACCCTGCAAACGGTCAAATTGATGTTTCAAAGCATTTCAGCTTCGATATGGAAGGAGCAACAGGTACTTCGGGTCTTCAATCCGTTTTTATCTTTGCTCATACACAATTGGAACCTTTCTTTACAGGAATCCCAAATATTGTAAATCGGGGCGAATGGTCCGATTTTACCGTCACAAAGGTAGAGGCCGGCGGCGGTTGGGATATAAAGCTTTATGCAACTTACCGCTCCCCCGCAAAAGTACGAGTTGAGACTAAAGCCGATGGCACAGGGTCTGTTGTCAGTGCCCAAAATATTACGGCAGGCTCTTCTATTACAGTGTATTCTGTTACCCGCGATGGTTCAGATTACTTTATAGCTAATGTTGCTGCTTCGGTATGGTCGCTCGAAGGAAAAACGGGCAGCGTCACAAATGTTGATCTTGTTCCCGCCACTGATAATAGAAGTGCAGTTTTCACAGGTAAATTAACCGGCACAACAACCATTAAGGCAACTTCGGGCACACTCGAAACGGTAAACTCAGGATTGATTACGGTTATTCCTGATGTTATCAACAAATTAACCATCAGCATTGAAAGTTGTCAGACTAAAGAGATACCTTTCTCAGGGATTAATACTGTTACTGTGTATGATATTTACGGTAATATCTGTACAGCGTTCGATGCATCAACAAACAGTTTAACAATAACCTGCACTCCCAATGATGGCATCCTGACAGGTCTGGGTTCTGCAACAAATAATGTTTTAGATAAAGCGGATGATTTTGTGAACGGTGTGGCCGATCTTACAAACAAATTAATTTTCACGGGAGCCACAGGCAACCATACTTTCAGTGCAACTTCGGCAAACGGCATTAGTGTTACCTCTGAAAGTGTCCTTATAAATGTAGCTCCGACAGGTACTGCAGCTCAAATATTCTGCAATTCTGCAACAGTAGCCGATTTGACCGCCACAGGTACAGATATTCATTGGTTTGCAACCCCTACCGGCGGAACGGCACTTGCATTAACGGATGTATTGGCAAATAGTACTCATTACTATGCAAGTCAAACAATAAACGGTTGTGAAAGTGCTGCAAGATTAGATGTTACTGTAACAATCAATTCTTTAAGTGTTGCCGGGGCGGTAACGGTTGCAACAAATCCGGTTACTTATGGTAGTTCTTCAGGAAATCTGATGCTTGCCGGAAATACCGGAAGTGTTGTAAAATGGCAGAAAATGTTCGGTGATGGTTCGTGGACAGATATTGAAAACACATTAACAAGTTATAGTGAGAATCCGGCTTCGGCAGGTGTCTGGCAATACCGGGCACTCGTAAAAAGTGGTACATGTGCCGCACAATTCTCAACCCCGCTAAGTCTTACCGTCTCACCAAAAGCACTTACAGTCATTGGTGTTACAGCAAATAATAAAGTCTATAACGGTCTGACCGATGCAACAATTAGCGGTACGGCAAATCTTTCAGGAATTTTAGGTACTGATGTTGTAACAATTGCTGGCACACCTGTGGCAACCTTTGCTACAAAAGATGCTGCAAACAATATTGCGGTTTCTGTTACAGGCTATACTCTTGGAGGTGCACAGGCAGGTAACTACACTCTGACACAACCAACAGTTCTGACTGCTAATATTACAAAAATCGGACTTATCGTTATTGCTGATCCAAAAACTAAAATTTATGGTGCTGTAAATCCTACGTTGACTTACTATTACAGTGGATTTGTCCATGATGAAAATGTATCTGTTTTGACAACCATCCCGTCAATCAACACATTAATTGACCTTTTAACTCCTGTTGGGGTTCATAAAGATTCGATAATCGTTTTCGGTGGCGAAGATGAAAATTATGAATTCATTTACAAACATGGCATCTTCACAGTAACAAAAGCTGCACTGACTATTAGTGCCGAT
>CAILKW010000409.1 GCA_903834845.1 uncultured Bacteroidia bacterium | reverse complement strand
TTGTTTGGCAGCATCAATGCCTCCCTGAGTACCACGCCAACTCATAACCGTTGCTTTAGGTGGTAATCCGCCTTCCAGAATTTCATCCCAACCAAGTAAAACTTTATCCTTCGAGTTAATAAATTTTTCGACTCTTTTAATAAAATAACTTTGCAGCTCCCCGGCATTTTTAAGCCCTTCAGTCTTAATTCTGGCTTTACATTTAGGACATTTTTCCCATTCGGTTTTTTTCGCTTCGTCACCTCCTATATGAATATATTTCGATGGAAATAAACTGATTACTTCGCTCAACACGTCTTCGATAAAAAGAAAGGTTGAATCATTTCCTGCACAATATATATCAGTAATTGGCCATACACCGCCTGGAAGTACTGTAAAAGGCCCTCCTGTACACGAATACTGTGGATATCCTGCAAGAGCTGCTGTTACATGTGCGGGCATTTCAATCTCAGGAATAATAGTAATGTAACGACTTTGAGCGTATGTGACCATTTCTTTGATATCATCCTGAGTATAAAATCCACCATAGGTAGCCTTTTCACCTGCTTGTTGTTTGGGGCGCGAATTCCAGTGTTTGTCTTCTCGGTCAACACGCCAAGCACCAACTTCGGTCAGTTTGGGGTATTTCTTAATTTCGATGCGCCATCCCTGATCATCAGTCAGATGCAAATGAAGAGTGTTAATTTTATGAAGTGCAAGGTTGTCAATCATCCTAAATACATCTTCTTTAGGAAAAAAGTGACGTGAAACATCGAGCAAGTAGCCCCGCCATTTAAAAGTCGGATTATCTTCGATAGATACGACAGGAACAAGCCACTCTGTCAGATCTTCCTTCTTACTGCCCTCGATTTCAACAGGAAGGAGTTGCCGTAATGTTTGCATGGCATAGAAGAACCCTACAGGCTCTGATGCACTGATTTTTATCCGGTTTTTTAAAACTTCTAACTTATAAGCCTCTTCGGCCAAAGGTTTTTCGGTTCGAAAAAATACCTGATTCGAACCTTCCTTTCCTCCCATAATAATCTCAGGTTTCCAGCCTGCCGTTTTTTCGAACATCACAGCCAATTGAGCGGCAATAGCCTGTTGAGAAGTATTCTCAACAACTAATCTTGTACTTTTACTGAACCGAAACGACGATTCTCCCAGAGTCATCTTCTGAACCTGAGGAATTAAACTAAGTTCACCCTCACTAAATGTTTTGTTAGGTTTGCAATTCCAGAACAAGGCACAGCACAGTAAAATAATAATTCCCTTAAATGTTTGTTTCATTGTTATTTGTTTTAGAAAGTACGAAGGTAGAATAAAATCTTGAGTTACTCTTAAAAATCAGAAACTGCCAACATATTTTAACCTCTGATATTATTGAAAAAAAAAACATTCGTTTGTAGGGGTAAACAGCCGTTAAAATGTTACACTATCAACACAGAAAATATGGAAGAGAATTTAGATTATAAAGAGCTTATCGTCCGTTTCCTCGAAAAGAACCTGAACGAGGATGAATTTTCTTTGTTAAATACCTGGATTAATGATTCATACCAAAACAGAAAACTATTTGATCAATATAACGAAATTTGGCAAAAAAGCAGCGTATTTTTCAATGAAGGTCACTACAATACTGATACCGGATGGGAATCTTTAGACAAGAGAATAACCGTTAACAGCACCATTAATAAAAATAGCAGCTTATCTGTCCAAACGAATCAGTTAATGATTTGGAGAGCAACAACAGTAGCAGCAATGTTAGTGGCAGCACTGTTTATAGGCCTTTTCTTCAGTGTAAAAACCAAACAAACGAAAAAACAATTTGTGACAATCGAGGCTCCGCGCGGCGAAAAATCAAAAGTTATACTATCCGACAGTACAGTGGTATGGCTTAATTCTGAAAGCCAACTCACCTATTCAACTGATTTTGGAAGCGATATCCGGCTGGTTACCCTATCGGGAGAAGGGTACTTCGATGTTAAAAAAGATCAAACAAGGCAATTCGTTGTAAGGACTACAAATGGAGATATCAGAGTATTCGGAACCCGTTTCAATGTATGTTCTTATCCTGACGAACAACAGACTGAGGCAACACTTGAAGAAGGGAAAATTGGTGCTTATCTGGCAGGCAAAGCAAACCCTGTTGCAGTAAATCCGGGTCAAAGGATGGTCTTCGACACACAATCGGGCGAAATATCCATAAAAAAGGTAAACACCGATCTTTACACTTCATGGAAAGAGAACAAATTAAGGTTTGATAATTCTTTGTTTGGCGATGTGGTAAAAAAACTGGAACGATGGTATGATATAAAGATAATTCTCGACAAAGACCTTAAATATTCGGAGCGTTACACATTGACCATTAAGACAGAAAGCTTGCGTGAAGTGCTGAAAAGACTTAAGCTCACAACTCCGATGAGCTATAAGATTGACGAAGAGAAAGTATTTATTTACCCTAAAAACAAAATGCCTATGGATTGAAGAACACAAAAAAGAATAGGAGAACACGCCAATGTTCCCCTATCCGGACATACGTACTTGCGATACGAAAAATGAATTAAACAAAAATCCCCAAAGGGAAAAGTCTAATAAAAATTTTACAAATCTATGAAAATAAAAACAGTATTCATTGACAGGGAAAGGTGTTCCCTGACGAAATTGATCAGAATTATGAAACTAACATGCTTCTTAATTTTAGTTACTTTGATGCAAGTAACGGCAAGTGTATATTCCCAAAATACACTGCTCAGCCTCAACATGAGGAATTCCTCATTAAAAGATGTTTTTCGTGAGATTGAAAAACAAAGTGAATTTACCTTTCTGTACAACAACTCAAAAATTGATGTTGACAAGGAGGTAAATGCAGATTTTCAATTTGTTAAGGTAGAGGACATCCTGAACAAAGTCCTTAATGGAACAGGAATAGCTTATGTAGTTATCGAAAAACAGGTTGTATTGGCGGGGAAAGACCAGCTAAGCTCGGCAATTGAGGCGGCACAGCAACCGGTACGCAAGGTTACAGGGAAAGTGAACGATCAGTCGGGAGCATCCCTGCCTGGTGTTGCCGTGGTAGTTACCGGAACTACAAACGGTACAATTACCGATAACGATGGAAATTTTTCAATTAGTAATCTCCCTGAAGACGCAGTTTTACAGTTTTCGTTTGTAGGCATGAAGACCCAGAAAATATCGGTTCAGGGAAAAAAGGTTATTGATCTTGTTATGGAAGAAGATAAACTTGCTCTGGATGAAGTGATTGTAATCGGATATGGTACTGCCAAACGTCAGGATTTTACAGGCTCAGTCAGTTCACTGAAAATAGAAAATTCTCCAATTTCTCTGGCTCCGAACCTTAATGCGCTGGAGTCATTGAAAGGAAATGTTGCCGGTTTGAGTATTGGTGCTACTAATACTGCCGGAGGACAACCTGCAATGGATATTCGTGGTCAGAATTCAATAAGCGGATCTAATGACCCTTTGATTGTTTTGGATGGTATTATCTATCTGGGAAGTTTAGGCGACATTAATCCTAATGATATTGCCAGTTTTGACATCCTTAAAGATGCTGTTTCCTCTTCCGCATATGGTTCGCGTTCTGCCAATGGAGTAATAGCTATTACCACTAAAAAGGGTACAATAGGTAAGCCTGTTATTACCTTTAATGTCTCCTCAGGTGTTGAAACTTGGCAAAATCAACCTGTGATGATGAAAGGAAAAGAATGGATGGATGTAGTTAATGCACGTACTTTCTATCCTGCGGGTACTACTAACTGGATGAAAACCGCTGAGTTGGCCAATCTTGCTGCCGGGAGTGAAACTGTCTGGCTTGATCAGGTAACCCGCACAGGAGTGATTCAAGACTATCAGATTGCTGTTTCTGGTGCCGGTCAAAATGTTAATTACTATTTATCTTCGTCCTATAATGATGTTAAAGGAATTGTTTTAGGTGATGATTACACCCGGATTTCTCTGTTGGGTAAAGTAAATACAACTATTACCAACTGGTTAAAAGTCGGTTTAGATGGCAGTTACTCAAGAAGAGATTATTCAGGTTTTGCAGCCAATATTGGCGAAGCACAAACAGAGAATCCTTATGGCGCAATGTTTCGCGATGATAAGGGTAATCTCGAAAAATACCCTTATGAACAATCATCAATCAATCCATTATGGGGAGTTAATGATGGGACACGCGATAACAAAGATGTACGTAATAATTTCCGTCTGAATGCCTATGCTGTTATAGATGTACCATGGGTAAAAGGACTAAATTTCAGGATAAATGTTCTGACCAACCTTGATCAAAATCAATCAGGAAATTTCTACTATGAAAATTATTATATTAAAGAAGGTTATGGTTTGGCCAGATACGAACCCTCTACCGTGGTTGGCTTTCTATCAAGTGCCAATGGTAATATAGACAATAATAAGACCTTCAGTTATGTATTTGATAATATCCTGAATTATAAAAACACTTTTAAAAAGCACAGTGTTGAAGCAACAGTAGTTGCTACCAGAGATTATCGCCGTTATGAGCAGGTAAACTCAACAGGCTCTGATTTTGCATCCAACGGAAATACTACGCTTGGCATGTGGGGTCTTGCAAAAGCAACCATTCAAAAAGTGAATGTCAATATAGATGAACGCGCAAACATTGGTTATTTGGGGCGTTTAAGTTATTCATACAATGATAAATATTTCTTCACCTCTTCGTATAGGCGCGATGGTGCATCAGTATTTGGGGCAAATAATAAGTGGGCCGATTTTGCAGCTTTGGGTAGTGCTTGGAAAATAACTAACGAAGATTTCATGAAAAGTTTTAAACCCTTGAATAGTCTTAAATTAAAACTGTCATGGGGTCAAAACGGGAATCAGGGTATTGGGCCCTATGCTACACTGTCAACTATAGCCAATGGTACTTCAGGTGATATTCGTTATGAATACTCAAACGCTCAGGGAATAATCAAATACGGTTTGTTCCAGAACGCACTGGGAAATTCCGACCTTGGCTGGGAATCTACTGATACATGGAATACCGGTTTTGAATCAATATGGTTAGACAACCGTCTTTTTGCCGATGTAGATGTATATTTTTCACAAACAACCAATCAGATTTTCACACGTAATATTCCGGTAATGACCGGTTTTAAAACTATTCTGGCTTCAATGGGTCAGGTTGATAATTCAGGATTGGAAATTACTTTGAAATCCATTAATGTGAAATCTAAGGATCTGAATTGGAGTACTTCAGTTACCTACTGGAAAAACAATAATAAACTGGTGCATCTTTATGGCGAAGACAAAAATGGTGACGGAAAAGAAGATGATGATATTTCAAACTCTTTATTCATTGGAAAGTCTCTTGGAGCCATTTACGGTTACGAACAGGAGGGTATGGTTCAGGCAGATGATGCTGCATATATCACACTGACAGGAGCAGCTCCCGGGGCACCCAAATACAAAGACATTGACGGAATTGCCGGAATTACAGCTGCCGACCGTAAAATTCTGGGATACAACAAGGAAAACTTCAGGTTAAATATCAGTAACACTGTCAACTATAAAAATTTCGAGCTATACGCTATGGTTACAGGAACTTTTGGAGGAAATAATTATTTTTTGAAAAGTAACACAGCTGCATATATGACATCCGGAACCGGACGTTATAACGACAACATGACTTCAAAACCTTACTGGACTGCAGAAAACAAAAGCAATGTTTATCCGTCAGCATATTTTTCGGGTGATGGTCGTTATCAGGCTTTACAGTCGCGCGGATTTGTCAGAGTACAGGATGTTTCTTTGTCATACTCTTTCAAACAACCTTGGGTAAAAGCAGCAAATATCAATTCGTTGAAGGTATTTCTCAGTGCCCAAAACCTGGCTACTTTTACCAATTGGTTTGGCGGAGATCCTGAAACAGGAACTTCCGTTCGCCAAAATACATTTCCGGTTCCTTCAACCTATACAATTGGTGCAAATATTAGTTTCTAAGCATTACTTAAAACGATATAAATATGAAAAAGATAAAATTATTAGCTGGTATTTGGATTCTGCTACTGTTAGCAAGTATGGTTAGCTGCGAACCAGATAATTCATTCCTGAAAGAAAACCCCCAAACTTTTTATACAGTTGACAATGCTTTTTCAACCTCTGCTCAGGTTGATCAGGTATTAGTCTCCATATATTCTCATTTGAAGAATCTATGGGCAAATCCAGATGAAACCGGATGGATCTTTGTGTTCAGGGGAAATGGTACTGACATGTTCGACGTGCCAAGTATTCG
>CAILKW010000408.1 GCA_903834845.1 uncultured Bacteroidia bacterium | reverse complement strand
TAATGTTGAAGACCAGTCGTTACGAGCAGAGACATCCAAGAAAAAATAATTTTTGAAACCGAAAGAACCGGTACCGTAAACCGAGTTGATAGCCGATTCGCTAAGGCCAAATACATAAGTGTTAATCAGGGTATTATTGATTGAATACAAATCAGGTGCAATAAATTCCAATCCTGAATTGCCGGTTGTCCGTGCATAAAATTGCTGGTGGTTTGCCCCCAGATTGACCGATAAAGAATAATAATCTGAAATTTTCGGATTCAATGACAATAAGACATCGCTGTTATCCTCGCGTACACGAGTCACTTCCTCCTGAATGTCACCATTCCTATTTTGAGACTGATAGGTTCCCTGTTTGCGGTATCTCAGGCGTTGGTCAGTGTAAGCATCCGTACCCGCTTTTGCAGTCAGGTGAATCCAATCGTTAAATTTATAACTTAATTTGATCATTCCGATTATCCTCTGACGATCATCTGTATTGGTGGTGTTATCACGAGTCCAATATGGATTGGCGGTAGAGGAGTTTGTGGCATAAGTTTTTTCCAATCCGGGGTAAATAAAACTTGCATAACCCAATTGTCTGGCTACATCAGAAACAGTCCAAGCCGATTGTTCCATGATACTCATCGGAATTGAGCGGGGTTGGCTTATCCAAATATAAGCAGGGTTATCGGCTGCATCAGATACTGTCGGGCGATTTACCCCTTTCTGAATAATATAATTCGCTTTAACGTCCAACTCAAGTTTTGAGGTGATTTTTGCAACTGTACGCAAATTTATATTATTCCTTTTCAAAGTGTTCCCTGGTGTATAACCATCAATATTGGTTTTACCAAAAGAGAGCCGGTAATTCAGGTTTTCGTTACCACCCTCCATACTGATATTGTTGATCAATTGTTTTTCCAGATTGAAAAACTTCTGATATGTATCGGGTTGTGGGGTGAAATTGAGTAAATTACCATATTGATCCTCATAAGCTTTCCCATCCATTTTGGCACCCCAGCTTCCACGTGCAAATCTGTCACGACCTCCACTTACTTTTGGTGTACCCTGAATATTGCCTGCAATTGCCGCTGCCATGGTATAAAACTTGCCATCAGTTCCACGAAGGTTGGTGAAATTACCATCTAAGCCCTGACCATATTCATCCTGAAAGTCCGGTAATACAAGTGCATCGCCAATGGAGTAATCGCTACTGAATTTTACACCAATTCCTTTAAGTATTTTGCCATTTTTAGTTGTGATCAAAACGACACCATTACTACCACGTTGCCCATAAAGTGCAGCAGCATTTGGCCCCTTTAGCACCGAAATAGTTTCAATGTCGTCCGGATTTACATTTGAAATACCGTCACCATAATCAATTCCACCCCAATTGGTAGGAGCTTTCACGTTCCCGTTATCAATTGGAATTCCGTCAACTACATACAAGGGTTGGCTGCTTCCTGCCAATGAGTTTGCTCCTCGAATAATAACACGGGAGGAACCGCCTGCCCCATTACCTGCACGTGTAACTTGTACACCGGCAAATTTGCCAGACAAAGTATTTGCCATATTTGCCTCTTTAGCTTGGGAAAGGCTCTCTCCGCCTAATTCCTGAACAGAATATCCCAATGCTTTTTTGTCCCTTTTGATACCCAGCGCGGTCACAACAACATCTTGTATTCCAATTGTTTCCTCTAATAAAGTAACATTAAAAGTTTTGTTCTCGCCAATAATAATTTCCTGCTCTTTCATCCCTACAAATGAAAAGGCAATTATTTTGGCATCAGTCGGTACAGAAAGTGTAAAAGCCCCATTATTATCCGTAACAGTTCCTGTTGTAGTTCCTTTCACAATCACGCTTACACCAGGCAACGAAATTCCTTTACTGTCTTGAACTGTACCTGATATTTTTTTCTTCTGCGGCTGCTGTTGATCTGACGGAGCAGAATCAATCAACTTCTCTTTAAAAATGGTATTTTCCGAAATGCCGTTACCAAATAAAGCCAGTACCAGAAAAGTCAGCAAGACAATAATTTTCATCTTTCTAAGTCTTGATCTCATCTCATCCCCTAACGGGAAGAAGATTTCTCGTTTTTTTGTCATACCTTCTAAAAATTAAATAATACACTAAAAATCTATTTGCGCCAAATCAGGTTATCACACTAAAATTCAAAATATTACCAAATTTAGCCATGTCAAAGATACTTAAAAAAAAAGTATTTTAATTAAAAAGTTTTAATATAAACAAATACTGTTTTCGTAGTACGAGTATCTATTTGAAACTTTTCTTTACTCATTTTCGTAACAACAAATTAAAAAAACTATGGTATCTCTGAATAGAAAATACCTTATTGAAATAATAAGGCTTTGGTTTGTTTTAATCCTTATATCCTACCCCGTCATCAGTTCTGCACAAATACAGGGAACAGTACACGATACAAATAATCAACCGCTTGTCTTCGCAAATGTTCTTCTAATCAATCAAAAGGACTCCTCAGTGATTACAGGTGTAATGGTATCGGATGTAGGGACTTTTTCGATTCCTAATTTCAAACCCGGCAAATATCTGATAAAAGCCACAATGATTGGTTATAAAGCTACCCTTTCACAACCCTTTGAAATTAAGAGTTCTAATGATCATTTCCATGTAAATCCTATTATCGCAGAGGAGGATTCAAAACTAATAAGTGGTGTAAATGTGGTTGCAAAAAGACCAATTTATGAGCAAAAAATTGACAGGATGGTTGTTAATGTTGAAAACAGCATTACTTCTTCCGGAAGTACTGCATTGCAAATATTAGAGAAGTCACCCGGTATTATTGTAAACAAACAAAATAAATCACTTTCGCTGGGAGGAAAAGAAGGTGTTATGGTAATGATCAATGGTAAAGAAAGCCGAATGCCTGTATCTGCTGCTATCGAAATGTTGAACGGTATGAGTGCCGAAAATGTACAAAAAATAGAATTGATTACTACTCCACCGTCTAAATACGAAGCTGAAGGAAACGCAGGAATAATAAACATCGTATTGAAGAAAGATGATGATTTTGGGACAAATGGAAACTACACTCTGGGCGCAGGAATTGGTGTAGATGGGAAACTGAATGGCAGCTTAATGTTGAACCATCATGTTAAAAAGATTAATTATTTTGGGTCGTACTCCTATTCTTATGATAATAGCTATCAAGTGATTAGTATGTATAGGATGGTCAACCAGGGTGGAGCCGTCAAAGAAACCGAATCGGATAGTTACAGGGAACCAATTACTGTTTTTCATAATGCCCGACTTGGTTTTGACTATACAATCAGCAGTAAAACAACTCTTGGAATTTTGGCATCAGGATATTCAAGTGATTGGGAAATGGACGCCATGAATGTAATTCACTATAAAAAGGACAACCAGATTACTAATTTCATTGATCAGCATGTTATTGAAACGAATAAATGGATCCATTATATGGGAAATTTCAATCTGCAACATATTTTTAAGGAGGGTGAAGTATTAGATTTAAATTTCGATTATCTCCATTACGATGACAACAATCCATCAGGATATTCCATTAATTACCACGATAATACAAACCAACTAACTTCAAAGGAAGAAATTAAAGTAACAAAAAAAACGCCTATCAATACTTATGTTGGAAAATTGGATTACACCCGTAATTTTGGGAAAAGCATTAAATTAGAATCGGGTTTGAAAACTACCCATACAAGCTTTGGAAATGATGTGAGTGTTGCAAACATGGTAAATAGTGCCTGGACTTTTAACAGTGACCTAACCAATAACTACACCTTATCCGAAAACATGAGTGCCATATACTCATCACTAAACTATAAAATCAACCCTAAAACAAGTTTGATTACCGGTTTGAGATATGAATACACCAATACTGTTTTAAATACTGTAACCCAACCTGGAATCATTGACAGGCATTATGGTAAGCTTTTCCCCACTCTGTTTTTTTCACATGAACTGAATGAAAACAATACACTTCAATTCTCATATAGCAAGCGCATTACCCGTCCTTCCTTTAATGAACTTGCACCATTTATTGTCTTTCAATCTCCCGATACCTATATTTCAGGTAATGAAAAGCTTCAACCTTCTTTAAGTGATAATTTCAAATCGGATTATAAACATAAATCTGTTTTGCTTTCATTCTCATATAGTATTGAGAATAACGCGATAAGACGTTTTCAACCCAGTCAGGATCTGGTAAAAAATATTCTGTATCTGGCCTCTCGGAATTTGGATAAAGTGACTACTGCAACACTGATGCTTTCATTTCCATTAAAACTCACAAAATGGTGGAATATGCAAAATAATCTCAATGCTATCCGTCAAAACGTTAAAACAGAATACGATGGACAAAATCTAAACATTGATCTGAAAAATTTCAATATCAATATGATCAATAATTTCACCATTTTTAAAGGCTTAACTGCTGAGCTTTCAGGTTTATATCAGTCACCTTCTTTGTGGGGAATATCAAAAAGCAAAGCCTTTTATTCCATTACAACAGGTATCCAGATGAGATCGAAAAACGAGAAAAACACATTCAATCTGAATTTAAGTGATGTTTTCTTCACTGGTGTCTATAGTTTCTCTGCCAACGTCCCCGAATTAAACATCCATAATTCAGGCAGACTTAATTTTGAACCACGAGTATTAAGGTTTACTTACTCACATAATTTTGGCAGCAAAAAGGTAAAAGCCGAAAGAAAAAGAGAAACTGGTTCTGATGAGGAACGAAAGCGTGTTAATTAGAATGTTAATATCCAAAAATCATCTATTTGAATGTTAAACAATCATTTTTAGGTATTTAATTGGTATGGAATCGATGCATTTGTATCTTTCTTCCATTATCTTCATACAGATTATAAAATTCCAGATCATTATTTTCGATTTTCTGGTTTCTTTTTATTTGACCTTGGAGAGGTCGCATGTTTATAGAAAAAAGAGATTCCATGTTTACATATGACCCCGGCCGGGGTCACACGTCACATCATCCAATTGTTTTCTATCCCGACGCTTCGGGATGCAAACCCTCCGGGTTTGGAAGCTAACAATTTTGTTTTGCACGATCACCATCTCCGCACAATCAACAGGCTAAACCTAATATATCCTAACTCAATTGCAACGCCTTGGGAAAAAATGGCACACACAATACCTGTCATTTCGCGGAGTGCGGCACAGAACAAAATTTGAAATCTAAACTTTCTGCAATGAACATGTTCTGATTTTTCGGAAAAGCAATCCCAAACTTATCAGCACAGTGCCAAAACAATATTTTGGACTGTGGTTCAAATATCGGAATGCATCACTCTGATTTAAATTTATAATTATGATATTAACTTAAATCCTTAGTTAGGTTTAAAACGAATTTTATTTTGAAGTGGAATTTTGTATTTTTGACAAAAAAAGTTATGAATACGGTTGAACTCAGAAATATGATAAGTCAAAGGATTTCATTAATAGACGATGAGCCCTTTTTAGATGCAATTAAAACCATCTTGGATGCCAAGGTATCTTCGTCTATTTATCAATTATCAAATTTTCAAAAGGAGCGAATTGTTTTAGGGCGTGAACAACTTAAAAATGGACATGTTATTTCAAATGAAGATTTGCAAGCTGAGATAGACTTATGGTTAAGTACAAAATAATATGGTCGGTTCAGGCAAGGCTTGATTTGATAGATATACTTAAATTCTATATCGAAAGAAATGGGAATGTTTTCTATAGTCGGAAATTGAATTTGATAATCAAAAAGAGTGCTACACAAATATCAAATAATCCATCTATTGGCGTTCAAACGGACAATGATTCAGTAAGGGCGATAATCACTCTGGATTACCAAATAATATATGAAATATTTGATAATCAAATTCTTATTCTAATGGTGTGGGATTGTAGAAGGAATCCGTATGACAAAAGGTTAGGGCAAAGGATTAAAGTTTGATAACTATTCCGTTAAGAAGTAAAAAGTTAAGCCTTCAGATAAAATGAAGGCTTAACTATGAATATCTGAATCGCTTATACGAAGAGCTGTAACTGCCTGACAAGTTTTTTTCAAGGATTTTTCAGGGAGCCATCGAAAAGGCAATCCAAAACTAAAAAGCACAGTGCCAAAAACATTGTTCTGGACTGTGCTAAAAATTATGGGATTGCTTCACCAAACATCTTAAATCTGCTAACTATTTAATATACAGTCGTTTGATTCGCAATGACAATTTCTGAAGGAAGATCTTCCAAAATTTTGGATTGCGCCACAAACTTTTAAAATTTGTTTGAAGCCAGCAAACAAAATAACAGCACTTTCTCAATCTGGAACTGACATTGCGCGGAGTGCGACACAATCCAAATTTAAAAGCTAATTATCTGCACCCCAAAGCAATCCCATTCTATGAAGCACACTGCCAAAAACATTGTTCTGGATGGTGCTTCAATTATGGGATTGCCTCCCGAATCCCGAATCCCGAAGCCCGAATCGTACCTCTCGGGACACGGTCGTACCTCTCGGGACACCGTCGTAAACTCTCGGGACACGACATCAAACATCTTGAACCTGCTAACCATTTAATATACAGACGTTTGATTCGCAATGACAATTTCAAAAGATTGCGCCACAAAGTTCAAAAAGTTACGGGAAACTCACAAACAAAATAATGGCATTTTCACCCTACTGACTTGTCATTTCGCAGAGTGCGAGATTTTTTAAAGGTTAAAATTCTGCCTGAAGAACAAACGGATTCGTAATGGTACGGTGACCATATTTGCGTAATAAATTGACTTCATTACGCTCTGGCAATTCACTATAAGTAATTTTTGCCTTTCGTTCAAGTTGAGCAATGCTTGGTATCCGACTGGCAAAGAATGGCCACAATTCTACTGATGTGTACACCACTTCCTTATTGGGAAAATTTGAAAGAGGCAAGATTTCACCTTGTTTTTTAAAATCCTCAGAATATTCAAAAGTCCATTTCCCATGATCGACAGATAAGTGTCCGATCACCAATTTGTTGTATGTTAAGACAAACTGATAATGAATATCTTCAGGAATAAATCGATCCATCATACCTTCAGTGTGCCACAGTGCTTTTGTTAATTTCTTAAACATCTCCTTTAACCTCCTATTAATTTAGATATTTCGTTGTACCTAAAATTTAAACATTTAATAATGAGCCTTGTTCTTTCAATACTTAAAATGCCTTTGAAATTTAACTCAATACTTTTAATCATCCTTTCAAAATTGGAACGCAAAAATAGATTATTTATCTCGGGTTTGGAAATTCCAAATTCGTGCTTGTATATATTGTTCACTAATTTAAAGTGATTAATGTTTGAAGCCCCTTCCCAACCTATTTTTGGACGCGAATGATTACAGTACTTTATCAAGTATGCTTGTAATCGGTTCTTGTCATTCCACAAAGCTAATACTTTTTTTTCTGATTCATTCCAAAACAGTCCCCGCGCCGAATCATAAACAGGCGAAAAGTAGGGTTCATATTTAGATTCAATATGACGAACGATTCCCCAATTGTAGAAATGACGGTCATTATTGCCTACCAAGGCATCAAAAAGAAGCATCTTCACGAACTTTTTAAGAATTTCCTCCCACTGATAAGGGAAAGTAAATTCAAGTGACTTTTTTGTAAATTGGAGTGTAAATAAGTCACGGCCAATTGTTGCTCCTCAATTTGCTCAACAAATTCCCTGTCGTGAACAAAACCAGCAAAAATATCAGCTCCGTGTATTAACTCCTGTTTTTGGGACGATAAAAAATATCGGCTTAAAAAACGTAGCTGTCCTCCAATCCATGCCAACTTTGATTCTGCCATCTCCAGTCCGAATTCTTTTCCAAGTAGGTTCAATAAATACTCGGTAATAGACTCTGTTGGATACCATTTATGCCCAGTTTTGGCAATATACAAAGGCCAGTTTTGGGGTGATGCCTTGCGGGCGGTTCCATATTCGTAAACGCGTATAAATTCTTTTGGGGCATCTCCGGTGATACTAAATCCATCAACAATACAATACTGATGTTTTTTGACAGTTAATATCCTGCCCGGATGGCCTATCCTCGCCAATGAATTCTTTTCAAGTTTACAAACCGGTAAGTATCTACATTTTAACATCGAAGTATGATTACTATTTTATTGCATGGAATCGTCACATTTTTTGTTTAATACAAATTTACGAAATTTAGGGATATAAAGTGCGAAAGAGCAGAAATTTGAATGATAATTTTGTTCACTCCGACTTGTTCCAGCCTGCCCTTTTTGGCGGAGATCTATCGCAAAAGCAATCCCAACCTAAGAAGCACTTTGCCAAAAACATTGTTCTGGACTGTGCTAAAAATTATGGGATTGCCACATCAAACATTTTGAACCTGCTAACCATTTAATATACAGATGTTTGATTCGCAATGACAATTCCTTAAGAGAGTTTTATTTAAAATTTTAACCTCAATCCTTTTTTAACGCACCGTTTCCGTATAAAGTTTTAGGCTCAATGATGATCCATATGGGTTCTTCAATTACATGACTCATAGCCACGTAGTGGTTGAATTTGGATAGCTGTGATTGAAACTCACGGAAAAAGCGATGCCAAAAACCATAGACAGGAAGATCTTTTCCTTTTTTTGCCCGTTCCCAAGTATTTTCATTTATAAAGTATCACGAATAGCCAATGCATGTTATTTAGCCATAGGCATTTTTGCGTGTGTATCTTTTAGCCAGATTTCCAATTTCCGGTTCATCTCTTTAACTTTATCAGGTTTTGATTTCGATAAATCTGTCTGTTCGAAAGGATCTTTTATGAGATTAAACAACTCAAATTCTACTCCTTCATAACGTTTTATTAGTTTCCAGTCACCATCGCGAATAATGCTGTAAGGTACTACATCAGGCGTTCGGTAGTGTGGAAAATGCCAAAATAGAGGAACTTCCTTGATTTTTTTGTGATATAATGAGGGACTGATATCACGACCATCTATTTCATTCTTAGGTAACGTGGTTTTGGTTAGAGCGCATACGGTTGGCAGAACATCAACCGTTGAAACAGGTAAATCGCAAACAGAACCTGCCGGTATATTCCCGTTCCAACTTACTATCATTGGAATCCTGATACCCCCTTCATAGGGATAACCCTTCCCTGATCTTAACGGGGAATTGTCGGTCGGCCCGATTAAACCACCATTATCGGATAAAAAAATGACGATTGTGTTGTCAATTAAATCATTATCTTTCAATGTGTTCATTAATGATCCTACAGCTTGATCCATACTTTCGATCATTGCTGCATAAACAACATTCTTCTGACCATCAATAACTTTCTTCGATTCATACTTTTTGATAATTTCAGCCTTTGCCATCAAAGGTGTATGAACGGCATAATTGCACATATTGATAAAAAATGGCTTATCCTTATGCTGTTCGATCACTGTTTTCAGGTCAGATGCAAGCCTGTCTTCCAGGTATTCACCCTTTTGTCTGGATTTCAGGTTAGGAAATCCAACTCCCTTTTCATTGGTATAAGGATCGAAATAATTCACAGGTTGACCCATATCGCATCCTGCAATATTAACGTCATAACCTTGTTTTTCGGGATAATAATCATCTGTTCCCAAATGCCATTTACCAATGTGGCATGTAAAATAACCAGCCTTTTTAAGTACTTCCCCAATAGTAACTTCGCTTAATTCCATCCAAAATGGATTCGATGGAGTTCTAAGTTTTTTATTGCCATTTTCCTCAAAAGGTAATGGAGCACTCACCTCTGTTGTATTTTGCTGAAATCTCGCACGTATCCAATCAGTAATACCAACGCGCGCAGGATATCTCCCGGTTTGAATTGATGCTCGTGTAGGAGAACATACGGCGCAGGCTGCGTAAGCATTGGTAAAAACGACACCCTGTTTGGCAAGCTTGTCAATATTGGGAGTTTCAAAAAATTTGCTCCCCATGAAACCGACATCTTTCCATCCCAAATCGTCAACCAACACCAAAACTACATTTGGTTGATTAAAACTTTTTTGTACAGGCTCTGCATTGCTGTTTACACAAGGAATAAACCCTAATGTACTGAATAATATTTTATTAAGTTTCATAATTTGAAGATAATATTTGAAAACAAAAATACAAAAAATGGAGAACATTAGCAAAGTACGAAAGTGCGGCAGGGAGATGGAAGATGGTTGTTGGTTTTGGGTTGTTGGTTGTCGGTTGTCGGTTGTTGGTTTTGGGTTTTTGGTTTTGGGTTGTTGGTTGTCGGTTGTCGGTTGTCGGTTGTCAGTTTTGGGTTGTCGGTTTTGGGTTGTTGGTTTTGGGTTGTTGGTTTTGGGTTGTTGGTTTTGGGTTGTTGGTTGTTGGTTGTTGGTTTTGGGTTGTCGGTTTTGGGTTGTTGGTTTTGGGTTGTCAGTTTTGGGTTGTCGGTTTTGGGTTGTCGGTTTTGGGTTGTCAGTTTTGGGTTGTCGGTTGTTGGTTGTTGGTTTTGGATTGTCCGTTGTTGGTTTTGGGTTGTCCGTTGTTGGTTGTCGGTTGGTTACAATTCGGGGTTGGAAATTCGACAAAAAACGTGAATAATTATAATTTTGAATTTTCAGAATTTCAAGGCATTAATACCCTGAATTAAATACCTGCAAAGGCTGACGGAGGCTCTGCAAAATCGAAAGAATAAAAATTTCCAATTAGTGATTGTTTATATATTAAAATGTTGTAATTTCACTTGAAAATTAATTTCATTGGAATGGTGAATACATTTTACGAAAATAAACCACCTGAAAAATGCTGGTAAAAACTTATGGCAGTGCGGTTCATGGAATTGATGCCACAACAATAACGATTGAGACTGATGTTTCACGCGGTATCCGGTTTAACCTTGTCGGATTACCTGATAGTGCTGTAAAAGAGAGTCAACAACGAATTGACTCTGCTTTACGTTTTATTGGTTATAAACTTCCGGGTAAAAAAATTGTCATTAATATGGCTCCTGCAGACATCCGAAAGGAGGGTTCTGCTTACGATCTCCCGATTGCCATTGGCATTTTAGCAGGTTCAGAGCAAATTAATGCACCTGATTTACACCGGTATATGATGATGGGTGAGCTTTCTCTTGATGGAGGTTTACAACCTATCAAAGGGGTACTTCCGATTGCAATCCGAGCAAGGGAGGAGGAATTTGTAGGTTTTATCGTACCAAAAGAAAACGCACGTGAGGCTGCAGTTGTTGACAAACTGAAAATTTACGGTGTAGAAAATCTAAAGGAGGTAATTGATTTTTTGTCGGGTCGTGTAGGTCTTGAACAAACAATTGTTGATACCCGTGAGGAATTTAAGGCAAAAATCAGCAATTGCGACCTCGATTTTTCCGATGTCAAAGGACAGGAAAACGTAAAACGTGCACTCGAAATTGCCGCTGCCGGTGGACATAATCTTATCATGATAGGCCCACCCGGTGCAGGTAAAACAATGTTAGCCAAAAGAATACCTACAATTTTGCCACCATTCACTCTTAAAGAAGCCCTTGAGACTACAAAAATTCATTCAGTAGCCGGAAAAATTGATCGCGAAACATCACTTATGACAATGCGCCCTTTCCGAAGTCCGCATCATACAATTTCAGATGTAGCACTTGTCGGCGGCGGTGCTTATCCTCAACCGGGAGAGATTTCGATGGCACATAATGGCGTTTTATTTCTTGATGAACTTCCTGAATTTAAACGTACAGTACTCGAAGTTTTAAGGCAGCCACTTGAAGATCGGCTAATTACAATTTCCCGTGCAAAATTTTCCGTTGAATATCCTGCCAGTTTTATGCTTGTAGCTTCAATGAATCCTTGTCCATGCGGTTTCTATAATCACCCAACAAAGCAATGTGTCTGTGGCCCGGGAATGGTTCAAAAATACCTAAGTCGTATTTCAGGTCCGCTTCTCGACAGGATTGATATCCATCTCGAAGTTGTTCCCGTTCCCTTTAACGAACTCACAGAGATGAAACCAGGAGAGAAAAGCGAAACCGTACGGCAGAGGGTCATTAGTGCCCGTGAAATACAACGCGAAAGATTCAAGAATACCGAAATATATTGCAATGCTCAAATGAGTTCAAAACTGTTACATAAGCATTGTATTCCCGATAAGGCCGGGCATCAACTTTTAAAAAATGCTATGGAAAAGCTTGGACTCTCGGCCAGAGCTTATGACCGTATCCTTAAAGTATCTCGAACTATTGCTGACCTCGAAGGTATCGAAT
>CAILKW010000407.1 GCA_903834845.1 uncultured Bacteroidia bacterium | reverse complement strand
TTTTAACATTCAGATACTAAATAATATCATTAATAAATTTTTATGCCTAAAGTTCAGTTTATTGACCCCTCAGTGGCCAGAAAAGCCGGAGAAATTACTTTTAAACCAATCCCGGTAAATCAATACAATAAAACAATTGCCGAAGAAAAGGCAAATTTTTCAGATGCAGATTTCCTTCGGATTTACCATGATATGGCAGTAATCCGCGAATTCGAAACCATGTTGAATTTGATTAAAACAACAGGCGAGTATAGCGGAACGCCTTATGATCACCCCGGACCTGCACATCTTTCTGCAGGCCAGGAAGCTGCTGCTGTCGGTATGGCTTATACACTCACTGTTGAAGATTTTATATTTGGTTCGCACAGAAGCCATGGCGAAATTCTTGCCAAGGGACTAAGTGCCATTCAGAAATTGAATGATTCGGAATTGATGCAAATCATGGAATCGTTTTTCGGTGGAGCAGTTCTCAATGTTGTTAAAAAAGATTTCAATGGAACGACAAAGGAACTTGGACGCAGATTCCTGTTATACGGTACTTTAGCCGAAATATTTGCCCGCGAAACCGGTTTCAACAAAGGACTTGGCGGAAGTATGCATGCCTTTTTCACCCCTTTTGGCGTTTACCCAAATAATGCTATTGTTGGTGGTAGCGGTGACATTGCTGTTGGTGCAGCACTTTACAAGAAAATCAACCGGAAAAAAGGGATGGTTGTTGCTAATATTGGTGATGCTTCGATGGCCTGCGGTCCTGTTTGGGAAGGATTATCATTTGCCGCAATGGATCAGTTTAAAGAACTTTGGGAAGGCGATATGAAAGGTGGATTACCTGTGATTTTCAACGTGATGAATAATCAGTATGGCATGGGTGGTCAAACTTGCGGCGAAACAATGGGTTACGGAAAAGTTGCCCGTATTGGTGCCGGAGTAAATCCTGAACAGATGCATTCAGAACGGGTTGACGGTTATAATCCCTTGGCTGTTATTGATGCTTACAAGCGTAAACGTCAGGTAATTGAAGAGAAAAACGGCCCTGTATTGCTCGAAGTGCTTACATATCGTTATAGCGGTCATTCACCATCAGATGCCTCGTCATATCGTTCAAAAGAAGAGGTTGAGGCATGGCAGGCGCAGGACAGTATCGTATCGTTCGGGAAAAGTCTGATCGAAGCCGGGGTAACAACTCAGGAATCGCTTGATGCAATATTGTCTGATATTAAGCAAATTATGTCTGAGACATTGAAACTATCTATCAATGATGAGGTCTCACCCCGAATGAATATCCGCAAACGTCCCGAGCAAATTGGCGAAATGATTTTCTCTAATCAGTCTGTTGACAAAATGGAAGACCGTACTCCTGAAGTAAACCACTCAATGGCTGAAAATGCAAGGGTAATCCAGATTTCGAAAAAGGAACGTTTCGCTTTTGATGCTAATGGGAAACCTTTCTCAAAAATGAAACAATACCAATTACGCGATGGCATTTTTGATGCAATTATTGATCGTTTCTATAAAGACCCTACACTTGTGGCTTATGGCGAAGAGAACCGCGATTGGGGTGGAGCTTTTGCCGTTTATCGCGGACTTACCGAAGCACTTCCATATCACCGGTTATTTAATTCGCCAATTTCTGAAGCCTCAATTGTTGGTACTGCAATTGGTTATGCAATGTGTGGCGGACGGGTAATTCCCGAAATTATGTACTGCGACTTCCTCGGAAGATGTGGTGACGAGGTTTTTAACCAACTTCCAAAATGGCAGTCAATGAGTGGAAATGTCCTCAAAATGCCTGTTGTTCTAAGAGTTTCGGTTGGGTCGAAATATGGTGCGCAACACTCTCAGGACTGGACTTCACTCGTAGCTCATATTCCCGGATTAAACGTTGTTTTCCCTGTAACACCTTACGATGCAAAAGGTTTGATGAACAGCGCATTACAAGGCACTGACCCTGTTATATTCTTTGAAAGTCAGCGGGTTTACGATGTTGGCGAACAATTTCATAAAGGTGGTGTTCCTGAAGGTTATTACGAAATTCCTTTTGGTGAAACCGATATAAAAAGAGAAGGCAAAGACATTACCTTCCTTACTATAGGTGCAACCCTTTATCGTGCTCTTGATGCTGCTAAGATTCTTGAAGAAAAATATGGATTGTCAGCCGAAGTAATTGATGCACGTTCACTTGTACCATTCAATTACGAAAAAGTGATTGCCTCTGTAAAAAAGACCGGACGAATAATTATTTCGGGAGATGCTACTTCTCGCGGATCATTTCTTAATGAGTTGGCCAGAAACATCACAGAACTTGCGTTCGATTATCTTGATGCACCACCTGTAGTTGTTGGTTCAAGAAACTGGATAACACCGGCTTACGAACTTGAAGAAGCTTTCTTTCCACAACCGCAGTGGTTTATTGATGCGATTCATGAAAAGATTGTTCCTTTAAAAGGTCACGTTTCGGATCAGAACTTTAGTGATTTGGAACAAATACGCAGAGCAAAACTTGGCGTTTAACTCTATACATTGTATATAATTTAATATCAATACGATATGGATTTTTGGAAAACATTCCCTGCAAAGGAAGAATTATTAAAATGGTATGCTGATAATGGCGATGGCGAAATCAGATTAGTAAATGCGCATCTCCATACTCCTTACTCTTTCAGTGCTTTTACTGATATTTCACAAGCTCTTAATATGGCTGTAAATGAAAATGTTAAAGTAGTTGGAATAAATGACTTTTACACTACTGACGGCTATTCCGAATGGGCAGAGGCCTGTGCTGAGCGTAAAATATTCCCGCTTTTCAACATCGAATACATCAGTCTTAACCGTCAGGATCAGTCAGACGGAATAAAAGTAAACGACCCAAATAATCCGGGTCGAACTTATCTAAGCGGCAAAGGTCTTGCTTTTCCTTCTAAGCTTGACGAACCTTACGCATCAACTTTAGAATCTGTTCGTTTGGAGACGAATCTTCAGGTTCAGAAAATGAGTTCAAAACTCAATGAAATACTTGCAAATTGCAATGCTGGTTTTGAGCTTAATTTTGAAGAGATTAAAACATCACTCACAAAAGGAATGGTACGTGAACGACACTTGGCAAAGGCTTTGCGTGAAAAAATAGCCTCCCGATTTGCAGAAGCGGAAGATCAACAACAATTTTATAAAACTATCTTTGGGGGTAAAGCTCTCAAATCGGATATTAGAAATTCTGCTGCCATTGAGAACGAGATTCGCGGAAATTTGCTTAAAGCAGGTGGAGCGGCTTTTATTCCCGAAAGTCCGGAGGCTTTTCTCGATATGGAAATGGTTTGCAAAATCATCCTAAATTCAGGTGGAATTCCAACTTATCCGTTTCTGGCTGATGACAGCAATGGCAATTTTACAGAGTTTGAATCTCCAAAAGAGACTGTAATTGAAATTCTTAGGAAAAGAAATATCTGCTCTGTGGAATTTATTACTACCCGAAACAGCATTGCCACTCTCGAAGAATATGCCGGTTATTTTAGTCAAAACGGTTTCGTTGTTACTTTGGGGACAGAGCACAATACCCCGGCAATGGAACCTATAGAACTTTTTGCTAGGAATAATACGCCATTAAGCCCTATACTCCTCAAAATTAACTACGAAGGTGCCTGTATCACAGCAGCTCATCAGTATCTTTTTGCAACCGAAGGAAGCGGATACCTCGATAAAGACGGTAAACCTGATTTATCAAAAAGAGGATATTTCGCCAGTTTGGGTAAAGCATTAATCGAATACATGATAAAAAATTGAATATGAGTACCTTGATAATTAATCGTGTTGTTCCTGCAATCAGGATGATGACATCTCTTCAGAAAGTAATGACCGCGAGATTTGATAATCGGAAGGAGTTATTATCTGTTGATAATGAGGAAGATTTGCTGGAATTGAATTTTATAAAAAAATCAGCCGGAATTCTTGTTGTTGACGAAACAACTGATCCGGACGAAATTATCTATGATTTAAAAGTCAAACTCTCTGCCTGGTTTGATTCCAGAATTATTCATCCCGATTATATCCTTTTAAAAGGGGTTGGATTGGTTGTTATTGCAGAAAATGCAGCATCACTTGATATCCTTTTCGGTGCTAAAGAAGAGAATGTCATCTCAGTGTCGGGTAGAGTTCAGGATAAAATTGCAATAATAACCGGTGGTGCTCAGGGATTTGGCGGAGGAATTGCTGAGTTTTTTTATGCACAGGGAGCAAATGTGGTTATTGCTGACCTCAATGAAGAAGTTGGTGAAAAATTGGTTGCCACTTTGAACGCACACAAACAAACCAATCAGGCTTATTTTGTGAAAGTCAACGTAGTAAGTCCCGAATCTGTTGAAGAGATGGTCGCAGCTACTGTGAAACATTTTGGCGGCCTCGATGTGATCATTAGCAATGCCGGAATTCTTCGTGCAGGTGGACTCGATGAAATGTCTCCCGAAACTTTTTCATTAATGACCGATGTAAATTATAAAGGTTATTTCCTTTGTGCCAAATATGCCTCAGCAGTAATGAAAGAGCAGACACTCTTTAGATCAGATTATTATGCCGATATTATACAGATCAATTCAAAATCAGGATTAAAAGGAAGTAACCGGAATTTTGCATATTCTGGCGGAAAATTTGGTGGAATTGGTCTTACCCAATCTTTTGCAATGGAACTAATGCCTCATCGGATTAAAGTAAACTCAATTTGTCCCGGGAATTTCTTTGAAGGTCCGCTTTGGAGCGATCCCGAAAAAGGGTTGTTTGTTCAATACCTTAAAGCAGGTAAAGTACCTCATGCCAAGCATATCGAAGATGTGAAAAAGTTTTACGAAGCTCAGGTTCCGGCAGGAAGAGGATGTCGTGTGATTGATGTGGTGAGAGCTATCTTTTATGTGATGGAACAGGAATACGAAACCGGTCAGGCAATACCTGTCACCGGAGGACAGAATATGCTTAACTAACAAATAATAAAAAATACCATGAAGACACGTGCAGTACGATTATACGGAAAGAAAGATTTGCGGCTCGAAGAGTTCTTGTTGCCACAGATAAATGAAAACGAAATATTGGCCAAAGTGGTGTGCGACAGTATCTGCATGTCGTCCTATAAAGCAGCAAGTCAGGGAGCAGACCACAAACGGATTCCTGATGACTGTGCGATTAATCCACCTATAATAGGACATGAGTTTGCCGGTGAGTTGATTGAGATCGGTTCAAAATGGCAGGATAAGTTCAAAGCCGGGGATAAATTTTCGATACAGCCTGCCATAAATTATCCCGGAAGTAGGGTAGGTGTTCTTGGGGCACCAGGTTATTCATACAGCTATATTGGAGGTGATGCCACTTATGTAATTATTCCCAACGAGGTGATGGAAGCCGATTGTTTATTGCCATACACGGGTGAAGGTTTTTATCCCGCTTCCCTCGCTGAGCCACTTTCATGTGTGATTGGGGCGATTCATGCCAATTACCACACAACCCCAGGTTCATACATACATAAAATGGAGATTGTTGATGGCGGTAAAATGGCTCTTCTCGCCGGTGTCGGTCCAATGGGATTGGCTGCAATCAATTATGTGCTTCACCGCGAAGATCGCAAGCCTTCGTTGCTGATTGTTACCGATATAGACCAGATCAGACTTGACCGTGCAGCGGGATTATACACTATTGAATTTGCTGCATCAAGAAGAATTGATCTTCAATATATCAACACCTCTAAATTTACGAATGCCATTGAATCATTGAAGGCGATAAGTGGCGGCGAAGGTTATAACGATATTTTTGTATTTGCCCCTGTTGCGCCTGTGATAGAGCAAGCAGATGCTTTACTCGCTTTCGACGGATGTCTGAATTTCTTTGCAGGCCCATCGGATCCGAATTTTAAGGCAACCCTTAATTTCTACAATGTGCATTACGCATACACACACATCGTGGGAACCAGTGGTGGCAATACCGATGATATGAAAGAGGCTTTGGCTTTAATGTCAGCCGGACTTGATCCTGCAGGTTTAGTCACTCACATTGGCGGAATCAATGCAGTTATTGATACCACGTTGCACCTTCCTGAAATTCCGGGTGGCAAAAAACTGATTTACAATCATATCGAAATGGCGTTGACCCCAATAACAGAATTTTCTCAAAAAGGTAAAACCAATCCTGTTTATGCCTGTTTAGCGGATATCTGCGACAAACACAAGGGATTATGGAGTACCGATGCAGAAGCTTATTTACTCGAAAACGCAGACAAACTTTAAGACTCGCACCTATAATTGTCAGAAAGCTTAGAATGAATTCTAATAGTTTAAAAGCTATTTTGTAGTATTTCAATAAGGTACGGATTTTCAAAGGAAGGGTTTCTTTGGTTTGGTGGAAACGTTACGAGGTTACCAAAAGGCAGGGTTTACCACTAAACTTCCTTTGAAAAACCACAACTCAAATATACGTTTTTCTTTTTACCGAAGCAATAAGACCCTGTTTTTGATAGGCGTTGTTAACCAACGTAGTTTATATTTTTAGTTTTTTGGGATTTTTTCTGTTATCAAACAAAGAAACTATCCTAATGGCATCATTATTAATCTCATAATACACAGTTGTCTGTTTAGTCATAACAGCTCTTCTAATATTTTTCCTCTTTGATTTCGGAAAAGATAGAGGTTGTCTCTTAATAATATCAATTTGCTTTTCAAGTTTTTTGGCAAAATTTCTCAGTTCTCTTTCAGTCCATTTCCATTCTAAATAATCTATGATTTCTTTAACATTTTTTATTGCTTCTGCGGACCAGATAATCTCACAAGTATTTTTCATAATGTTTTCTTGCTTCTGAATGGTTTACATACCTGCCTTCTTCTAAATCCCTAATGCCTTGATCAATAGAAGTTTTTTCAGCATCTGAAATATTATCCCACCAGTCTGTTTCTTCAGCGATTTTTACTAATTTGTTAATTAGTCTGGTGTCTTGGATGCTTGTTATCCATTCAATAAGCTGATATTTTTTTGTCTGTACATTCATAATTCAATTATGTTTTTTTACAAAAATACAAAAAATTGCAGAGTAAGTTAAGTTTTATTTTGTGCAGGTTTCAGTTGTTGGCATAACATCTCGCAAATACACGCGGTGCGGGAGTTCCCCGATTAATTTCCTACGAAGACCTACATTTCTTCTGTTCTATCGGAATGTTGTCAACGAAGTACCGAAACCCGACTGCCATGGTAGTTTGCTGTAGTAGTGCGTTTTATATTAAAATAATGATTTAAAATGTATTCTAATTCCAAAATTTACTTTGCTGATTGTATGTAAGCCACAAAATGGTTCTATAAAACCATTTATTCTATATCCTATATTCACACCAATACCTACCATCGCCTCTGAGTTGTTTATTAACGAATATCCATTGTCTTTAAATCTATTATCCTTATAGTTTGTGAAGAAATTATTACCTCCAAAGCTAATCACTGACTGTATACTGATTGTTTTTATGATTGTTCTACTATATCCAAAGTCCAGCAGCCAATAAAAATCACCAACACCAATCGGAGTTGTACCGGCTTTTGGATGCAGACCGGAATAAAGTTAGTGGATTCCGGGTTTTCTTTAGACCGTAAATGTTTACGCCAATAATAATAGGTTGCAGGATTAATATTCTCAGCAACACAAAATGCCTGGACAGTTAGTCCACTTGTTAGCTTTTGCTCCATAATCGCGCCAGCTTTTGTCAATGTTATTCGCTCTCTCATCTTTGAATATTTTCATCAAAGGTAGGTGGGGATTAATTAATAAACAATATGTACTACGCCGCATGCTTACGCTTTTTCTTTGGATTGCAGCTAAGGTTTGAGTTTAGGGCAGTAAGGGCTTGCGTTCATCGTTTGTGTCAAGCTACGCAAAATTTGTTGCGTGGCAGAATGCTCGAATACCACGGAAAACCTTATTGCTGCTAAACTTTATCATGGGAATGGTGTTTTATTTTAAATTAGCAACTACCTCTTTTCCAATAATTTTTTTCAATTCAGAAAATGTTTCAGGATTCTTTAAATTCCCCCAATGCTTTTCAAAAACAGGGTTAAAACGGTCAAATACTCCATTTTTTCGTTTGTAAATAATGATTCTGTCTTTATCACATAAACCTAATAATTCAGCAGACATCATTTTACAATACGAGAGTGCTTGATTGAATGAATTCATTCTTTCATTCGCAGAATTCATAAAAAATTTGGCTTCAAGAACAAATGGTGCATTTTGAAAATGTTTTTCTCCTTTTGCGAAAAATACAAAGTCTGGGATTGCTTTTAAATTTCTTCCCGCTTTTTGAGACAATTGTCTTTCCCAGTTGTTTTGAGTGTAACCTAATTCTGTCAACAAAGGAATAACAAGTTTCTCCTCAACATCATTCTCTGTATATAAATTGCCTTCAAGATCAATGTTTGGTGAATATAACATTGGTAATATATTAATATCAAAGCCATTAGAGCTTATTAATCTCAATAATTCGGTATAATCTTTTGCTGTTAATCGAATACCATTTATTCCTTGCAAATTTTTTCGCACAATAGGAACGTTTGACCAATACTTATCAGCTTTTAATTCGGCATAAGTTATAGGTGGAATTTGGATTGGACTAGTCACTGTTACTCTACTATAATAGTAATTAAATGGATTGGCAACTCCATCTGAATTTGCACGCCAAATTGAATGAATAAAGCTTTGTGGTGACAAACAATAAATTACAATAATATCTCCTCTCTTTGTTGCTTCATTGCATGACCAAACATTAATTGAATCAGGTGAAAGGTTTTGTAAAGTAATTTGATAATCGTCCTTACTTGCACCTGTGAACCAAACATTAGTCGGTTCAGGTAATTCTTTTTTTACTTCGTTATGTTCTTGTAATATTGTAGCAAAATCATATATACAAGCGCAGAGTTCTTCAGCAGACAAATCGTATTCAACAGAAAAATTGTATAATGCATCACATAAACTGAAATAATACATCACTCGACCTTTTTTATCTACGCTATTTGGAATATTTGGAATACCTATTCCTAATGCATCACAATTTTTTACGAATACATCAAATCTTTCATTGTCTAATAATGGGAAAAAGAATTGGGGATACATTAAGTATAAATTTATGGAAATACTATCCATTATTGCACAAATTGACCGATAGTCTTGTTTTTTTATAAAAACGTCTTGAGCTTTGGTTGATTTTATTAAGTTACCTTCTTTATCTTCATCAATATAAAAAATATCAAAGTCTTCAATAAATCTGAAAAAGAAATCTTTTGGTGCTTCATTTTCTTTAATTTCAGATTTATTTACACTTATGTTGTCGTTGACTAAATATATCCTTGAAAATAACGTGACTATTTCCGATTCTTTATTGTTCTTTCTTAAAATTTTATCTAATTTATTTTCAAATACTTCAGTTTCTGCATCAGCATAAAAAGTAAATAAATCAATTATTTCCTGTCCTCTATTAGAGGTTTTATACATTTCCCAAATTTGTTTATTCATGTTTTTTTCTTTTTAGTTGAGACACGTTCGTTTTATCTGAGGTCTTTTTTACACTTACCCATAACGTTTTATAGCTTGGCGTTCGGTTTTTTTTCTTCAAAAAAACTGATGGTAAGCTTCTGTTATGTGATGTAATTATTTTAAACATAAGTCAGTTTACTTTTGTCTAAATTATTTTCTTCGTCAAGTCTGTATGCTACAAGCTTCCCACCTTTTGCAACACTATAGTCCAAACAACAAATATTTTCCTTGTATAGCGATGGTTCTCCTTTTAGCCAATAATGTCCAAAGAAAACTTTCTTGTCTTTGTTATTATAATAGGCAAGTGATTTTAATTCAGATTCGTCAATTGATTGTTCAGGCAAAATCTCAATTGGCTCTACACTAATTGACTTGAAAGTCATTTGGGATGGGTTTTCCCACCATTTAATTCTGATTTCTGTTCTTTTTGTTCCGTCCTTGTCAGTAAAGAAAAGCCCTTCGGGCATTTTCATCTCTTTACCTTTTAGTGTTTGCTCTATTGCTTCATTCAATACAGTTCCTTTCTTAACCGATTGATAAATGAGTTCATCAGTCAATCTATCTTTGTCTAATTTCTTCTTTAGATATTCAATATTTTTATTGTCCCAACAAGCGTGCACAGCCCTAAATGTGTCAGTTTCGTAATAAAGCGGTAAGGTCTTGAACCAATCTAAATATGCTTCATATTCCTTTTGTTTATTCTGGAATTGTTTGAGTGTTTCGAAGTGTTGAATGATATTTTTGATTAGATGTTTTCTTAGATGTCCGCCTTCAGTTTCTTGGAAATGAAAACAAAGTGCATTGTATTCGTGATTTCCCATTAAAGCAATTGCGTTTTCACCGTCAACCATTGCTTTAACAATATCCAGTGTTTCCCTTATTTGAGGTCCTCTATCAATGTAGTCCCCAACGAATAAAACTTTTCTGTCTTGATGGGAATATGCTACACCTTTTTTCACATATCCCAACTTCTGAAGTAATTCTTCAAGTTTGTTTGCATGTCCGTGAATATCTCCTATTAGGTCTATCATTTATCTGAATATCATTATGATTAAATTAACCATACTATGTCCATGTGAAACTATCATACTTTATATTATTAATCCGCATAAATTCTCCAAATAATGAGTACGCTTCATTAACACTAAATTGTTTTTTTATTCCTTCTAACAATCCTTGCCTATCTCCCGACTTTAAATTAAAAATTGGATAAAATTTATTTACCTCATCTGGCTCTATTGTATAAGTATATTCATAGTCAGAATCTCCCCAGGTTTCTCCAACCGATTTGCCAATATCATAGCCATCAAAATATAACTGCTCTTTCTCATTAAAGTAAATTTGCATTGATATTTTAATATCAGATCTTTCTAAACTAAATAAAATTACTTTTTCCATTAATTAATATTGTTTTGGCATTTATTATATCACAAAACGATTGTGTAACCTCCATTACGGTCGTTATTTCTTGTCCATTCATACCATACTGTTTTTACTAATATATTCAGATTCAATACAGTAAAGCCAATTGGCAAATATCCAACATTTTTACTGTCTGTTTCCACCGTCAAAAATTTTCGTTATTACTGAAATACTGTTACAAAGGTAAACTGTTGTTTCACTTATCCCAATTATCCAATGGGTTTTTTCAGTTTTTTTTGCCAAATACCCAACTTTTGATTGTTGAGAGCTGATTTTTTGTACCTGCTTCGCAATATCTTTCATATCTTTGCATAGTAATAATTCAAAGGAAATGAAAAAGATACCTTACGGGATAAGTAGTTTTGAAACAATTCAAACAGAAAATTACTATTTTGTTGATAAAACAAAGTACATCGAACAAATAGAAAATCTGGGAGGCAGGTATTTGTTTTTCCTGCGCCCGCGCCGATTCGGTAAAAGCCTGTTTATCTCCATGCTTGAACATTATTATGACATAAATGGCGCAGATCAATTCGATAAATTATTTGGAGATACTTACATTGGTCAAAATCCAACTCCTTTGAGAAATTCATATCCTGTGTTGCGATTTAATTTTTCGATGGTTAAGACGCAAGGAACTGTCGAACAACTTAAATTTGGTTTTTGCCTGAATATCTGGTCAGAGATGGATGCTTTTATTTCAAAGTACAAAAACAGATACAATTTCGACGAAGAAATTTCTAAAGAAATAAAAAGTTATGTAGATCCGGGAGATATGTTGCTTGTTTTTCACAATGAAATGAAAAAGAAACATGTTTCGTTTTACATGATCGTAGATGAATACGATAATTTTGCAAATAATGTATTGATAGAGCATAACGAAGATGTTTATCGGAGAATTACTCATGCCGGTGGATTTTTAAGAAATTTCTTCACACTTATCAAAGGCTTGACTGACAACAGGGAAATAGACCGTCTCTTTATTTCCGGAGTTTCGCCTTTGGTTATGGCTGATGTTACAAGCGGATTTAACATAGGCGATAATATTTCGCTGTGGCCAAATTTCGGGTCAATGGTCGGTTTTAACAGGGATGAGCTAAAGGTCCTTATTGAGTATTATATTCCGGGACAACACGAAACACTTTTACCTTTATTATCAGAATGGTACGACAATTACTGTTTCGACAATAAACAAAAGGTAAAAAATCTTTATAACTCAACTTCTATCTTGTATTTTATAAAAGAATATTTGCAAGGCAACGAAGTTCCTATTGAATTGATTGATGAAAATTTGCGAACTGATTATGGCAAAATTCGTTTTCTGATCATACAGGATAAGAAACTTAATGGTAATTTTAACATTCTTAGTGAAATAGCTGAAACACAACAGACAGTAAGTACGTTGGTCAGAAGTTTTTCATTAGATGAACTTATCTCGGATAATAAATTCAAATCACTGTTGTTTTATCTCGGATTTTTAACGATTGAAAGTATCGATTTTGCTGGAAATATT
>CAILKW010000406.1 GCA_903834845.1 uncultured Bacteroidia bacterium | reverse complement strand
CTGTTCCCGTGGTTATTATACCATCTGGAGTTCTGGTTAATGTCCATGTTCCTGAAGCCGGCAAATTGTTCAGTCCGATGCTTCCAGTTGCTACAGTGCAGGTTGGTTGCGTAATCGTTTCTATCGATGGAGCTATTGGTGTTGCCGGATAAGCAACGATAACAACATTAGCTGATAATGCCGAGACACATCCGGCGATATTGGTTACCGAAAAAACGTAGGTGTTTGAGTTCAAGCCTGAGATGATGGTACTTGTTCCTGTTCCAGTAGTAGTTGTTCCACCGGGAGTTCTTGTTAATGTCCAGGTTCCTGTTGCAGGCAAACCGTTTAAGACAACACTCCCTGTTGCAAGTGTGCAAATCGGATGGGTAATATCGCCCACAGAAGGTGCGTCCGGTGTTACCGGTTGTGGTTTGATTACTACACTGCCTGATGCTACCGAAGTACACTCAATTGAATTGGTAACTTTAAATGTATAAGACCCTGCTTCAAGACCTGTTACTAATTTGGTTGCTCCTGTTCCGGTAGAAGTTGCTCCACCAGGTAATTTGGTTAATGTCCAAGTCCCTGTTGAAGGTAAACCGCTTAATGCAACACTGCCGGTTGCAACAGTACATGTTGGCTGTGTAATTGCTCCAACTTTGGGAGGTGTTTGAACTGTAGTAGGAGTTTTAATTGCCACACTTGCGGAAGCTACTGAAGTACAACCTGATACTTCTTCAAAAACTTTGTAAGTATAGGTTCCGACAGCAAGATCAGAAATTGTTGTACTTACACCCGTTCCTGTGGTGACTATTGCTCCCGGAGTTCTTGTTAATGTCCATGTACCTGTTCCAGGCAATCCGTTTAAAATCACGCTACCTGTTACCACAGTACACGTTGGCTGGGTAATTGTTCCCACCACAGGTGCTTTTGGCGTTGCCGGTTGAGTATTGATAACTACATTACCTGATGCTACAGAAGTACATCCAACTGCATTTTTAACAGTGTAAGTATAAGTTCCTGCGACAAGTCCTGATATAGTTTTACTTATTCCTGTTCCGGTGGTAGCAATTGCTCCCTGACTTCTGGTTAATGTCCAGGTTCCTGTTGCAGGTAATCCGTTTAAGACAACACTTCCTGTTGCAAGAATACATGTTGGTTGAGTAATTGCTCCAATGGTAGGAGCTTCCGGTGTTACCGGTTGTGGTTTGATAACCAAAATGGAAGACACTAATGAAGTACATTCAAATGAAGTGGTAACTTTAAATGTGTAAGATCCTGCTTCAAGACCAGTTATAACGGTATTTGCTCCTGTTCCGTCAGAAGTTGTTCCATTCGGTAATTTGGTCAATGTCCAAGTTCCTGTTGCAGGTAAACCACTTAATGCAACACTTCCTTTTACACTACACGTAGGTTGAGTAATTGTTCCTATTTTGGGTGCCAATGGTGCTGATGGCTGGGTATTTATTACAACATTGGCTGATACTGCCGAAATACATCCGGCTGCATTTGTAACAGTGTATGTATATGATCCTGCTGCAAGTCCTGTAATTGTTGAACTTATGCCTGTTCCTGTGGTAGGTATAGCACCCGGGGTTCGTGTTAAGGTCCATGTTCCTGTTGCAGGCAAACCGTTTAGAACAACACTTCCTGTTGCAACTGCACAAGTTGGTTGGGTAATTGTACCTACTGTAGGTGCTGCTGGTGTTTCAGGTTGAGAGTTGATCACTATATTGGCTGATGCTACCGAAATACATCCGACTGCATTGGTAACCGTGTAGGTATATGTACCTGCTGAAAGTCCTGTAATAATTGAACTGATGCCTGTACCTGTGGTAATAGCACCACCCGGAGTTCTTGTTAATGACCATGTTTCGTTTGCAGGTAAACCGTTAAGAACAACACTTCCTGTAGCAACAAAACAGGTTGTTTGGCTTATTGTTCCTATTGTTGGAGCTGCAGGTTGAGTACATGCCGCAATTACATTTATTGTATAATCTTCGACTTCACCCCAGGCAGAATTTTCGCAAGGAGTTGTATTTGCTCCATCAATTGAATCATGTAATCTGATTCTCATTCGTGTAGTTCCTATTTTTGCATCAGCAGGTGGAGAAAAATTTGCGGTTGTATGTGGACTGTTAAAATCTGAACCACTTGATGTATATACATTTTCACCTGTATCTGTAAAATCACAATCGTTGTTCCAGTCAACCCAAACCAATATTTGATCTGATTTAAAAGAATTGGTAACGCTGATAATTGCAGAAGTATTAACACCAATTTGCAAATTTGCTATTTGTGAAGTATAATCCTCATATCCGTCGATCCCCCTGTCTGATGACTGATTTATCGAACCTATTGAAACGTTTGAAATATATTCATATTCCTTAGCAAAACAGCCCGCCACACAAAAGGGTATGCCCGTTGTGGTTATATTTCCTGTTAATTCAGGTCGCTTATAGCAATATGTATCAGAATAGTATTCGTAAACTGCATAATAATATGTCGTTCCTGGTGATATAGCAGTTACATTTACAGAAGTTCCAATCCCATTATAAACAACATAATTATCAATTCCAATTTTTGTGCCGATGCCAAAGCAAGCGTTTGCACTATAGATCTCTTCATTGACAGGTTCGGCATTTACAGCTTTCCCCCTCCTTGCCAAAACGATAACAGCGTTCCCGTTTCCACGTGTCCAACCCACAGTCATTGAATTATTCGATACTGCAGACGAAGTAAATGATGTAGCTTGCAATGTTGGAGCAGAACACGCAGCTTTTACACTTATAGAATAATCTTCTACCTCACCCCAAACGGAATTTCCGCAAGGAGTTGAATTTGTTCCATTACTTGTATCATGTAATCTGATTCTCATCAATGTTCTTCCAGTTTTTGCTTCAGCAGGAGGAGAAAAATTGGCGGTTGTATGTGGACTGGAAAAATTCGAACCACTTGATTTATATACATTTTCACCGGCATCAGTAAAATCACCATCTTGGTTCCAGTCCACCCAGACTAATATTTGATCAAAATTATAAGAATTGGCAACGCTAATAACTGCTGATGTATTTGCGCCTACTTGCAAAGTTGCAATTTGTGAAGTATAATCTTCGTATCCCCCAATCCCCCTACCTGATGCCTGATTTATAGAACCTATTGAAACATTGGAGATATACTCACCTATTATTTCACTTGTACTTGCACCGGCAAAGCATGAACCGGTGGTTGTAGCATTACCAGTTAATGCAGGCTTTAAATAGCAAGATGCAGTATATTCATAAATTGAATAATAATAGGTAGTTCCTGGTGATAAACCAGTTATATTTGCAGAAGTACCAGTTCCATTATAAACGACATAATTGCCGGTTCCGAGTTGTGTACCAGCACCAAAAGCAGCATCAGCAGTGTATGCACCAATGTTAATTGGATCTGCATCAACAGCACTGCCTTGTCGTGCCACCACCAATACTCCATCTCCATTTCCGCGAGTCCAGCTTGCGGTCATACTCGTATTTGTAAAAGAAGAAGAGGCAAAATCAGTACTCTGACTCGACGGTGGTGTGCAAAACGTGACCTTAAAAGATATTGTAGATCCGGCAACGGTAACATCAGAAATATCTAATCCACCATCACTTCCATCCTGGAGAAAACTATTTGGATCGGTGGTATCATTAATAGCTGTCCGGCCAACTGTTGATGAAAAGAAAGCATCATTATGCATGCCATTTTTTGTTGGAGTACCACCTGGCCTGTAAACGTAAACTTCATCAGGCGGCCCATTGGCATTGCCGTTTTCTCTTGTATCTATTCGGTAAACGATCAAGCCGGAACCCGGTATATTAGATTCGAATGTTCCTGATTGGTTTCTGTATTCCACAACAAAATACTCATCTGCTGAATTGGGAGAAGCAATCTTGTAACAATTATTTGTTGATGATGTTAAAGGGTTTAAACTGTAATTACCCGTTGTAGTAATTTCCGGTATTGAGCTAATCCAGTTATTGTTAGTATATTTCCATTTCATATAGGCCATCATGTGCCCGCTACCATATTCCATTAAATCCCAATATCCTACCGGCGATATAACTCCCTGATCGGTATAGTGATACAAATCGGGAGAGCCCAATGAATGAAACATTTCGTGGCACAGGGTCCTTACACCAACTTGATTTTCGGGTTGAAATGTATAGCCATAGACTCTTTTCGTATTGATATATACAGTTTTAGAATATAAAGACCAACGATGCGCCCACAATAGATTGGCCCAGCCCCCCGAACTTCCCTTTATTAAAAAACAAACATTATCAACGTTACCATCATCATCTCCATCAATATTCAGGGAAGGAGAAACAGGTGAGTTTAAATTGATCCAAGTTATTGCATCAGCAAGCAGTTGATGTTCTCTTAATTCCCTTTCACCTCCATCATCACCATCTTTATAGCCATTAGGATTAGTTGTTTCATTATAGGGTTGAAAGTAATTACGTGGGTGCGAATCCTGATAAGATAGATTTGTAGTAAAATCGCAAGCCGGATATTGAGTACTGTTAATAGTAAGTTTATTGTATGAGACTTCCTTAAAGTATGATTTAACAGAAATACCTGTGGAAGGATTAAAAGTATTATCATAATCACCTCTTGTAGTCGTAAATTCTGCATCATCCAAAAACCTAATATA
Organism: uncultured Bacteroidia bacterium; assembly: GCA_903834845.1. Classification (GTDB taxonomy): domain Bacteria; phylum Bacteroidota; class Bacteroidia; order Bacteroidales; family Prolixibacteraceae; genus JAAFHB01. Next base: position 26,758 of record CAILKW010000406.1, on the reverse strand, counting down.
CACAACTATATTATTCATTGTTCCTGACTGTGGAGCATAAGCTGGTCCACCATAACCGGGTGATTTGTAGCGAAGCATTGAAATTTGTTTTCGCTTATATTCCAGTTTTGAAATTTTTACCCACTTTACTAATCCAACGGATCCTGGATCAATACTATCTACTAAATACTTGGATGGCTGCAATGTTTCACCTATTTTTTCAGCATAATAATAATATCCATTGGGAGCCTGAATAATTGTATATCCTTCAGAATCATGAATCCAATTGTAAAATTCATCTCCTGTAACAAAGCAAGCGATGGTTTTTCCATTAGGTTGTGTGATGGTATAAGGAAGCTTTTCGAAATATGCCGCCCTAACATTAGTAAGAACTAAAAACAAAGCCAGAACAATTAATGCTATTTTTTTCATAAATATTTATATTTCAACATCGTTATAAATTCCAAATTCAGTTTCCAAATTTAAACAAAAAAAAATACAAGTCAAGATAATAAACAATTTTTCCCTACTTTTCAATTACCGGGATGTGACGAAAAACTGTTATTTAGTTAAACAGGCGAAAGAAAATAATAAACGAAAGATTTGAGAAGTTTATTGATAATAAAGACACTGAATACCGTGTTAAATTATCGGTAAATACCAGAATGAGACAAGTTTAAATAAAAAAGAGTTAACTTCATTTGCAATTTAACTATCGCTATTCTTTTAATTTTTAAAATGAGGATAAAGACTGCCAAAAAACAAAAAGGATGAAACCGGGAGGCTCATCCTTTTCTAAACTAACCAAACTAACATATAACCAAACCTAAACCTACTTATGAAATAAATGTTCTACAAAAATAATGATTTGAAAACCGATATTCAAAATTATTTGTGTTAAAAAAAACTAATAATTCGGTTACTTTTGTGAAAAGATTCAAGCATATTTGATTTTAATTAAAATAGTACAAAAAAGGCATAAATTAAAATATGAAATTAACTTTTTCAAAACTCGGTGTTTTTATTCCCCTTGTCACTCTGACATTGCCATCGCAGGCAAAAATATCAGGTATCACAGGAACTCAGATGACCACTAAGGTTAGACCCAATATCATATTTATTTTAACAGACGACCATCGTTCGGATGTAATGGGTTATGCAGGAAATACCATCATTCAAACTCCCGAAATGGACAAACTGGCCCGCGAAGGTGTTTTTTTCAAAAATGCTTTTTCAAGTACACCTATATGTGCTGCCAGTCGTGCAAGTATCCTGAGCGGACTTCAGGAGAGAACACATAAATATACATTTCAGACCGGACCAATCCTCGAGGAATATATGCAGATATCGTATCCAAAAGTCTTGAAACAATCGGGATATTATACAGGATTTTACGGCAAATTTGGTGTCAAATATGATCATCAGGATCAGCTTTTTGACGTTCATGAAGATTACGACCGTGAAACGAAGTATAAAGACCGCAGAGGGTATTTCTACAAAACCTTGGGTAAAGACACAGTGCATCTTACCAGATATACAGGCGAAAAAGCAATTCAGTTTATAAAAAATGCACCGACTGATAAGCCATTTTGCCTTTCATTAAGCTTTAGTGCTCCTCATGCACACGACCCCGCACCGGATCAGTACTTCTGGGATCAGGGAACTGACAAGCTTTACCAAAATACCGAAATACCAAAAGCCGATTTGTCGGAGGACATGTATTTTAACAGATTACCCGAAACGGTTAAAAAAGGTTTTAACAGAACACGTTGGTTATGGCGATTCGATACACCCGAAAAATACCAGAAAAGCATGAAAGGGTATTACAGAATGATTTCCGGTGTTGACCTCGAAATTGCTAAAATCAGACAGGAACTCAAAGATAAAGGATTAGAAAAGAATACTGTAATTATCCTGTCAGGCGACAATGGCTATTTTCTGGGAGAACGTCAATTGGCTGATAAATGGTTGCTTTACGATCTTTCGATACGGATTCCCCTTATAGTTTACGACCCTAGATTTAAAAAACATCAGGATATTGATGCAATGGCATTGAATCTTGATATTCCGGCAACAATCGCCGATCTGGCCGGTGTATCTCAGCCCATTTCCTGGCACGGAAAAAGCCTTGTTCCTGTAATTTCGGGTAAAAGTAATAATTTACAACGAGATACAATTCTGATTGAACACCTTTGGGAGTTCGACAGCATTCCTCCAAGCGAAGGCATACGAACAAACCATTGGAAGTATTTCCGCTATGTAAACGATAAATCAACCGAGGAATTATACAACCTGAAAGATGATTCAAAAGAGATCAATAATCTGTCGAAAAATGTTGATTACCAAAACATATTAAAATCATTGCGAAATAAATGCAACGAGTTGACGAAAAAATATGCTGATCCTTATTCCGGTGTTCCTTCAGGCTTAATGGTGGAATACATCCGGGATCCTCAAAAAACGGTTATTAACGACAGTTTACCCGAATATAGCTGGATTGTACCCATTGAGGCAAAGTTTCAAAAAGCATATCAGATTTTGGTTTCTTCAAACAATGATTTATTAGATAAAAATATTGGAGATGTTTGGAACAGCCGACAAGTAAGAAGCAATAAATCAATCAATATCGAACATGGAGGCAATCCGCTGAAACCAAACATACGCTATTTTTGGAAGCTCCGCTTATGGGATCAGGATAACAGAATTTCAGACTATTCATCAACCCAAACATTTAAAACCGGAAACTTTAAAGGGACAGTTTCCTCACAAAACTCATTTCAGGTTGAAATACTTGCTCCTGTTTCATTCAGAAAAATAGCTCTAAACAGTTATTTTATTGATTTTGGAAAAGATGCTTTTGGCACTCTTGAAATTAAATATCAATCAACTAAGCCAGATACACTGATTGTCAGACTTGGTGAGAAGCTCCTCAACGGGAAAATAGATCGGAAACCAGGGGGATCAATCAGATTTGCTGAGATTAAACTACCGGTAACTTCCCTTAAATCGGATTATTTGCTTTCGCTTCCAAAAGACAAACGTAATACAAGCGGAGATGCTGTTTTGCTTCCCGATTCGTTTGGTGTTGTAATGCCTTTCAGATATTGCGAATTGGAAAATGTGAAGCAACCGCTGAAAGACGATGATGTTCGTCAAAAAGCATGGTTTCATTACTTCGATTACAACCAAAGTCAGTTTACAAGTTCGGATACTATTTTAAATCAGGTTTGGGATTTGTGTAAATACAGCATCAAGGCAACCTCATTTACCGGACTTTACATTGATGGCGACCGCGAAAGAATACCTTATGAAGCTGATGCTTACATCAATCAATTAGGACATTACACTACCGATCGTGAATATGCCATGACAAAACAAACCATCGAATATTTTATGACGCATCCAACTTGGCCCACTGAATGGCAGTTGCACACCTCTATGATGATGATTCAGGATTATTATTACACAGGAGATACTGAACTACTGAAAAAATACTATGAACAACTCAAATATAAGACTCTTGATATATTGACCCGCGAAGATGGTCTAATCAGTTTGCAAAAAGAGAAGATTGACGGTCGGTTTATGGCAAATCTTGGTTTCGCCGATACTACAAAACGTCTCAGGGATATTGTTGACTGGCCCGCAGGCTCAATAACATCAGGAAATCAAACATTTGCACAGAAAGGCGAACGCGATGGACATCAAATGCTACCAATAAATACTGTGGTGAACTGTTTCTTTTACCAGAATATGAAAATAATGGCTGAAATTGCCGCTCTATTGAAAAAGCCACAGGATCGTAATTACTACGAATCAATGGCAATGAAGGTAAAAAAGACCATAAATGAAATATTATTCGACCGCGAAAAAGGAATTTACATTGACGGTGAAGATGCAACAAATTCATCTCTTCATTCAAATATGCTCCCTCTGGCCTTTGGAATTGTTCCCAAAGAGTCTATTCATAGAGTTGCGGAATTTGTAAAATCGCGAGGTATGGCTTGCAGCGTTTATGGCTCTCAATATTTACTCGAAGGATTGTATGAAGCGGGTGAAAGTCAATTTGCTATGAATCTGATGCGCGCCACAAACGACAGGAGCTGGTGGAACATGATAAAAATTGGTTCAACGATAGCTTTAGAAGCCTGGGATCCAAAATACAAACCAAATTTAGATTGGAATCATGCCTGGGGTGCTGTACCGGCCAATATTATACCGCGTTATGTTTGGGGGATACAACCTGCAGCTCCTGGATTTGAACTTATTCAAATCAAACCAAAATTGGGTAATCTTAAAACAAGCAGTATCACAATCCCGACAATAAAAGGGCCGGTTAAAGGAGATTTCCGGCGCGTAAACGACAGTCTTCAACAGTATGTTATTGAAATTCCAGCGAATGTTGGCGGTGAATTTATTCTTGATGACTTAAAGGAAATTGTTGTAACCCTAAATGGAACGAAAGTAAATCAGGCTTTTAATTCGATCAGACTGGAACCGGGGATTAGTAAAATTGAAATAAGCGTTAACTCATACTGATTTTTAAGTAATTAATGTTTCTCGCTTGGTTTTTATCAATTAGGAGATAAGCAACTATAAAATTGGATTGTGCCTAATCCAATAGGAAAGCAATGCGCTTATCTTATTGTTTAGTCTGTAAGATACTCTCAAAAAGTTATTGGTCATCTTTTTCGGAAAATACTATTGCAATTATTTGTATTTAATTCAATAATTCACCACATTTTTTGGGATTTACCGCTCCATTGAGGTCACTTCCATTATCTCAGAAAATAACCCTTCCATTGATTCATAGTTAACTGTCAGTTATCGCATAGTTTAAAAATATGCTGTACCAAAGTTATGTTTATACACGACCCCGTTGATATTGTAGCACACGATGTTAAGATATTATAAAAGAATAAATTATCATTTAGGTTTCGTAAATCTGTTCAAAAAGCTCAATGATGAAAGTCATGGATAATTTACTAACAAAACTTTTAAAGCTAATCTTGGAGTTGGTTGGAAGATTCGTTTGTAATTCACAAAATAGATTACAGTGAATGTCCAAAACATGCAAATTCAGTAAAACACGTTGGTTAATCATTTGAAAGTTGTTCTTTCATGCTTAATAATGAAATGGTAGGAATGTAGATTAATGAACGAAGAATGGGAAAAGTGGATGAAAAAAAGAATTATTTACAATTTACCTGATATGTTACAAATGTGATGTTTTTTGTTACATCTAAGAATATGAATATGGTTAACAAAATTTAATTTTGTCGTAAATTCTAATTAATGAAGCATGACAAATTAAACACAGAAAGAGCTTGGCAGAAAATATTGCCACAACACATCAAATTTAAATAATTAATTTATTCGATGGAAAAAAAATCAATTGTTCGTTTTTCCCTTAAATGGAAAAAGTTTGGAGCCATTTTTCTCATGGTAAAGCTCCTCGTTATTTTAATTTTTATTGAAACATTGTACGTTTCGGCTAACTCCTACCCAAAGGAAACTAAAAAGGGCGAATTAAAAGAAAGCCTACTATTTAGAGCTAATGTCGAAAGCCCTTCAGCGCAGCAAAAGTTGACAATTCAAGGATCAGTAATTGACGGAAATGGCCAACCCCTTCCAGGTGTAACAATTGTAATTAAAGGGACCACACTTGGAATTGTATCAGATTCAGATGGAAAATTTAAGATTAGTGTTCCGGCAAACGCTAAAATTCTGGTCTTTTCATTTGTCGGGATGAAATCGCAGGAAATAACCGTTGGAAACCAAACCACAATCAATGTTACTTTGTATGAAGAGACAATTGGATTGGAAGAGGTTATAGCGATAGGTTATGGAGTCCAAAAGAAGGCTACAGTAACAGGTGCAATCGCCAGTATTGCAAGTGCTAAGCTGTTACAATCACCTGTGTCGAACATCAGTAATGCGATGGTTGGAAGGGTATCCGGACTATTGTCAACACAGGCATCAGGTGCGCCGGGTCAGGACCAGTCAACATTAAGAATCAGAGGTGTTGGAACTTTTTCAGGTATTACAGATCCATTGGTTATGGTTGATGGTATAGAATCAACAAACTATAATAGTATAGACCCTAACGAAATTGAAAGTATTTCTGTTTTGAAAGATGCCTCCGCTACGGCAGTTTATGGTGTTCGTGGTGCTAATGGTGTTGTTCTTATCACTACTAAAAGAGGTGCATTGGGAAAACCACAGGTTAGTTATACTTCACAGTTTGCTCTTACGCGATTTGCTGAGATGAGACAGTATGCAGGTAGTTATGAATATGCACAAGGCTTCAATACAGCACTTCAATACGATTCTTATTTAACAGGTGCTTATACTCCGGCATATAACGATGTTTCTATTCAGCATTATAAAACCAATGATAGTCCCTTATTTTTCCCTAATACCGATTGGATTGGTTTAACATTTAAACCATCTTCATTACAACAACAACATAACCTAAATATCAGTGGTGGCACTGAAACAGTTAAATATTTTGTTTCACTTGGGTATTTTCAACAAGGTAGTTTATTCAATCAAAATACTTATGACCCAGGTTATAAGGCAGAAAATAAATACAACAGGTATAATTTCCGTTCCAATTTCGATATTAATATTACCAAGCGCCTGACAGCCAAAATCAATATTTCTTCCCAAATTGGTGAAATGAAGGGTCTGATGGGTAGTGCAGGAGCAGTGACCAATAACGTGGGTTATATAATGTCGAATGTTTTCATGAACCCTCCTACCTTATCGCCTGGCGTATGGCAAGGGAAGCTCGTTAATCTTGTTGGCAGTGTAACTGGATTAAACCTTGGAAACCCACTTATGCAGATTTATGGGAATGGAACAATAAAGGAATATACCAACGTATTAAATGGTACGATTCGTTTAAAATATGATCTTGACTTTATTACCAAGGGTTTCTCAACTCAGGGGCAAATATCATATCAAAATTACAGCTATGTAAGTACAACTTTCTCAAAAGTGCCTGTCCAATATAATGCGATCATAACAGGACCTGATACATATATTTTGGTTCCGACAAATCCTGAGGCTCCATTTAGTGGTGGTGAAACCTATCAAAAAAGGCGAATGATAGATGCTCAATTTGGATTGGATTACCTGCGAAAATTTGGAAGTCACACTATAAGTGGAATGCTCTTGTATAATCAACGTAAACTCTTTGATCCGACATTGTCTTATGTGGTTCCCAGCGGATACCAGGGTATTGTTGGCAGGGTTACATACGATTTTAAGGGACGCTATTTGGCTGAATTTAATTTTGGTTATAACGGGACAGAAAACTTTGATTCGGGAAAACGGTTTGGATATTTTCCGGCATATTCAGTAGGTTGGGTAGCTTCAGAGGAATCTTTTTTTCCAAAGAACAAGGTTCTTACGTATCTTAAGTTAAGGGGGTCTTACGGTGAAGTTGGAAATGACAGAATCGGTGGAGCACGCTTCTTATACAGGCCGACATCCTATGGATACAGCGGAACTTACAATTTTGGTGAGGTTGGTTCTACTTTTAATGCTTATTCACGGTCAAATGAAGGAGCGTTAGGAAACCCTTCACTCACTTGGGAACGCTCAAAAAAACTGGATATTGGGTTAGATTTTACATTATGGAAAGATAAATTCAGGATAATCGTTGACTACTTTGATGAACGAAGGGATAATATCCTTGCTAATAAAGGTACTACACCTGATTTGTTTGGAGCGACACTCCCGGCCTATAACCTCGGTAAGATGAAAAACGGAGGATTTGATGGTGAAATAAATTATAATAACAAAGTTGGCAATTTCAATTATTGGCTGAAGGGCGTTTTTACACTTACACATAATTTAATTGAATTTCAGGACGAAGTTGTACAAACCTATCCTTATCAATATAGGACAGGCCAGAGATATGGACAAACTTTTGGATTACTCGTCGAAGGGATTTACAATACCTGGCAAGAGGTTAACGATGTAAACAGACCGGTTTCCTCCTATGTTTCAAACAAGCTTCAACCCGGCGATTTCAAATATAAGGATGTGAATGGCGATGGAATTATCAATAGTTTTGATCAGATTCCGTTAGGATACTCTGCATTTCCGGAACAAGCATTCGGATTTTCATTTGGAGGAGATTTCAGGAGATTTGATTTCTCCGTTTTATTTCAGGGATCAGGCAAATATACCCACAGTGCTTCCAAAAAATTTAACCGCGGATTTCAGGAATCCGGAAGTACGTTATCTTATCTTTTAGACAGGAGTTGGACATGGCAAAAATATGAAGCGGGAATTACAAGTGATTTTCCACACTTATCCTCTTCATCATCACAAACAAATAATTATAATTCAAATTCTTTCTGGTTGGAAAATGCCACTTATGTACGTTTGAAAAACATTGAAATCGGTTACACACTAAGCCCAAAGGCATTAAAGCAAATAGGAATCAGTTCGGTTCGGTTCTATGCTAATGGAAGTAATATTTATACATGGAGTAAATTGTTACCTGGCGAGGATCCTGAAATTCCAACTTATAGCGATGGAAACAATGAACCTTACCCGTTAACAATGACGTTTAATGGTGGTATTAATGTTAAATTTTAAAATCATACAATATGAAAAATTTAATCATAATTTGCAGTTTAATAATTATTTATGCAATGTTTACTTCATGTGAGAAGATGTTTGGGACCTTTTTGGAGAAGGCCCCGGGCATTGATGTTACACAGGATACTATTTTTTCAAATAAAACCCAAATTGAAACCTACGTTGCAAGTGCTTATTACTGGGGTATGCATACCGATATGGCAATCTGGGACGAAAGAGATAAATCTGACTCTCCGATTTCCGGAGCATGTGAAGAGACTGAAACCGTTGCTCCCTGGTTTTGGGTTCACCGCACATGGAATACGGGCGGTATGAGTTCGACAAATCAAGCAGATATGAGATGGTTAGCTCGTTGGAAGGGCATACGCATCTTTAATATTCTTTTGGAAAGAATGGATAAGGCACCAGTTGATGAAGCTTACAAAACACAGATTAAGGCCGAAGCCAAGTTTCTCCGTGCTATGAATTATTTTGAAATGTTTAAGCATTATGGGGGAGTACCAATCGTGGATCATAGTTTTCAACTTACCGATGACCTACTTACCCCTCGGAGTACACTACAGGTAACCCTGGATTTTATATTAAAGGATTGTAACGATGCAATTGCTTCACTACCTGCTATATATCCTGCAATTCAAAGGGGCCGTGCAACAAAGGCAGCAGCTCATGCATTAAAATCAAAAGCTTTGTTGTTTGCAGCAAGTCCCCAATTTAATACTGCAACGCCTGTTCTGGAGTTGACAGGGCATAACGACCTTATATGTTTTGGAAAGTACGATCCCAATAGGTGGCAAATTGCAGCAGATGCAGCTAAGGCCGCCATTGACGCTGCCCCCGCCTCCGGAAACGCTCTGATTACAAATCAGGGAGTGACTAAAAACTGGAAGTATATTTGGGAAATTATGGATAATTCTGAAATTATTTTAGCTGAAAAGTCGCAAGGTACAAGGGGTTTTCAATACTTTCTCCCAGCCTCTATTTATAGTGGAATGCAGGGAAACACTGTTACGTACAATTTTGTGAAATATTATGAAAAAACAGATGGCACTCCGCAAACTTGGAATGATCTGGGAGGTAATGACCTGAATCTAAAATATTCACAGCTTGATCCACGTTTTGCTCAGGCGATAAAAGTAAATGGTTCGCAGTGGAATGCATATTACGGAGTTATTGCGACTACCACGGTTCCGGCAGGCCGCGATTTAAGTGGATGTTTTGGTGGAGCTTGGTGTAAAAAACCTATTCCCGATGCCTTCACAAATACAAGTAATCAATATTGTAATTGGCCTGTTTTCAAGGTTAACGAGCTTTATTTGAATTATGCTGAAGCCTTAAATGAGGCACAAGGTCCTGTTCAGGCAGCATACGATGCTGTTAATACAATTAGAGTGCGTTCCGGAATGCCCAATTTTCCAACAGGTCTTTCAAAAGAACAGTTCAGGACTAAACTCAGAAACGAGCGTGCTATTGAATTAGCGTTTGATGCCCATCGTATATTCGATGAAAGACGCTGGCTCATTTCAGATACAGAAGGATTAATGAAGGGAGACATGTGGGGAATAAAAATTTATGCAATACCCGGCAATCCATCTGAATTCCAATACGTACCTTATGTATTCTCGCAACGTACATTTCTAACCAGAATGTATTTACATCCATTCATGCAAACGGAAGTTAACAAAGGATATGTTATACAAAATCCCGGTTATTAATAATTTTAATTTTTCGCTTTAAACAACTAAAAATGAAAAATATGACTCGTAAAATAAGCCGGTGTATATTATTGATCTTCATCAGCAGTATATGCTTTAATGCATTTTCAAAAGCGCAGACAGCTGTCAGGGATTCAGTGATTAATAAAGACAAACCTATTGCTTATGGCAAATTACCCTCTTGGATGGTGACAGGTGCAATAACTTCTACTACCGGAACTGAATTACAGAAAACTTTTTCTTCTAACTTAGCCAACACTTTTTTTGGCAGAATATCGGGTCTTACGGCTATACAAAGTGGTAACGAACCTGGTAATGATTCGCCTTCTTTGTTTATCAGGGGTTTAAATACTTATGGATCAGGTAGGTCAATCTTAGTCATTGTGGATGGTGTTGAAAGTTATTTTGAACAATTGGTTCCCGAAGAAATAGAGTCTGTATCAATACTTAAGGATGCCTCTGCATTGACTTTATATGGAAGCCGTGGAGCAAACGGAGTATTGCTTGTAACGACCAAAAAGGGAAAAGAAGGACCAATGGTAGTTAGTTTCAGTACACAACAAGGATTTTCGCAGGCTCAGCGATTACCCGATTTTTTAGGATCCAATGATTATGCCCGGCTATATAATGAAGCATTGGTCAATAACAGTCTAACGCCACGGTACACCGATTTGGATTTGGAGGCATATCGTACAGGGAACGATCCGATATTTCATCCTGATGTGAATTGGTATAACGAAATATTAAGAAAATCGTCTCCAACATCGAATTACAACCTTAATTTTAGTGGTGGCAATTCAGGAGTCAGATATTTCGTATTATTAAACGTATTGACTAATAACGGATTATATAAAAAGACAGGCGATTTGTCTGTTAATAGCATTGATCAGAAGTATTCACGCTTCAATTTCCGTACAAACGTTGATATTAACTTATCCAAAAATCTTTCGGCAACCCTTATTTTAGGAGGATCGATTGAGAACAGATCAAATCCCGCCAGTAGAACAACTTCAGGATTATTCGATTTGATGGCATCAGTCCCACCAAATTCATTCCCGGTTTATAATCCTAATAACACATTCGGTGGGAGCTCCACATATTCAAATCCTCTTGGCGATGTTTTGAATAATGGTTTTTATGCCAATACAAACACTGCCATTCAGACATCGTTAAAATTGACAGAAAAGTTGGATATTATCACTCAAGGTTTAAGTGTATCAGGACTTGTCTCTTTTAACAGCTTTTATTCCGGTAATTCCGACAAGACCAGAACTTACCCACGGTACTCCTTATCTAAAAATGCTACGGGAAATACCGTTTACACCACTATTGGACAGCTGACATCACTTACATCCGGCGAAAATATGATATCCCAATGGAGAAATACAGTTTATCAAGTCCATTTAAATTATGAACGAACTTTTGAAATCCATAAGTTAAATGCAATGTTGCTTTTTGATAATGAGTCTTATTCATTGGCAAACCAGTCGGCTTCATTGACTGGTGCAGGACTTGGCGGTGCTTTTTTACCCTATAGATACACAGGTTTGAGTAGCCGTTTTATTTATGCAAACCGCGAAAAATACATTGCAGAACTCTCTTTTGCTTACAATGGATCTGAAAATTTCGCAAAAGATAACAGGTGGGGATTTTTCCCTTCCGTATCACTGGGCTGGATAGCATCAAAAGAGGATTTTTTAAAAGAAAGTAAAGTATTCAATTATATGAAATTCAGGTTATCGTATGGATTGACCGGAAACGATCAGATTGCTTCAGGAAACTCACGCTTTTTTTACAACCCTCAACCATACACTTATATTTCTAATTATACTTTTGGTACCAGTAATTCCGGACAAAGTTCGCTGGCTCAAAGTCAAATTACCAATCCCGATATAACATGGGAAAAGGAGAAAAAGCTGAATTTTGGTTTCGAGACTACCATATTCCAACAATTTGATGTTGCAATAGACCTTTTTAAAAATGACAGGTACGATATACTTGCAACACCCGCTCAAACTGTACCTCAGTATTTAGGATTCATACTACCAAATTATAATATAGGAAAAGCCAATAATCAAGGTTTTGAAGCTAAAGTTCGTTACACAAGCAATGAAACAAAAGATTTGCAATTTTTTGCTGAAGCCAATGTATGGTATGCTAAAAACAAGATTGTTTACAAGGCAGAACCTGTACTGGCTTATGATTACTTGTACGGAACCGGAAAACAGATTGATCAGCCATTTTATCTTGAGGCAATTGGGTTTTTCAAAGATCAGGCAGACATCGATGCCAGTCCGAAACACACGTTCGCTGTTTCACATCCTGGTGATTTAAAATACAAAAACCAAAATGATGATAATGTAATAGATCAAAAAGATTATGTCGCAGTTGGAAATACATCAAGACCCGAAATTACACTCGGATTTGAAACAGGTTTAAAATATAAAGGATTTGATCTTAATGCATTCTTTCAAGCTGTTACCAATCGCTCGGTTTATTTAAGTGGTAAATATTATCAGGCTTTTCAGAACAATGGGAAAATATCTTCTGTTGCACTCGGAAGATGGACTCCGGCAACGGCAACCACTGCCACATATCCAAGATTGTCAACTACCGGCGAACAGAATAATTTTCAACCCTCATCGTTCTGGGTACGTGATGGAAGTTTTATAAAACTTCGGAGTCTCGAATTAGGATTCAGCCTGCCAAACAAAACTGTTAAGAAGATTCATCTTAGTAACGCGAGGTTATTTATTAATGGTACCAACCTGTTTTCTCTTGATTATATGGACTTTACTGATCCTGAAACTTTAACTGGATATCCTGCAGTTAGAACATACAGCATTGGGACACGTATTCAATTCTAATTTACTTTAACTTTTCTAAAATATTTCAGAATGAAAAGCAATATTTTTATATCAGGCATTATTGCACTTTCAATCCTAGGTGGATGTCAAAAACTGGATCAGGAAGTAATAACAACACTAGATTATCAGAAAGTTATTCAATCGTATGATTACATAAAGAGCCTTAATTCGGGGGTATATGCAAATTTAATGAACGGATTTTTGTATATTAATGGTCAGGCAATGATGGCCTCTGCCACAGATGAATCCGAACATACTCTGGAAACAGCTAATGTACAAAAGTTTAATATAGGTGCCTGGAATGCTTATGATAATCCGGATAATGTTTGGTCAGGTTATTTTACTGGCATTCGCAGGGCAAATCAATTTCTTGTATCTTCCGATAGCGTGAACCTGAATCAATACAAATATGATCCGCTCCCTGCCTCGCAAACTGTTTATCAGACGAGATTGGCGGAAATCAAAAACTGGAAGTATGAAGCACGGTTTTTAAGAGCATTCTTCTATTTCGAGTTACTTAAAAGATATGGCGGCGTTCCGATTATATCAACTATTGGATCAATCAACGACAACAATAGTTCGGTCAAGCGAAATACCTTTGCAGAATGTGTTAAGTTTATCTCGGATGAATGTGATTCAGCAGCAGCAAAATTACCGGTAAAATATGCATTGGCAGGCGATTTGGGCAGGGTTACCAAAGGTGCTGCGTTGGCACTGAAGAGCAGATTGCTTCTTTACACTGCAAGCGATTTGTACAATTTACCAGCTTCATGGTCAGGCGGTTATGCCTTTCCGGAATTGATATCAGTATCTGGTGACAGAAAAACTAAATGGCAGGCAGCAGCTGATGCAGCTCTTGCAGTTATTAATTTAGCAGGCACGAGTTATGCACTTGGTACAAGCTATAGTTCGTTGTTCGGTAGCGGTACTTACAACAATGCTGAGATAATTTTCCGTCGTGGAAACAGCAACGACAATGCCTTTGAAAGAGCCAGTACACCAATAGGATATGATAATGGTTCAAGTGGAACTACCCCTTCACAAAATCTGGTTGATGATTATGAAGTAATTGTTAATTCTACTACATGCGTTCCGTTCGACTGGAATAATCCGGTTCATGCAGCCAATCCCTATTCAAACAGGGATCCGCGCTTGGGATTTACAGTGCTTAAGAATGGTGACGTGATTAAAGGCAGAGCTATTGAACCATTTATTGGCGGACTTGATGGAAAGCCTAAAAATGATGCAACCAAGACCGGTTATTATTTAAATAAATATGTAAATAATACGTTGAATCTTTTAACCGGAACAACAAGCAATCACGCTTGGGTATATTTCCGTTTTACTGAAATGTTTCTGAATTATGCTGAGGCATTGAACGAAGCAAACCCAGGCCATACTGATATAGCACTATATGTGAACAAAGTGCGTCAGAGAAGCGGAGTAAACATGCCGGCTCTTCCAATTGGTTTGACTCAGACACAAATGCGTGATGCCATCCGTCATGAACGTAAGATTGAATTCGCTTTTGAAGACCAGCGTTATTGGGATGTACGCAGGTGGATGCTTGGCGATACATATTTCAACGTTCCTTTAAAAGGGGTAAGCATAACTAAAAATACTGATGGCTCATTTAGTTATACGAGAATCAATGTTGAGAATCGTGTGTTTCAACCAAAAATGTATTTTTACCCTATTCCACAGAGCGAGTTGTACATCGCAACAAGTTGGAAGCAGAATCCATTATGGTAATTTAAAGTTCACCAAAAAAGTAAATTGTATGAAAAATAAAATCATGTACAGCCTAAAACAGCTGATTGTTTATTCCGGAATCGTAATATTGTTAGCTTCATGCCAATACAAAGAGATTGCCGATGCCCTATATCCAGATCAAAAAATATATATGCCTTCCTCTTATAATGGCGTTTTTGCTGTTAACACAGTTGCCTTACCTGTAGGCAATACTACTCCAGGTAATACCTATAGGTACATCGTTGATATGGGAGCCAGAAAATTTATCGTACCATTGGGTGTTTACAGGTCAGGAATTGATAATGTAGGTGCATTTACCGTGAATATTGCTGTAAATACCGACACTATAACTAAACTATTAACTACTTTATCGCCTAAATTGCCAGTTGGTACAGTTCTTTTACCTTCAACATCATATTCTACGGTAAATACTGTAGAAATGAAAGACGGTGAAGAAACTGCAATTTTCAACTTCAGTATTAATCTTGATTTTCTGATAACCAATTTCCCTGCAAAGAATTTCGCGATTGGCGTAACAATATCAAGTACTGCGAGAGAAATCAGTAAAGGACTTGCTACAACTGTTCTATTGTTAGGTACTGATATGATGAAACCTACAGCTTCTTTTACATCTGTGGCTTCCTCAACTAATGTAAAAACCTGGAATTTCAACAGCACTTCTTTGATGACGGTAGGATATTCGTGGAACTTTGGAGATGGAACTCCTGTTTCAACAGTTAAATCTCCTTCTCATACCTACGCTACATCCGGAACATACACCATAACATTAGACGCTTTGGGTGTAACAGGACAGGAATACAAATCAATTAAAACTGCTTTAATTACAGTTCTTTAATTAAATTTTATAATGTAGAATGTTTATCATGGATCGATCCCGGGTATCCGGCAGTCGATCCATGTCAAAATGATATTTCATTAAAAATTGAAAATATGATTATTAAAGCATTTGTATCGTTTTTTGTACTTACTTTAAATGTACTTACAATTTTTGCTCAGGAGCGTATTTCTATCACCGATTTTGGAGCAAATCCCAATGATGGCAAAAATGTAATCATGGCTCTGAGAAATGCCTTGAAAACTTGTGCCACAAAAGATTCTTCAGTTTTAGTTTTCCCCAGTGGCCGATATGATTTTTGGCCCGATTTTACTTCAAATCAGCCAACTGTCGGTATCCAAATAGAAAATATAAAGCATCTTACTATAGACGGAGCCGGATCAGAATTTATTTTTCACGGTAAAATGCAAATCGCAAATATTGTAGGTTGTGAAAATATCATAATTCGTAATTTCAGTGTTGACTGGGATCATCCCTTTATTTCGCAGGGCCAATATGTTAATTCGACTGATGAATACATCGAAATGAAAATTGATCCTGAAGTATATGTCATTGAAAACAACCAATTTTACTTAATAGGAGAAGGTTGGAAAGCCAAACCTACAGGATACTTCACATTATATGATAAGGATAAAAAGGAGATTCTTTATAAAACCCACGATGGAGTCAACAAAGCTATGTATGCAGGTAAAGCCGAAGAAATTAGCTCAGGTTTAGTCCGTTTTTATGGGAAACCGGATATAAAGCCAGAACCGGGGACTTATCAGGAAATATATGCCGGAACCTATATAACCTCCGGAATACAAATTTTAGAATGTAAAAATACTAATTTGAAAGATATTGTAATCTATCATGCATTAAGCCATGGCGTTTACGGGTATAGATGCGAAAATATCACCATGGATAATGTTAATATGACTGTTAATGAAAAGAAAGGCAGAGTATTCAGCATTGTCGCAGACGCTTCTCATTTCACCAATTGCAAAGGATTGATAAAAATAATTAATTGCAGGCATACCGGTCAGGGCGATGACTTTATCAATGTCAGGGGCTCAAATTCACTAATAGCTTCAATAAGTGATGAGTATTCATTAACTACTGGAGGAAGAAATTCATCAGGAGGCAGCGCAGGTGACGAAATATGGTTTATAAATAAAAAAACATCACAAAGAGGTGAAATACGTATTATAAAATCCTCAGAACCAATTGCTTCGGTTACTGGTAGAAGTTCGGGACGAAAAATAACATTCACACAACCAATACCTAAAACCTTAGAAGTCGGAGATTTCATCGAAAACAAAACATGGAATCCAAGGGTTGAAATACGAAATTGCGAGATACTTAAGAAACATCGGGCAAGAGGTATTCTGGTTACCACTCCGGAGAAAGTTATTATTGAAAATAATTATTTCCACACTGCCGGAACGGCAATTTTAATTGAAGGAGATACAGATTATTGGTTTGAATCAGGGGCACATACAGACCTTACCATCCGTAACAATGTTTTTGAGGATTGTCTGACATCGGGTTGTTCGACTGGGAAAAGAGGTGAGTGGGGAGAAGCAATTATTTCAATAACACCTTCGCATAGACCTGATAATGTCAATACGGAGCCATACCACAGAAATATAAAAATTGAGAATAATACTTTCAAAACCTTTGATATACCATTAGTTCACGCAAGGTCGGTTCGTGGATTGACATTTATGAATAACGAATTAATAAAAACACATACCTACGAACCATATACCTGGCAAAAATCCTCTTTTCTTCTTGACGGATGTCGCGACGTAACTATCTCATCTAATCGTATTGCTAAAGATTATTCAACAAGAATTATCGAGATTGAGCACATGAAAAAATCGGATGTTAAAGTTGATAAAAATTTAAAGTTCTCAGTTTTAGCGATTGATAATGCGGTGAAACCCATTTATATTGACGATTTTAAAAAAGGGAAATAGAATTCATATTAGTTGCGAATTTTCGGGATAGGCTATTATTTCCTGAAAAAGCTTGCGATGGATCTTCTTTGACCAAACAGGGGTTCAATCCTTTTAAAAGGAGATTAATATGTCATCAAATTTATAAGTGGCCAACGGCTTTACTAATAATAGAATAAAATTATAACATTATAAACGAAAATATTAATGGTTATATTTCAATTTTTATTTCCAATCCTTGTTTCAGTGTTTTGCTTCACATCCTTTTTCATTGAACCTAAAGAGAAATCAGAATTTCCAATTCAGTCAGGCTACAATGTATTGGAGCAGGAATCCAACTTTCTGAATAATTCCACAGTTGATGTATCAAAATTTGGTGTCCGATGCAATGATGGAAGCGATGCCACACTTTTTGTTATCGAAGCTCTTGATTATTGTAAAAAAACAAAAGCTAAAAAACTGGTTTTTCCGAAAGGCCGATATAATTTTTCGCCTGAACTGGCATTTGAAAAATATTATTCCATAAGCAATAATGACGGAGGCCTAAAGCGGATCGCGTTTCCAATAATTGATTTCAATAACTTTGAGATTGATGGGCAAGGATCTGAATTTATTTTTAATGGATTTATTTGTCCTTTTATTATTGATAACTCATCAGACATTTCGCTAAAAAACTTTTCAATTGATTTTAAAAGGACATTCCATAGCGAGGGAAAAGTAATAGGTATCAGGGAGAACGAAATTGATGTTTCCTTTTCTGGTCAGTATCCTTATCGTATAGATAATGAGCGATTAATATTTATTGATGAAAATATGACCCAGTATCCTTTTGGCAGTCTGCTGGAGTTTGATCCCGTAAAAAGAGAAACCGCATTTTTGGCACGGGACTATTATTGCAGCCCAAATATTCGGGTGGAGGAATTACGAAAAAGCGAGGTTCGGGTATTCTTGAAAGGTATTAAGGCCAAACTTGGAAATGTTATGGTTTTTGGTGCCGGACACCGATTATGTCCCGCTATCACAATAACTGATTCTAAGGGAATAAAGTTGAATAAAGTTAATATTTTTCATTGTGGAGGAATGGGAGTGATTGCACAAAGGAGCAAAGATATCCTGATTGAAAAAGTTCAGGTCACACCTTCACCTAACAGCGAAAGGGTTGTGAGTATTACTGCTGATGCCACACACTTTTCAAACTGTTCAGGTACTATTTCTATTATTGACTGCTTATTCGAGAACCAAAAAGACGATGCCACCAATATTCATGGTATTTATGTGAGAGCTGATCGTCAGTTGTCGCCTAATACTGTCATTATTAAACTGGTTCATCCTCAACAATTCGGATTTGATTACATAGTTAAGGGACAAAAATTAGAATTAGTTAATAAGCAAAGTTTGGTTACATATAAAGAATTAACGGTAAAGTCGGTTAAGCGGCTTAATATGGAATATTCGATGGTGGGGTTCACAGAATCATTACCATCAGAATTTAAAATTGGTGATGTACTTGCAGCTCTGGATTATCCGGATGTAACAATAAAAAATTGTATTGTAAGAGGTAACAGGGCGAGAGGTATTCTTCTGGGGTCAAGAGGTGAAATTTTAATTGAAGGGAATACTTTTCATGTTCCCGGAGCGGCTATTTTATTAGAGGGCGATGGCAGGTTCTGGTTTGAACAGGCTGGTGTTCGTAATCTGACGATACGGAATAATATATTTAAGAATTGTAACTATGGAGTATGGGGCAATGCTGTTATACAGGTTGGATCTGGCGTAGAGAAAGATTTTCGGGATAATAACCGTTACAACAGAAACATTGTGATTGAAAACAACAATTTCGTTGTTTTCGACCCACGGATTCTTAATCTATATTCTGTTGATAACCTTCTTTTTCGGAATAACAAGGTATTTAAATCCGCAGATTATCCAGCGCAAAATATTGATGCAGAATCTTTTGTCGTTACAAATTCTTCCAATGTAAAAATCGAAAAATAGCATCGGAATACTATAAATTCATCTGTTAAACTAATTCACTTTTAAAATGTAAAAATCCATCTGAAATCAAAAAAGATACGACAGTGCACTTTGCCACATAATTACCTTTCCCGATGTTGGAAAAGAGTCGGCTGAATTTGTAGGAGATAGGCATTTGAATGACCTTGGTATGCGTATCGTTGGAATTTACTAAAAAGGTAAAGAAACATCTAATCAAAACTTATAAGAATTCGTTATGAAAAAAGTCAAAAAATTTATGATTTGTATGTACATTTCTTTATTCCTTATTATACAAACAGGTTATAATAAAGCTCCTGATAATAATTCTCAAATTGGAGCCACTGATCTCAATAATTTGGGAAATAAAACAACAGCTAATAAAGCTTTTACATACGAGAACCCTCTTAATTTTTCATATCCCTATTTCAATGGGAAAACAGAAAGAACATTGACTGAACTGCGTGACCCCTGCATAATTCGTGATGGAGATACATACTATCTGATATTCACCCATTTTCCTTTCACCCATCATACCAGCAGGGATTCTACCAAGATTGATTATAATTCATCGCCTGGTATAAAGCTATACTCTTCCAAAGATCTGAAGGACTGGAAATTTGAAAACTGGTTGGTAAAATCCTCAGAATTAGCAGTTGATTGCCCTTACAAGCACCGATTTTGGGCACCCGAAATTCGTAAGATGAATGGTAAGTTTTATCTTGTTTTTTATGCTGATAATTGGATAAAAGATGAATACAACCTTAACGGAAAGATGGGTTACGTCGCATTCGTTGGCGTAGCAAACAAAGTCACAGGCCCTTACGAACATATTAACTGGCTGATAGGTGGTGGCTGCGATACACACCTTTTCGGTGATAAAAACGGCAAGACTTACTCTGTTATGCCATTTACTAATGAATATGTTCAGGAGGCCGATCTGAAAAATATTGGCAAAGACGCCATAAAACTTATTGGCGAACGAAAGATGGTTATTGCCCGGGATAATGGTGATGTAGGTAAAAAAACCAGTCCCACTTACATGGAGGGCCCATGGTTGATTCAGCGTAAGGGTAAATACATCCTCTTTACAGCCTCACCTTATCAGAATAAAAATAAGGATGGTTCTGAAATGGATCTGGAATCGGGTTATTGGGTAGGCGTTGGAGTTGCCGACAATATCTGGGGACCGTATATAAAACAACCGCAGGTATTTAAAGGTGGTCATATAGCGGTGTTTACTGGTCCTGACAGAAAGGGATGGTATTCATATCGTGGTGAATCGGGAGGGAAAGCGCAGGGTAAACTATGTATTGATCCAATTCAGTTTGAAAAGGACGGATCAGTTAAACCTTCATCTCCAACTATAGGCTCAGTTACAATCAAGTAGTTATTATATCCTATCAACAAAATAAATATTGAACAAATGAAAAAACTTAAAAATTTTCTTATTACAGCTTTGATTCTGCCATTTTTGTTTTCAGAATGTATAAACAAGAGTGCAGTTGCAACTAAGGATTTTGCAACTATTATAAATAAAGCCCTTGCAGAAGGCAAAAAGAAAATCAACATCCCCAAAGGAGTTTACTACATGGATATGAAGGATGGAAAACCTCTGACCCTTGATAGCCTTAAAGATGTTGAAATAAATGCGAATGGTTCTGAAATCATTACCAGAATTCCATCTCAGGCTATACAGATTTCAAATTGTGAAAATCTGAGAATTTCCGGTTTTAGCATTGATTGTGATACACTTCCCTTCACACAGGGGAAAATTGTAGCCATTGATACTTTAGATCGTATGTGGTGGGAAATTGAGATTATGGGTGGATATCCATTAGGCAGTCTGGGTAAATCAATGCCTGACAGGGTTCAGATTTTTGATTCGAAGACTGACAATCTAAAGAAAAACCTTTATACTTATTTCCCGGGAGTTTTCAGTAACGTCAAAAAAATTGGAGATAGAAGATTCCGTTTTGAGAAGAAAAACAAAAATCCCAATGCAAATGAAGTATTGGGCGATTTTGTAGTTATGACATTACCATCCAGAGGTACCAGACCTCACACAATTATAACTTCAAAATCGAAAAATATTCAATTCGAAGATGTAATCATTTATTCAGGAAACTGTTTTGGCTTTTTTGAGGATCAATGCGAAAGGAATTCGTACAACAGATGTCAGGTTACCAAGAAATTGAATGATCCCAAGGTTGCATATCCAAGACTTAGATCAATTAATGCAGATGCTTTTCATAGTAAAGGCGCAACTGTTGGACCGATAGTTACAAATTGTATTTTCATGTACCACGGTGATGATTGCATAGCAATAAACACAAGCTTTTACAAAGTAATAACTGGAAAAGGTGAGATAATTGATCTCGCAACTAATTTCCAGAGGATTAAAATGAAGGTAGGTAATATGCTAAGATTTGTTGATTTTGAAGGAAAAGTTATCGGAGATGCAAAACTTGTCAAAATTGAATCAGCAGCTGAATATTCGAAAGACGATCTTGCCAGACTTACTGAAATGTTTAAATCAACACGCGAAAACCGCATAGAACCAAGTATTACACGATTAACTTTAGATCGTAAAGTTGCTATTAGTACTGGTGGTGTCGTTAGTTCTCTGGATATGGGAGGTTCTGGTTTCGTAGTAAAAAACAATAAAATGGGATATACCCGAGCACGTGGTGTTCTGGTTAAATCCTCTGACGGTGTTATTTCAGGAAACGAAATTATAGGTTGTGAATTGAGTGGAATTATACTTGCTCCTGAATTATATTGGATGGAGGCAGGTTTTTCAAGAAATGTATTGATTGAAAATAACACCATAAAAGATTGTATGTTCGCAAATTCCTCCTATGGCATTGAACAAGCTGCACCCATTTCAATAGTTGCTATTAATGCCAAAAAAGAGGTGGCGCCTGCCGGTGGCTTTCAAAATATTATTGTTAGAAATAATATTATTGAAAACAGTACTTCTCCTGCCATGATATTCACTTCACTTGATGGTGGATCAGTTGTAGGGAATAAAATTACAATCAGCAAAGATATTGTACGAAATCATGGCCGAATTTTGAAGATAAATGATTCAGGGGCAATATGGACAAAAAACAGCGAAAATCTGATATTGAAAGATAATTCAGTGAAACAACAGTAATTCAACAAATTAACTAAAGGTTCCTGATTTAACATTTTAAAAAACAATTAAATGATGTATAAAGTTATATTCCTCTCAATCTGTTTTGCATTTCTGTTTTCAGCTTTTGGATCACAGCCCCAAAAAATAAATGTACAGGATTTTGGACTCTTCCCGGGCGTCGCAGATTGTACTCCCGGATTGATCAAGGCGCTGAAATCATGTAAAGAATCAATGAATGCAGAGCTTGTTTTTCCCAAAGGGGAATACCATTTTTATCCCGATTTTGGTATTGATAAATATTGCTTTGTCAGTAACAATGATGAGGGTTTAAAGAGGGTGATATTTCCTTTGATCGGATTTGAAAATTTGACCATTAATGGGAACGGATCTTCCTTTATCTTTCATGGTTTTGTGAATCCGTTTGTACTCGAAAACGCAGCCAATATTACGTTTAAAGACTTTACCATGGATTGCGCCAGGCCGTTTCATAGCGAAGCAATCATTCTGGCTAACAATACTGACGGAATAGACGTAGAAATCCCGGCGAATTTTCCATATAAACTAAAAAACGGATTGTTATTGTTTACTGATGGTGCTGTTTCTGAAGAACAAAAAACAACTGTAAACAGACCAATGACTTATCCATACGGTAGCTTGCTGGAATTTGATGTTGAAAAAAGGGAAACTGCATTTATGGCCAGAGACTTTTACCTCGATGGTAATCCGTTGGTGGTACAAAGCCTCGGGGAGCGTAAGGTTCGCATTTTCTTAAATGGATTAAAAGGCAAAGTTGGTAATATAATGACATTTGGAGCGGCTAACCGCAATTACCCGGGATTTGTACTTACCGACTCTAAAGACATCAGATTTTCCAATATAACAATATATCATTCCGGGGGAATGGGAATATTGGGACAGCGCACCCACAACATTCTGATTGATAGTTGTAAAGTAACCCCTTCTGCCGGACGTATCGTAAGTTGCACAGCCGATGCCACCCATTTTGTTAATTGCACCGGAAAAATTGAATTAAGCAATAATCTATTTGAGAACCAAAAAGATGATGCTACAAACATTCACGGCATATACGTTCAGATAACCAAACTAATTGCTTCGAATGAAGTAATTGTTCAACTTAAGCATCAACAGCAACTTGGTTTTGATTTTCTAAAGAAGGGAACAATCGTTGAATTTGTAAAAGGTCGTAGTCTGATTACTAAGGGTGAATCCAGGGTGGTGGATGTGGAGCGTTTAAATAAGGATTTTACAAGAGTTGTCTTTTCAAACGTGTTGCCTTCCGATATAATTATAGGAGACGCTATTAGTGAGCTAAGGGATTTCCCCGAGATCTCTATTCATAATAATACAATCCGGAATAACAGGGCACGCGGTATGTTGCTAAATTGCAGGGGTAAAACCGTTGTTGAAAATAATTATTTTCATACTCCCGGAGCAGCTTTGCTATTTGAAGGCGATGCCAGTTATTGGTTCGAACAGGGCGGTGTAAGTGATTGCACCATACGTAATAATGTGTTTGAGAACTGCCTTTTCGGCGTTTGGGGAAAATCAGTTATTGATGTGGCTGCGGGAATCCGAGAGGATAAAGAGTTGAGCAGGTACAATAAAAATATCCGGATATATAATAACACCTTTCTAATCTTTGACGATGTTTTACTTCTGAATTTATATGGTGTTGACGGATTGGAATGGAAAAACAATAAAGTGGAAAGAACTACAGACTATCCAGCAAACAGAAAGAACGATAATTTGTTTAAGGTCGAATATAGCGACCATATTAAGATAGAGCCATATAATAGCAAAAAATAAAGAAATGAAAATATTTAAGACCGATTCTCGATGTGTGTCGTGAGACAAATCTAATAATCTAATTATCAACAAATTGAATATTAAATGAAAATAAACTGTTTCATTTTCCCCTCACTTTGTCTTCTTGGAATTCCACTGAATGCAGCAGTAAAAAGTGCAACAAAACCCAACATCCTTTTCGTCTTTGCCGACGATTGGGGCCGCTATGCGGGTTGTTACAAAGGACTTGACGGGAGGCCCACAATTAATGATGTAGTAAAGACCCCCAATGTCGATCGGGTGGCGAAAGAGGGAGTTCTTTTCCGTAATGCATTTGTCAATGCGCCAAGCTGTACCCCCTGTCGTAGTTCGTTGTTCTCGGGCCGTTACTTTTTCAACTGCAACAGAGGCGCCATCTTAATTGGCGCTGTTTGGGATGAGTCCATCCCTGTTTACCCGCTGATGCTTAAAGATGCTGGTTACAGCATTGGGAAAAGCTATAA
This sequence comes from uncultured Bacteroidia bacterium, assembly GCA_903834845.1. Taxonomy (GTDB): domain Bacteria; phylum Bacteroidota; class Bacteroidia; order Bacteroidales; family Prolixibacteraceae; genus JAAFHB01. Next base: position 1,590 of record CAILKW010000406.1, on the reverse strand, counting down.
GGTTTGGAGCCCTGGAACGCCTGCGGACGCCCCGTTTGGGGGACAGAAATATGCTTTTGAAAAAGCAGGACAGGCCCCAAACAATTTTTCGGAAGAGGTTACCGCCCTTTGCGGGAAAGGAATAACTATTGCAGAGGCCCGGGAAAAAATCCTCAGTCAGGTCCGGGACAATTTCAACGATTTTCTTGCTCAACGTAAAAAAGATCAGCCGTGGCATTATTACTTTGGCCCTACAACAACACACCGATCCTGGATTAAAGGGAGTGGCAAAAAACTTTGGGGCATTGAACCCGAATCACTAATAGGAAAACTTCCCCAATTCCTCCCTGATGTTCCTGAAATACGTGAGGATGTGGCCGACTATCTTGGAGAGTGTCAGGCTGTTGATGCATACATTGGCATCCTGCTCGAATGTCTGGCAAAAACCGGTGAGGGCGACAATACGTTCGTCGTACTGAGCGGCGACCACGGCATGCCTGGCGTAACCTCAGGCAAATGTAACCTCTACGATATGGGAGTAAGCATACCGCTCATTATCCGTGTCCCATGGGGAAAGGGCGGACGAATTGTAAATGATTTCGTGAGGTTACCCGATCTGGCACCAACATTCATGGATATCGGTGGGGTGAAGCCACCTGATAACCTTTATGGCCGTTCTCTTATGCCTATCCTGATGTCCGAAAAAAGCGGTATTGTTGATTCAACACGCGATTGGGTCATCACCGGGAGGGAACGCCATTTTGCTGCAGCGCGCGAAGGAAATCTCCCTTATCCGATGCGCTCGTTGCATACACCTGATTATGTCTACATCCGAAACTTCGAACCTGACCGCTGGCCTATGGGCTCACCTGGTGCAGTAACCCCAACATTTACTCCCGAATCCAGCGAACTGGAAAAAAATACCGGGATCACCTTTGCAGATATGGATGCCAGTCCCACCAAAGCGTGGCTGGTGCAACACCGATTCGATCAAAAGTGGCAGTGGTATTATGAACTTGCTTTTGGTAAGCGTCCGGCAGAGGAACTGTATGATGTAAAAAAGGATCCGGATATGATTAATAACCTCGCCGGAAAAATCGAATTTGCACCTGTGAAAAAGAAATTGTTGCAAAGGATGATGAGGGAACTTATCCGCGCCCAGGATCCGCGAGTAGTTGAAAATCCGCCACGCTTCGAGATGTCGCCATTCACCAACCAATGAACAAGAAATGAAAGTGCTGAGTCTGCTGAATATCATGAGAATAAATTTTAAATTCTGGGTTTTGCTTTTTTTATTACTGCTGGTCAACTTTGGTGTTTATTCCAGGCTAAAACTTCCTTCAATCATCGGCAGTAATATGGTATTGCAGCAGCAATCCTCCGTGAAATTTTGGGGCACAGCCTCCCCACTTAAAAAGATCTCAATCGTTACATCCTGGGATAATCATAAGTGTATCACCAAATCGGATAAAGATGGAAATTGGTTGATTTCTCTCATTACACCCAAAGCAGGTGGACCTTATGACATAAAAATTACGGAAGAAGAGCAATTAGTCCTGCAAAATATTCTCATTGGTGAAGTTTGGGTTTGTTCGGGTCAGTCAAACATGG
>CAILKW010000405.1 GCA_903834845.1 uncultured Bacteroidia bacterium | reverse complement strand
TACCGGCATCCATGTATCTTTATTCACCTCTGCATAAAGATGATGCATATTCACATCTGCCATTGGGACATGCAGAGTAAGGTCGGCTGAATGAATATTCCAAAATAAGTCAGCAATGTAAATATATCCCGAAAAAACATCCTTCCCGTTGGTTTTCGGAGTCACCAAAATTTTGTTGATAGTTCGTCCCCTGTCTTCAAAAACACCATCAAGTTTAAAGTGATAGACTTTTAGTGCGTTTTTTCCGATAGGAGAAACAATCCCGTATTTTTCGGTATCGTATAAGTTATTAGTAATCATTCCCATTGGAGATGTATTGTTATCTTTTCCGGATGAGTGCATAGCCAAAACTTCTTGTTTCAATTGATCAGGTAATTCAAAATCAATTTTGTTCACCGACTCCATTACAAAAGGTTCCTGAAGTTGCTTAATTTCCTTTTTGTCCATAAAAGCCTTTCCCACAGAAGGAATCTTTTCGACTTTGCCCGAACCTTTCAGATAAACCTTGCACGAATATTTCGAAACCTGTTTCTGATAATACGGAGCTAAGGCAATAACACGCCGCATAATGTAATAGGCAGGATCTTCACCCGAAGCGAGAACCTTGATTTCAGAAATCTGATAATTACGCGTAATCAGTTGAATATTAATTTCCTGAAATGTTTTCCCAATAGTGATTTCCCGCGACTGCGTTTGGTAGCCGATATACTGAAACAAAATCTGCCATTTGCCTTCAGGAAGTTTGAGTTCGTAAAGGCCATCAATATTTGAAGCTGTTCCGGTTGACAATTGCGGAATGTAAATATTGGCAAAAGCTATCGCCTCACCTTTAGAATCAGTAATCCGTCCGTGAATGCCCTGTGACATAACCGATTCTATTGAGATACAACAAAATAGAAAAGGAAATAAAATACGAATAATCATGCCGTTTAATTTTTAAATATCTGATTACCAAAGATAAAATTCTATTTTCGAACCCTACAAAGATAATTAAATATTAACTACTTATGTTTGGAACAAAGTAATAATTACTTGAATTTGAAAAAACAAAAATATAGTAATTGAAAATTAAGCCAACTTAACTATATCGTAGGTAGCCAATTTAGATTTTAAGAACAATATATTTACAGTAAAAATTATCGTTTCAAATCCAATTAATTTTATTTGACAAAATCACAAAAAACCAACAAATATCATTGTTAATATGAAATTAAAGTGATATCATTGCGATATTAAATTTATATCTGATACTATGGAAAAGGAAATTAAATTAGAGACTAATGGATTCTTACATTTGTTTATCGCGTTGGTATTGTTGTTCGCCCCTCTGGGTTTGATTTTTCATCCCGAAGTCTGGTTTGTTCCTGTATTGATTTTTTTGTCAGTTGTCGGGATTTTCTGGTTGACAGGCTTGTTTATTATACAGCCCAACCAAACGAGTGTACTGGTATTCTTCGGTAAATATCAGGGAACTGTGAAACAAAACGGTTTTTTCTGGCTTAACCCGTTTTACATTAAAAAGAAAGTTTCGTTACGTGTCCGAAACCTCGAGTCCGATGTAATCAAGGTAAACGATCAGCAGGGTAACCCAATATTAATCAGTGCGATTGTAGTATGGAAAGTAATTGATACCTATAAAGCAGTATTCGATATTGAAGCTATTGAAGAGGTTGATCCTAAAACAGGTATGAAAAAAACAAAATCAGAGGAATCGTACCAGAAATTCATTAAGATTCAGACTGAATCGGCACTGCGCAAAATTGCCCATACCTATCCTTATGATAACATTGAAGAGGAAGGGGTCGAAATCATCTGCTTACGTTCGGGAATTGATGAGATAAACAGCTCTCTGGCATCCGAAATCAGTGAGCGACTTTTGCTTGTTGGTATAGAAGTTATTGAAGCACGAATTTCCAACCTTTCTTATGCGCCTGAAATTGCAGGTGCCATGCTAAGGCGTCAACAAGCTACGGCAATTGTTGCCGCAAGACAGAAGATTGTTGAAGGCGCTGTTGGAATGGTTAAACTTGCCTTGGATCAGCTTAAAGATCAGCAAATTATTGAACTCGATGATGAAAAGAAAGCATCAATGGTAAGTAATCTGCTTGTTGTTTTATGCGCCGATGAATCTGCACGACCCGTTATTAATGCAGGGTCAATTTATTAAAAAATACGATGGCAAATAAGAAATCATTTGTTCTGCGAATAGACCCCGAAGTATCCAACGCTTTGGAGCGATGGGCTACTGATGAGTTTCGCAGCATGAATGGGCAAATTGAGTTTTTACTGTCTCAGGCATTGAAAAAAGCATCAAGACTTCCAGATAAAAAGCAGAAGGAAGTTGTTCAAAAAGAGATTGAAGGCGAACCAACTTAGGTTCGCTTTTTTTTGTGGGTAACTAATCTTCTTCAAAATTCATCGCCTGAGAGTACCTTTTCAGTGCCCTTTCACGTGCAAAACGATGCTCAATAATAGGTAATGGATAGTTTTCCGTTCCAAATTCGGGAATCCACTTTTTAATATATTCATTATCCGGATCAAATTTTTTCGCCTGTAATAAGGGATTAAAAATCCTAAAATAGGGTGCTGCATCACAACCGGAACCTGCTGCCCATTGCCATCCTCCATTATTAGATGCCAAATCGTAATCGTTCAGTTTACCTGCAAAATAGGCTTCGCCCCATCGCCAGTCAATCAACAAATGTTTACAGAGGAAACTGGCTGTCACCATTCTCAAACGATTGTGCATAAAACCGGTTTTATTAAGTTCACGCATTCCTGCATCAACCATCGGATAACCAGTTTTTCCTTGACACCATGCGTTAAAATGATCAATATTGTTTTCCCAGCGAATGTTATCATAAATCGGTTTAAAGGCTCTGGTTGCTACGTGAGGGAAATACCAAAGAATCTGACTATAAAAATTGCGCCAAATAAGCTCCGAAAGAAAAACTTCAGAATGTAAAAATGCAAGTGCAGTTACCTTGCGAATGCTGATTGTACCGAACCTAAGATGAACGCTTAGCTTTGATGTACCGTTCCTTGCAGGAAAATCTCTGTCAGCCGCATATCCTTCCAATAAAGTCTTAGCCAAAGACTTTGATGGAAAAGCAACGTTAACTATCTCGAATCCAAGCATTTCAATAGTCATCATAGGTAGAGGCCTTATCCTTATGAAATTATGGAAATATTGTGTGGTATTTAAAGGCCGAACCATCTCTTTGTTAAATTTTTCGAGAAACTTATTTTTATAGGGAGTAAAAACAGTATAAGGTTTTGAATCGTCTTTAACCAATTCATCTTTCTCGAAAATGACATGATCCTTATAAGAATAATACTCAATTTTATTGATTTTCAAGAGCCTTTCGACATGTAAATCACGGAAAACCGAATATGGTTCATAATCACGATTGGTATAAACGCTGCAAACATGGAACTCTTCTGCAATTTTTTTAAAAACATCATGTGGCCTTCCATGCGCTATGTAAATGCTTGACCCAATCTTTTCAAGAGTTTCTTTAATATCTATCAATGTTTTGTATATAAAATTTACTCTGAAATCTGGGCGTACTTCTAAGCGTTCGAGGATATCCGGATTAAAAATGAATAACGGTAATACATTTTCGCGTGTTTTCAAAGCATGATACAGAGCCGTGTTATCATCCAATCGTAAATCACGTCGCATCCAGAAAATATTCACAACTGCCTTATCCTTTTTAATCATTTCAAAAAAATTAGTTAATAATTGTCTGTTAAAAGCAAAAAACTTAAACGAAATACAATGCGCATTTAAAGGCATGTAAAATACGAAAAAGCCGAAAACAAAATATATTTTTACCGAAAATTTTTATTCGTTTAAAGCCACGTTTATATAATTCAACAAACTATGCAACAAAGAGGTTTTGCCAGTGACAATAATTCAGGAATTCACCCTGAGGTTTTGAGAGCTATTGAGTCTGCAAGTGTAGGTCATTCAATAGGATATGGCGATGACAAATGGACAAATGAAGCAGTCGGTCTGTTTAAAAAAGAGTTTGGTGACGATATCGAAGTATATTTTGTGCTGACAGGTACCGGAGCAAATATTTTGGGTATCAAATCTGCCATACACTCATATCATGCCGTGATTTGCGCTGAAACGGCTCATATTTACATGGATGAATGTGGAGCACCGGAAAAATTTACTGGAAGCAAATTAATCCCAATTGCAACCCAAAACGGAAAAATTACCCCTGATGAAATTAAAAAACATCTGCATGGATTTGGGTTTGAGCATCATTCACAACCGGGATTAATCAGTATAACTCAGGCAACTGAATTGGGAACCGTTTATAGTGTTAATGAAATCCGCGCTTTGTCTGATCTGGCTCACTCTTTTGGTATGTTCCTTCATGTTGATGGTGCAAGAATCTCTAATGCGGCTGTCTCGCTCGGGCTTCCGTTCAGAGCCTTCACGAAAGATGCCGGAGTTGACATTCTTTCATTTGGAGGGACAAAAAACGGCATGATGATTGGCGAAGCTGTCATATTTTTCAATCCGGTATTGGCATTACACAGCAAATACTACCGTAAACAAGCGGCGCAGCTGTATTCAAAAATGCGTTTTGTCGGTGCCCAATTTGTACCATACCTGCGCGATAAAATTTGGGAAATTAACGCCACCCATTCAAACCGAATGGCAAAAATACTTGAAACAGAAGTACTGAAATTGAAGGGAGTTAAGATAACTCAACCGGTGGAGGCAAACGGAGTATTTGCAATTATACCTAAAGATTTGATATCCAGGCTACAAAACGAATATTTCTTTTATATCTGGAACGAAAACCTAAATGAAGTCAGATGGATGACCTCTTTTGATACTACTGAGGAGGATATTCAGAACTTCGTCCAATTGCTTCGATATTTTTTAAATGAATAGTAAATAAATTCGGGATTTCATGCCACTACTTTCACGATATTATCCGGGGAGTTATTCCGATGAGCAATACAATTTAGAAAAACGCATTGTCAGACATTCATTATTCGTATCAGTCTCTTTTATAGCAATATTGTGGCTGGTTAAACTTTTTGAGTTTGAATTTCAGCTTGACTTTTCAATCTGGGGAATACTTCCGCTTGAGACATCAGGATTACGAGGAATCATCTTTTCCCCATTAATCCATGCTAATTTCAAACATCTAATTGCTAACACTGTACCACTGATAATTCTTATTTTTTCGCTGTTCTTTTTTTACAGGAAAACTCCTTATACTATTTTTGCTTTAATCTATTTGTTTTCAGGTGTTTTCGTATGGCTTGGCGGACGAGAGGCATTACATATCGGAGCAAGCGGAATTATTTATGGTCTTGCAGCCTTCTTGTTTCTAAGCGGAGTTTTAAGCTTTAATATCAGACTTTTAACTATTTCGATGGTTGTCATCTTTCTCTATGGAGGACTTTTTTGGGGAATTTTTCCAATACAGCCTGAAATCTCTTGGGAATCACATTTATGGGGAGGAATCTCAGGATTGGTACTGGCTTTGCTCTACCGCAAATCAATTCCGACTGAACATAGTGAAGAAGACGGTGAAGATCTTGAGGACATTATACCGGAAGAAGACGATAATGACACGGAACTGTCGTCTTCCAGACAAAATGAGTGAATAATACAGATATTAGTTGTACCTTTGTCCCCTGAACTTTTATAGAAACCAGTTCTGTTTAAATCATGATTAGTCGAAGGATTATCCGCACCAAGGTACTGCAAATATTATACGCTCACGTATCATCCCCAGAAAAAACAATCACTCAATCTGAATCTGAGTTGCATTTCAGTATCAGAAAAACTTATGATTTATATCATCTTCTTTTTGCCATTCTTGGCGAAATAAGCGATTTCGCCAATGAAAGAATTGAATCACGAAAAATGAAGAATTTTCCAACTGATGATGACCTTAATCCCAATGTGAGGTTTATAAATAATCGTCTCATTACCAGATTAAATCAAGACAAAAGTCTGAACGATTATCTTAAACTCAATAAGCTCAATTGGTCTAATTATCCCAATCTCATTCGTGGTATTTATACCACAATGATTGAATCGGATATTTATAATGCCTATATTACTTCAGCAGTTGATGACTTTCAGAATGATCGCCGTTTTTGCGAGGATTTCTTTGTCAATATATTGATTAACAATGAATTGATACTTAACGAACTTGAAGAACAAAGTATTTATTGGAATGACGATCTCGACTTTACAATTTCAATGGTTATCAAAACCATTAAAAAATTCAAAAGTGAAAACGACAATAACGAATACATGATGTCGCTTTATAAAGACGAAGAAGATCAAGCCTTTACTACCATATTATTTAGAAAAGCACTTATCAACGATCCTGAATACAGGAAGATAATTGAAACTTATACCAGAAACTGGGACGTTGACCGGGTTGCCATCATGGATGTGTTGATAATGCAATTAGCTCTTACAGAGCTTATTGAATTTCCAGCTATTCCCATTAAGGTTACTTTGAACGAATACATAGAGCTTGCCAAATATTACAGTACGCATAAGAGTAGCACCTTCATTAACGGAGTTCTCGATAGAATCACTAAAGATTTCAAAGATCAGGGTAAAATTGTTAAAACAGGTAGGGGATTATTAGAAGGATGAATACTTTTATTTGTAAATCATTGATAATTATCAGTTTTTTTGTACTCGCACTTTCATGTGCAAATCAAAAAAACCGTGAAAACAATATGAATAAAGACAAAAAGTCTTTTGACAAAAAGGAGTCTGGTAAGATTGTATTTGACAAAAAAATTCATAATTTTGGCACGCTTAAAGTCGGGGAAATCGTCTCATTTTCGTTTAAATTTCGAAACGCCGGAGGGTCTCCCTTTCATATAGTTGAAGCAGAAAAATCATGTGGATGTATTAGTGTTCAATATAGTAATAATACAATTTTACCTGGCGAATCATCATTAGTTGAAGTGGTGTTTGATACTGCCAATGAGTGGGGCAACCTCATTAAGTATTTAACTATCGAAACCTCGGCGGGAGAACGACAAGAATTGCAAATTGGTGCATATATAGAAAATAAACAGTTTAATAACCTTTTAAATAAACAAAAATGAGTTCTATTTTATTTATTATTGCTCAGACTCCTGCTGGTGGTTCTTCACCATATAGTATGCTTTTGATGATGGGTCTGATGATCGTTGTGTTTTACTTTTTCATGATTCGTCCGCAAATGAAACGCCAAAAAGAGATGACAAAATTCAGATCTGCCCTTCAAAGAGGGGATAAAATCGTAACAACAGGCGGAATTTATGGCAAAATAGATGAGATTAAAGATAACATTATCATTCTTGAGGTTGCTCAAAACGTAAAACTTAAAGTTGATAAAAGCGTTGTCCTGAAAGATATGTCAGACGCGCCGATTCAGAAATAAAATTTCTCAGAACAAATTCTGAAAGGCTGGGTAACCGGCCTTTTTGTTTAATCAAAAATATTTTTCGATGGTTCAGAAAGTCTTTGGGTATATTATAAATGAAATTAATGCAATTCGCAAGGGAAAAGCATTTGTTTTTTTTGTGTGTCTTACATTAGCTTCATTCCTATGGTTTCTCAATGCACTTGAAAAACACTATACTGACCACATTACTGTGCCGGTTAGGTATATTAATCTTCCTAAAGACAAAGAATTAACCGGAAAATTGCCTGAAAAGCTGGAACTCACAGTCGATGCTTTTGGTTATACACTTCTGCGACACAAACTAAGACTCGCGTTTTCGCCAGTACTACTTGATGTTAACGAACTAACAAACAATTATTTAGAAGGAAGGTTTTTTTCGAAATATTCAATATCAACCAACGGACACAAAGAAGAAATTGCAAAACAGATAAGTAGCGAAATAGAGATTATCATTATAAGACCCGATTCAATTTTATTCAAGGTTAGCAATGTAATTGATAAATTGATAAAAGTTCACCCTGTTGTTGATGTTACATTCGCTAAGGAGTTCATATTTCAGAAGCCCCCTGTAACTATACCTGAGTCAATTTTAGTTCGCGGACCCGAAGATATTTTGGATACTCTAACTAATGTAAAAACTTTGCCTGTCGAACTCAAAAATTTGTCAAATAACGTTGAGCGCGAGGTCGAGCTGGTACTTTTGCCAGGACTGAAATCCGAATTCGACGAGGTAAAGGTGCAAATTGCTGTTGAACAATTTACAGAGGCAAAATTTGAGATTCCGATTATGATTATTAATCAACCCGATTCATTAATAATTAAAACTTTTCCTGCCAAAGTTAAAGTATTATGCAGGGTTGGATTAAGCCAGTATAATAAATTGAACAACAGTAGTTTCAAAGCAGTTGTTGATTATACACACCACTCAGCCGTTTTATCAAAGTTACCGGTTACCCTGGAAAAGATTCCAGGAATAGTTCTATCGGTTGATCATTTTCCAAAAGAAGTCGAATACATTGTTGAACGAAAGGAATAGATTCGATGAAGAAAATCGGTATTACGGGTGGAATAGGTAGCGGGAAAACTACAGTTTGCGAAATCTTTAAATTGCTCGGTGTAGCCGTTTTTCATGCTGATGACGAAGCCAGGTATCTGCAAAACAACGATTTGGAAATAAAAGAACGGCTTATTGATCTTTTTGGCAGCTCAATATATTTTCCAGATGGAAAACTTAACAGAGAAAAACTTGCCTCCACAATTTTTAATAATTCAAAGGCAATGGAAGATGTCAGGACAATTATTCATCCGGCTGTCAGAAAAAGTTTTCTTAAATGGGTTGAAAATCATCTTAATGAACCTTATGTTTTATACGAGGCTGCCATTATTCTTGAAAGCGGGTCTGCCTCTGATTTCGACCAGAATATTTTAATTCTGGCAGACGAAAAAGCCAGAATTGAAAGGGTAATCAGACGTGATCACACTTCGGAGGAGAAAGTAATGCAGAGAATTAGAAATCAGATGCCGGACATTCAAAAAATTAGTTTGGCTGATTTTACCATAGAAAACAACAACGAAATGTTAATCATTCCACAGATTATTGCTTTGGATACAATAATAGCAGCCGAAACGTGAAAATGAATAAATAAAAAAAATGGGTTATTGCAATGTCTATTGTTTTTTTAATTGAAATTCCTTTACTTTGCTATTGACAATCGTAAATTGAAATTTCAATTCAAACTAAAAATTAAAATCATGAAGAAATCAGTTTTGACATTTGCCTTAATGGCATTGGTGATGGTAACTATTGGACAGACTTTTGACTTGGGCGTAAAAGCAAGTTACAACACTACTAAATTTAATCTTAGCGCGAGTGCTATTAAATCAGGATTTACAAGTGGAGCAGGCGCAAATTTTGGTGTCTTTGCAAGAATCGGAGGAAGTAAGATATACCTTCAGCCTGAATTGCTTTATTCTTCAAAAACTGCAACCTATATTCTTAAAAACGACCTGACAGGTGCTGTAATTTCGAATAACGATGTAAAATTTAAAACTATTCAGATACCTCTTTTATTGGGTTTCAAAGTTTTAGATCTTAAAATCGCTTCTCTTCGTGCTTTTACAGGACCTGCTGCTTTGTTTGTTACTGATGGGAGCTTGAAAAATTTGGCTAATCAGGCTAAAGAGAGTTTTACTTCTGGAAAAATGGGATGGGATTGGCAATTAGGAGCAGGAGTTGATGTTTTGATGTTCACATTAGATATGCGTTACGAATTGGGGCTATCAGAATTAAAAAGCGTAACAATGAATTCTTTCAAAGGCAAAACTTTCACAGTTTCTTTGGGATTTAAATTTTTATGATTATGCGGTAACGTGTTGAGTATGACTACTCAAATTTTGAACTATAACAAAAAAAAAATTGGACTGTCACTTTTTTAGACAGTCCATTTTTTTTGTGCTCTTTCAACATTTTATTAAAAATTGTCTGGCCCTAAGTATTCATCGCACCACATACATTAATAACCTGGCCCGAAACATAAGATGCAAGATCAGAAGCAAGGAACAGTGCCACTTTTGCCACTTCCTCTGGTAATCCTCCTCTTTTCATCGGAATTGTAGCCTCCCATTGTTTACGAGCATCTTCAGGAATTTTGGCAGTCATTTCAGTAATAATGAATCCAGGTGCAATAGCATTTGAACGAATTCCCCTTGAACCAAGCTCCCTGGCAATGGATTTCGTGAATCCGATAATACCTGCTTTTGACGCTGAATAGTTTGCCTGTCCTGCATTTCCGCTTACCCCTACAACTGAACTCAGATTTACAATCGAGCCACTTTTCTGTTTAAGCATGCCTCCCTGAACAGCTTTTGTAAAATTGAATACTGATTTCAGATTGACAGTAATTACTGCATCCCACTGCATTTCAGTCATTCGCATCAATAGAGAATCTTTTGTAATTCCTGCATTATTGACCAGAATATCAATCGATCCAAAATCTGCAATAATCTGAGCAACTACATTTTGAGTATCATCGAATTTTGAAGCATCCGAAGCATAAGCCTTAGCTTTTACACCTTTCGACTGAAGCTCTGCTTCAGTCGCCTGAGCCGTTTCATCGTAAAACAGATCGGTAAAGGCTACATTGCACCCTTCTTCTGCAAATTTAATTGCAATTGCTTTACCGATTCCGCGAGATGCTCCAGTAACAATTGCTGTTTTTCCCTCTAAAAGTTTCATTTCTTAATTGTTTTTTATCGTGGGTAAAAATACAAATCTTTCTTAATATTGCCATAGTTGCGAGAGTTAATCATTCTTGTCGCAATTAAGGCTTTTGAATGTTTGATGGAATTTTATATTTTTTAAAATCTGAATTGGCTAATTCATTGATATTTAGAAAACCAAGTTTGATAATATATTCCATCTTTTTCCATTCTATTTTCGACACTTCATCTGAAGGACGATGGTAATCAGGATGCATTGCTGCCATCAAACTGATTACCGGTACATCTTTTTCGGCAAAAGGAGAAAAATCACTTCCCCCCGATGGTCTTTCGGATCCTGAATATTTTACATCAAGATCTAATCCGTAATCCTTAACATTGTTTTGAGATAATTCCTGAAAACCGCTGTAGGCTTTTGTGAATTCCAATCCACATTTGTTCCCAACAGTATCTTTCGCCGAAATACGTCCAATCATATCTAAATTTAGATCCATCGCGATCCGATATAACCCCGGAAAATTTTTTACAAAATATTCAGAACCAAGTAAACCTTTCTCTTCGGCTGTCCATGCGGCAAAAATGATTGTTTTTTCCGGTTTTTTGCCTGTTGCCTTCATAGCTCTGGCAATTGACATAACTCCAACTGTACCAGAACCGTTGTCATCGGCACCATTAAAAATATACCCACTGTATTTTCCAAGATGGTCGTAGTGAGCACCTACAACGATAAACTCATTTTTATTCACCCCTTCAATCATTCCCAAAACATTTCTAACAGTCATTAGTTTACTTTCGATTCCCGATTTAAGTCCTATTTTTAAACCACTGATTTCCTTTGAAACCGATTTCAGGTTTTCTTTTGCATCTTGTTCAAAACTAAGTATATCGACATTAACAAGTGACGATAATTCATTTTGTAAACGAGCAGATATTCGAATCATAGGTATTGATTTTTGTAATGAATCAATTACTAAAACTGCTCTTTCATCATAAAATTTTTCGGGTGGATAATCGGCTTCAATTTCACCACTTTCGTATCTGAATGGAAAATTACTCACATTTCCAAAATCTTTATTTGGATAAGTCGAGAGACTGATTATTCCTACTGCTCCTGCGTCAATAGCCCATTTCTCTTTGTCACTCCATAGATTTGAAAATTTAAGCTTTTTGTAAGACGCACAAGTTGTATCACGAAAACCGGGATAACCATCAAGCCTTAAAATAATTTTACCTTTGACATTGACTTTGGCGAAATCGTTGTACTTTAAGGAATCGTTTCTGATGCCATACCCAACAAAAACAACCGGAGCATCAATTTCGGTATCTGTCTCAATTCCATAAAGACTATAGTCAATCCCATATTCAAAATTTCTAATCAAACGAGCCCCGTTTACGTCACGAATAATACTAAGAGACTGTTTTTCAGCCATTTTATACTTAACAATGTTAAATTTCTGAAAATAAGAAGGTTTAGCTTCAGGTCTGACTCCTTTTTTGCCTGACAACGGAAAATTATATTCCATATCGCCAAAAGGCTCAATACCAAAAACCTGAAACATTGATGCAATATAATCGCCAGCCATATAGGCCCCTCTTGTCTCCGACTCTCGTCCCTCCATCCAATCGGATGCCAAAAAATTCAATTGTGCCTTGAGAGAAGCCTCATTAATGGTTTTTAAACCCTCGTCAATTGATTGACCATGAACGCTTATGGTTCCAAAATAAAGAAAAGCAATTGTCAGCTTTACGAATAAAAAATGTATCTTCATGAATAATAATTTTATTAAAACAGCAGTTTTAAAATGCTGTCATAAAACAAACTGCGAACGTATATTTATTTTGGAACTTTGACAAACATGAGAGCTACAATTATTTAGTTTCTGAGAGATTTTTTAATCTTTGTAACAATGTAGGGTGCGAATAATGAAAGAATACATAAGCGGGATGGGGTGTCAAATTACTTAAGTTATTAATTGACAATTTCTTTAGAGCAGCAGCAAGGTGATCTTCTTTGTGATTTTCAGAAGCGAACCGATCGGCCTGATATTCGTTCCTTTTTGAAAGATAATTAAGTCCCAGACCAAAAACAAGGGAAAGCGGCGAATACAGAATCCCGAATGAAATAATTGATAAATGAAATCCAGGTACATCAGATCCCAGTACTTTCGCAAATGCAGGATAATCACTCACCAACGAGAACACATAAAGCATCAGCCCTGTACTCAGTAAAGAAAAGAATAGCCCTGAGTAAAGGTGATGTTTCTTATAATGACCAATTTCATGAGCCAAAACAGCCACAATCTCAGGTGTTTCCAATTCACTGATTAGTGTATCGTAAAGTACGATCCTTTTTTTACTCCCCAATCCTGTAAAGTAAGCATTTGCTTTAGTTGACCGTTTTGATCCATCAATCACGTAAATGTTATCAAGTAAAAAACCGGCTTTATTGCTGAACTCCTGTATTGCAGTTTTGAGATCACCTTCGGCCAGAAGAGTTTGCTTATTAAAAAGAGGTACGATAATGCTGGAATAGAACATTGAAAAAAAAACAGAAAAGAATGCAATCACTGCAAGGGCGTACAACGAAAACAAATTACCTGAAATAAGGTAAATCCACACAATGAGATAAAGAATTATTCCACCAATTATTGCGCCGATTATCAACCCCTTAATCTGATCTATAATAAAAACGCGATTGGTTGTCTTATTAAACCCGAACTTCGCCTCAATAACAAATGTATCGTACCACTTAAAAGGCATGGACACAATTTCGGAAATAAGACCTATAATTGCAAAGAAAAATATGGTTACGTGAATTGGATTACTTATTTCAGATCTGATAATTCCATCAAGCCATCCGAAACCTCCAAAAGCGAAGATCAACAAGAAGTTAACAAAACCCAATGATTCAGTTACAAGAGTAAACCCAAAAGTTGCTTTTTCGTATTCGAACGATTTTTGGTACTTCTCTTCACTGTAAACCCCTTTAAGTTCTGGAGGAAGTATGGAAGACCAATTTGTAGTATTCAGATAATCAAGCCATCGCTCAAAAACAAAATTGGTAATCAGAACTATAAGAATGGCATAAAAAAGGAAAATTTCCATATTGTCAATTGATATTAGTACTTTATGTTATTTATGGTTCTTTAATATCTACCTTCATTTGATAATCCCATTGATTAAAATAGAGGTTACCTCCGCGCCATTCAACTTCACCTCGTTGAAAATCATAAGGTTCGCTCCTATAAAACTTCTTTTCAGGAACAAACTTACTACTTATTACATCATTTACAATTAAACGATAAGCATCTATTCCAGTGATATAAAATTCCTTTTCGCGTAAATCAGTAGAATTCTGAAGATTAAACGACATATCGAGCGGAACCCAGCCCACACCTTGGTAAAAAACCTCACACCAGTCGTGAAGGTTTACATGATTGGGATGCATCATCCATCCGCTTTGCCATTTGACAGGAATCCCCTGATACCTTGCCATAGTCATAAAAAGTAGCGTTTGCATGCCACAATCCCCCCTCCTATTTGACAGTACATATCCTGGGATATCAGGCATTATTGAATATTCCAGAGCACCAGTCCATATTACGTTATCATTAATCCAATAATAAAGTTTCCGAACTTTTTCTAAAGGATTTTTTATTCCTTCTACTATACTGTCAGACAATTTTTTGATTTCGTTTGTAAAAACAATTTGAGGTTGTTGTTCAGCAGTATTTTTTTTATAGATTTCCGAAGTAGTGTCGTAGGCGGCTATCCTTAGTTTATTTAGGTCAAAATACTGAGCCATAGATTGATACGAAAAATAAAGCTCAAAAATAACGGGTTTTCCTTTTTCGGCAGGCTGCTCAATGTAAACCGAACGTTGCTCAACTGAATCTGGAGCAATAAAATAATTGGATGGAATAGTTTTTACAAGAGTTACATCTCTTTGACGATCATGCACTTCGCGTGGCCATGGTAGCCAACATCTTACAATTTCTCCATCAGGAACGGCATCAGCATCAACCGTCAGCCGATATATAATCATCATTTTAACAGGCAAAACAGGCTTTCCGTCAAATTTACCAGACTCAATTACTTTTCGGATATGTTCCATTCGAAACAAGGAAAACTGATCGGGAATTGATCCTGAAGAATCCTTTAGTTTCGATTGTCGGTTTGAAAGGATTAACTTCAGATTTGAAACGGCACGATTGAAATAACGCTTCTCGCCATCAATAATTTTATATTCCAGCCAATTGTTCTTTTCCCAGATAGTTCTTTCATTTTGCGAATACTCCCCAAATTCTTTTTTCAGACGGGGTTCAATTTCATTCTCCGACAAATTAAAATCGGCTCTGATGCGAGTAGCCATGTCAACTAAAGATTTTAGTTTAACTATCGCCATTGAATCTTTACAACCGCTATTCAAAACTGAATCAGCATATTTGGTAGCAAGCAATAACTGACTGTTTCGAAAAGCCGTTTCAATGTCAATAATTGACCTACCACTCGTTATTCGCTGTCGACAGCTCGAAAATACAATAAAAACAATCAAAACGAAACATATTGTAATAATCTTCATATTATTTTTTTTACTTTTACGATTTCTGAAATGCGCGTTTAAAAGTAAACAATTAGTTATCATTTCAATCTTATTTTATTCTTGTTTTTTATGAAATTTATAATGAGAAAACAATTCACGTTTAATCACCAATCCAGCAGGCGGTGATAGGAATCTTAAATCGGCTGTTGATATTATCGTTAATTCCGAAAAGATAAAGCTGATTGCGCTTAATAACCCGGAGTATGGAGTAAGAGGTGATTATTCCGTAGGTGAATCTGTTTTAAATTTCAAAAAGTGTTTTTGAATTGTGTCATAAAACCACATTGAATATGTTTGACAAAATTTGCGGTACCGACAAAATATGAATCGAATTCTTCACGACTTTTCATGTTGATTCGATTTTCCAGTTATTGGGAAAAGATATCCCTGATTTCAGGCAGAAGGCAAGACTGTATTTGATGTATTTAGATTATGATAATTTTTGGAATAGATACTAAATTGAAAACAAAGCAATATGAAAGACAAGGAAAAGGAAATACAAAGTATTTTAGCAAATATGTCCGACAATTTTGATATTATGGCTGATGGCCAGGATTTTCAAACACAAATGGAGTATATGGAGCAGTCCCACTCCTTCGGTTATGGTGAATTGACAGAACAGGAGACGTTTAAATTAGGTAGTATGTTAACTAATAAACACATACGAATTGATGGAAAGAAAAGGGCATTATCCATATTGGCCCATCTGGGAACTGTGTCAGCGTTCAGACAAATTGAGCAATACAGCAAAAATCCAGACGAAGAACTACTTCAATGGACACGCCTGGCATTAAGGGAATGCAGAATGTTTCTTGAAAATTCACTTGGTGATGAAAGTAATGGATTAATTATCACTGGTATGGGAGGTGTTGGTGAAAGACTTCGATACTATTTTTTTGTTCTTCCTTTGATGGAACAATCTTTTAATATTCTCCATAAGGACATAATAAGAGATGAGTTTACGATTGTATGCCAGGACTTTAATTCAATTATAGAAACATTTCACTATTCTGACAATTATGTTGGGCTGACAATACTAATGCCAATGGATGTTGCTATTGGAAAGCTTATTGATACCGGAATACAAAAGTGCAACGAATTGGGTGTTTTTGTGCTTGAAAGTTATTACGTAACAAATATGGAAGTGCCTGAAGAATCAGAAATTCCGGACATTATCAAGATTATATTAGAGGGAAAACCTGAATGAAATTTTATCCGGACGGCTTTAATCATTGCAATGTAGTTTTCGATCGGAACAATTGCAGATTTCTTAGAAGAGGGACAAACCGATAAAAAATATCAAAATCACACTCTTCGGGGTCAGACCATATATTTGAGTCGAAAGTTGCGCTATCAGTAATCATAAATCCTTCATTCTGCAAAATGGTGGATTTGAGTCCATCCGATGCAGTCATGATCTTCATTGCTCCGTAAAATCTGGTTGGAATTGTTATTGGTGAAATATTCAATCAACACAGGCTGGTATGGCTTTTCCATCGCAACACCTTAATTAACAGGCTTAAACCAGGTTAGTATATACGATTCACCATATTTTGTTTTTAAAAAGGTGATATATTTTATGAAATAAGGAAAAATAAAAATCAAAGACGTTTCCGGTATTTCAAAGGACTTGTTCCTTTATATTTTTTAAAACTTTTGTTAAACCCGGAAATATTATTGAATCCGCAGGCGAAACAAATTTGTAGAACATTCATATCTGATTCAGCTAATAATTGGCAGGCCTTACCAATACGAACTTCATTTATTATTGTGAATAAGCTTTTCC
>CAILKW010000404.1 GCA_903834845.1 uncultured Bacteroidia bacterium | reverse complement strand
TCAGAGGCTAATGATGATTCAATATTCTCAAGCTCAGTCAGAGATGGCATAAAGCCAAGTTTACCATTGGCAATAAAGGCAAATAGGATGATTATCATCAGAATACCAAAGACAAATATGCCGTAGAATATTTTGATGTATTTTTGAAATGGATGTTCTTTACCAGTCATAAAGAGGATTTATTTGAAGGTTACAAACTTACATGAAAATTTTCAAAATGGGACGAAATGAAAAGTAAAATAATACTTAGTTAGCTTATATTATAAATAATCAAAAAGGTGCTTATTTTCATTTTCGGAATGTCGAATTCTTTCAAGTCACTATTAATCAAAAAAATAACCGGCTGTTTTAACCGGTTATTTAAAAATATCGCTAATATTTGCACTTGTGTATCTTAAGAAACTTAAAAGTGTTAAAATGTTAGTTAATATTGATTTCGATAGTAGTAGAAGTAGAGTTATTCGAGCCATCAACACAAGTTACTTTCAAATTGTACTTCCCAGGTGTAACAATATTGGTTGCTGTATTTACAGGTATAGGTGTAATATCTGTAAGAATGATTTCCTGCTGTTTAACACCGGAATTAAAGCTTGTTGACGATTTCGTATAACTATAAGCCAGTGATGTAGGAACAACTTTTAAGATTAAACCTCCTGTGACAACTTTACTGATTGCGATATCGTAAGTTCCGAGTTTTTCGTTATCGCTGAAAGTAGCCTGAAACGGAATTGTGCTTCCCGGTGCAAATGCCTGTCCTACTGTGGGTTTTGTAATCGTAATAGTCGGTTTGGTAGTATCAGGAATAACTACAGGAACAGGAACCGGACTACTGCTTTTTTTACAACCTGCAAGAGCTGAAACTAATAAGCATGACACAATCAAATGCTTAATAAAAATTTTCATGACTATAATATTAAATTTTTAATCTTTGTTTCTAACGAATAACTTTTCTGCCGTAAAAGTAATAATTCCGTTTTATAATACAACTTCTATCGGAAATTTTTATAATCGAAATGTGTGATTTGCATTAATGATGGTTGCTTTTTGTCTTTTTCCGAAAGTTTAATGTCATTGTATTCAAGAATCCAGTTTATATTAACTTGTGAATCATTCCAGGCAAGACCACCTTCGGCAATTGAATTATAATAATTGTCACATTTATACGAGAAGACTGCTGTTTCGCTCAAAACGGCAAATCCATGAGCAAATCCTCGTGGTATGTATAGCTGGCGATGGTTAGACTCTGAAAGTTGTACGGGTACATGTTTACCATAAGTAGGTGATCCTATTCTGATATCAACAGCAATATCAAGAACTTCACCTTGCAAGCACTGCACAAGTTTAGCCTGGGTGAATGGAGGTCTCTGAAAATGAAGGCCGCGCAAAACTCCAAAGCCCGATTTTGATTGATTATCCTGCACAAATTGAATTTTACCAACGTATTTCTCAAAAACATCCTGGCGGAAGGATTCAAAGAAATAACCTCGGTGGTCGCCGAACACTTCAGGCTCAAAAATCAATACTTCCGGAATTTGTGTAGCAATAACTTTCATTTTTTAGTTCTTATAGTTTAGTATTATTCGGCGGCTAACCTGATTAGGTATTGTCCGTATTGATTTTTAATCATAGGTTGTGCCAGAGAAATCAATCGATTCTTAGTAATCCATCCGTTATGATAGGCAATCTCTTCCGGACAAGCGACTTTTAATCCCTGGCGGGTCTCAATTGTTTCGATAAAGTTAGAAGCTTGGATCAACGAAGTATGAGTTCCAGTATCAAGCCAGGCAAAACCACGCCCCATAGTTGATAGTTTCAACTTTTTTTGGAACATATATTCCTGATTTACTGTAGTTATTTCCAATTCACCACGGGGTGACGGTTTTATTTTTTTTGCAATTTCGATTACCGAATTGGGGTAGAAGTAAAGTCCGACAACTGCATAATTCGATTTTGGAGCAACAGGTTTTTCTTCTAATGATAGTACATTTCCTTCGGTATCCATCTCTGCAACACCATACCGCTCGGGGTCTGAAACGATATAACCGAAAATAACTGCCTTTTGCTCATTTCTGACAAGGTTAACTGATTCGTTTAACATTCCCGAAAAGCCATAGCCGTAAAAGATATTATCACCTAAAACCAGACAGACATCGTCTGATCCAATAAAATTCTCACCAAGTATAAAGGCTTGTGCCAGTCCATCGGGTGATGGTTGTATTTTGTAAGTGATATTGATGCCCCAGTCATTACCATTCCCTAACAGTCGCTCGTACATTATAATATCCTCAGGTGTTGAGATTAAAAGAATATCTCTGATTCCCGACAACATCAATGTTGACAAAGGGTAGTAAACCATCGGCTTATCGTAAACAGGCAATAACTGTTTTGATACACCTTTAGTGATCGGGTACAATCGTGTACCGGACCCTCCTGCAAGTATTATACCTTTCATATTCAATTAGTTATGAAAATAATTTAATGTAAATTGTTATCTGCCCTTTTGATCTCTGGTTTTTCTTTATACCGTGCCATAAATATATAAAATAACAATCCTGCGAATGTCCCAACAAGATTGCTGAAAATATCGAGAAGCTCAAATGAACGTCCCTGATGCATAAATAGTTGTAAGAGTTCCATAATTGCTCCCCAACTGACAGAAAAAAGAAAAATATAATAATATTGATTGCGTTTAGATTCCGCTTGGAAGGACCAACAAGTTAACCATGTAAGACCAAGATACATGCAGGAATGAATTATTTTATCTGCACCAGGGAAAAGAGGAAGTTCAGGCAAATCGTTTGACGGCAGCAGTGATAGATCTGCAACAATGCTTAGATAAATCAAAGTAAACGTCATTCGTAGCCAGAGTCGTATTGAAAAGATAATGGTAAACATGTGTCGAATCATCTTCTGATTTTAAGCTGAATACCGTTTTTTATCGGACGATCAGAAACCAAAACAAGATACCCGCCACCGCCTGCCCCTGATATCTTCCAACCCGTTGAGGCTGGCGCATAATAAGCGATCTGCTCAAGAATATGAGGGTTTACCATGTGGGGGAACATGGCAATTTGAGCCTCAAAAGATTTTTTGAAACAGTTTCCAAATTCTTTCAAATCCATATCAAGAATAGCTTTCCAAACTCCTTCTGATGCCTCGGCAAGATGCTGCGCTCCTTCTTTGGTTATATTAGTATCGGACAACACATTATAGCTACTCTCACGAGGTGATAGGTTGATAAGCCACAGATGCTGTTCGATCCAGTTAAGTGTTTTTTCCTCGGTAATTGAGATGATTTGGTCCGGCCAATAGTTTTCCTTTGGATAATTAAGTTTGTTAACTCCGGGATAAACTATACCTATTGAATCTTGTGAACCACTGATATATGTTGTTCCCGGAGGATTTTCGACGCAGAAAAGTGTTTTGGCAAGTTTTTCCTTGTCTCCTTCTGGTATATCTGTCTGCCATAGCTCTATAGCTTGTCTTCTTGTACTACTCGACATTCCTGATCGGTCATTGAATTCATATTCCGGTTCAACCGAGATAGTAATAACTGCTCCGGGAAAATATTTCGACACGTAAGGCTGATCAAGCCATCCTCCCGCAAGATCGAGCCGAAATGGAATACGACATTCTTTGCGTAACGCGGTAGTTGAGCGGGTTGGTAGTCCCTTATGTGGAATTCTCTTGCTAACTTCCAAAACTATCCCAAGCTGGTTGCAAAGTTCTTGTTTGTCGGGTGTAAAACCATCGTCATTTACAAAGAAGATATCGGGTTGTAATTCTTTAATCTCTTTTACGAAATCCATCAATCCTGAACCGCTGTTAATCCAGGCATCTTTCACTACGCGAAGAGCTTTTACCATGTACAAACGCTCACGATCGGTATTTATTGTTTTACGACCTTTCAGCTGATTAATCGTTTGGTCTGATCCCAGGCCGACAAACAAGTCGCCAAAAGATGCGGCCTCTTCAAAAAATGCAATGTGTCCCGAATGAAGCATGTCGTAACATCCAGATACGAATACTTTTTTTGTCATAAGTACGTACTTATTTTTAGTCAACCGATATTGAATATATTATTTTTCAATCTAAAAGTGTTTAACCCGTTGAAGTATTACAGCCATACATTTTTCCGTTGCTTCTTCAATAGAAAGAGTTTCGGTGTTAATGTCTAAATCGGGATTAACAGGAATTTCATAAGGGGATTCAATGCCGGTAAAGTTACTAATATATCCCTCGCGTGCTTTTTTGTAGAACCCTTTTACATCTCTTTTTTCGCAAATTTCCAATGTGGCGTTCAGGAATATCTCAATGAAATTTTCACTTCCTATTATATCTCTTGCCATTTGTCTGATCTTTTGTGTCGGACTAATAAAACAGTTAAGGCAGATAACACCTGAGTTAATAAAAAGTACGGATATTTCAGCAATACGCCTGATATTTTCCTCCCTGTCTTGTTCCGAGAATCCAAGATTTTTGTTTACACCAGATCTAACATTGTCGCCATCTAATAATTGCACAAAATATCCCTTGCTGAACAATTCTTTCTCTATACTTTCAGCTAAAGTTGTTTTTCCCGATCCGGATAAACCTGTCATCCAGATCACCACTGACTTTTGATTCAACAATTTTTCTTTTTCTTCTCTATTAATCATAAAACAAAACTTAGATTCATAATAAGCTTACAATATTACAAAATAATTATGGAAATTTGTAAATGCTTATGAACAGGTAATTATAAAAAATATTTATTGTCAGTATATTTACATCATTTTGATATGAAGTCAGAAGTAAAGAATAATCAAACATATCAAAGATGCTTTTAAATATATGCTTTGACAAGAAAGGGTTTTACTATATGTAAAACCCTTTCGTTATTTGTCATAATCCAATTGTCTTCTCTGGCAAATCTTTAAATATCTTGTAAACCAAATTACTATGTGGAGCTACAATGGCCCAGGCGGTTAATAAGATAATCATAAAATCGGTATAAAACGAAAGGTGTGTTTGATACCATAACTCCAACGCCCCTTTATAGGGTGCAATGTGAATTTTGTAAAATTCATAAGGTGCCAAAGTTGTTTCTGAAAGTAATTTTTCCTCATCCCTGAATACGATTGATCCTATTCCTGTCAATCCTGGCTTCACATTATTTATTGAAGCTTTCACATGATCCGGGTAAAGTTCAAAATTTTTATCAACAAGCGGTCTTGGCCCGACAATGCTCATTTCTCCAAGGATTATATTAACAACTTGAGGAAGTTCATTAATCTTTGTTTTTCTGAGAATCCCCCCCAGAGGCATTAAACGTGGATCCTTTCTTAAAGTATGTAAGCCTCCTGCCATGTTTGGGCTGTTTTTCAGCATAGTAGCAAATTTCCATATACCGAATATCCGGTTTTTATACCCAACTCTTCGCTGAAAATAGAAAACATAATGTTCTCCAGTCAAAAGCAATCCTATACAAACCGGTATTAATACTGGTGAAAGAATTACTAAGGCAATAAAAGCCAGAGTAAAGTCAATTATGCGTTTGAGGAAAAGTTTGTACATTGTTATTGTTTTGAGTTTGACAATTAATCGATGACTACACGACTGCACGACTACAGTCGTGCAGTCATTTCTTCTCTACATCTTAGAGTCCAGCCCTTTTCCTGTTTCAATATGCTCAAAGTTGGGAAGGTAAACTTTTAAAATAGCGACAATGGCAGATTTTGTAATGTTGCCAGAATCGAAAAGAGTACGCAATTGACTAAAAATACTGTCAATTTCTGCAATGTCCATTTTATTTGAATTCTTTACCACCCCCAGATTGATAAAAGAGTCGTTGTCGAGGATCTCTTTTTCAGTATAAAATTCTTCAAAAGATTTTTCTCCTGAGGTATCGGAATTGAAAAAATAAATGGGATAAGTAGTAGATGAATCATTGATTAACAAAGATTTATGTTTGGCTTCATCTTCCGTTTGACAGATATCCGGCGTAAATCCCATGGTTTCCAACAGGTCAATTGCAATTTGGTCAAATGGAATCATGTCACGATTCTCATCAAGTTTGGGAAAGAAAATGTCTCCGGATTCTCCCATAATAGAAGCTATCAAACACAACTCGCCCGATTCCTGAGGAGAAACAAAAAAACGTCTGATTCCGAGAGGGCATGACCACGGCTGTAATTTGCTCATTCGTTCCAGAAAACCCAATGGTAAGCTGCCGTTCGAGAAGGCAACATTGGCAAAGCGGGCTGTTTTAATTGGAAGCCGATCAGAATAAGACATTATCAACTCTTCCATCAGCTTTTTACTCGCTCCCATAATGTTTACAGGGTTGGCGGCTTTATCTGTGGAGACACAAAAGAAATGTTCCGGTGGAAATTTAAGCAATAAATCAAGAAGCTTACGAGCCCTTAGAACATTGTTTTCAATCATGGCCTCAATAGAGAAAACATCCTTCTCACTTCGAACATGTTTATGAGCAGCAAAATTTGCAACTATTTCAAAAGGACCATGATATTTAAAAATCTTTTCAAATACATTGTCTCCAAAGTTGACCGGGTAGGTGATGAAATCTGATGGAACAGCGTATTCTAAAGAGCTTCTTAAGTCCCGAACCAATTCTGTTAAACCGTTTTCATTAATATCAACGACAACTAATTTTTTTATTTTGAATTTGAGGATTGCCTTTATATATGAGGATCCTATTGTACCTGCCCCGCCAATAACTAAAACACTCTTTCCATTAATCCTCGAATTCAATTCTGCATCGTATTTCGTAAAATCATCGGCTAAAAGACTTTTAGGACGATGAGTAAAGAATGAAGATATAAAATTGTCAATTTTAAAACTTATTTGCATATTTTTACAATCAAGAAAGCCGCAAATTTAACTTTTTTCGTTTACGTACAAAAACTTTTAAAAGATTCACAATTAATACTTTTTCTTAAGGGTCTATTCCTTCAGTGAATCGGAATATTTTGTTTATCAGTCTCCACCAATTTTAGCCCATAATATTCCCAGATATTCCACAGAGGCAATCTCCATGAGTTTAATGTTGTCCGAAGAAGGGAAATAATATGTGTATCTTTTAGGTATGTTGTTCTTTTTAATATTAAAATTCGTTGGTGCCGGAATGGGATTTAAGCCTGCGCGGCGAAAGTGCACGACAGCACGTGGTATATGAGCTGCGTCTGTCACGAGATAAAGCTTAGTATCGGTTCCAAAGCGTTTAAAGTATTCCTCTGCTTCGGTTTTTGTGTTCCACGGCTCGCAAATTGTTTGTATGAAAGAACTGTCTATTCCCATTTCTTGTGCAGCCATTGCAGAGACTTTTGCCATCGGAAGAGGCTGAAAATTAGCATAACCCGAAAAAATCAGATTACTTGAAGGTATAAGTCTTTGGAGACGAATTCCTTCTGCCATTCGTGCCAATGCTGAAAGACCCAGTTGAGCACTATAAGACAGACGATCATCGGTTTCGTAGCCGCTACCTAAAACCAGAATGTTGACTATTGAATCATTGACTGAATCAAGATTGTTATTATTATTTAATAGCTGAACGGGTGGAAACTGATTTTCGAGGGTTGCCATTAAAAATTTAGGCAAAAAGGGTGTGCTGATCAAAAAAAGCCAAAAGAGTGAAGATACGAGAAACCATCGAGCTATCCTCTTTTTCCTTCCAAAATAAAACACAAGGGCAATAACTAACAGCAACCAGAAAATCGGTAAAGGTGCGAGCAACGACTTGATGAGCAGGCGAAAAAATGAAAAGAAGGATATTGTTTCCAATGAAGTAGTGTTTTGAAAATACGTCAAGCTTGGAGATAGTTTTGAAATTTTTTTGCTGAAAAATGAATTTTTGGAATACAGATGACACGGATCAAAAGATCACAACTGATTTTTTTAATCCGTATTCATCAGTGATATCCCGGGAAAAGCCCCCAAAAAATAGGAATTAACAGTGGTCATCCCCTGAAAATAGGGGCAGGCTATGTTCTGCTTTCTTATCTGTGTTCGGTTACCTGCCTTGTTTTAGTAATTAAGTATAATGAAAACGTAACGAGATAACCTTAATTCTGTTTTTTGAAACTGTGTAAACCAAGCGATGTTCGTCTGTGATGTGGCGACTCCAATAGCCGCTAAGCTCATACTTTAACTGTTCTGGTTTTCCTATCCCGGAATATGGTGTAATACGAATATTATCGAGCAATTTTCCTAATTTTGGACTGAACTGTTTTATTACCCGATTTCTTCCAAAAACCAATATCATCAAGTGCTTTATCAAGGAAATCTATTTCCACAGGTCGGAGGTGTTTATTGCTTTGCCTACTACTCCTTCTCTGATTTGAGAAATACCATGCATTAAAGCTTCTTTATTTACTTTTGAAGAAAGCAAATATTCAGTTTCATCAAGAAACTTTATGGAATTATTGTTTTCAATTCGGGCTAATGCTTTGAGCATCTCTAAAATATTTTTCCCAATTTTTGTTTTTTCGTTAATCTGAATTGTTGTCATATTTTATGTTTTACAAAGATACTATTTTATGATATTGGCACAACAATTTGGGAAATGAACAATATCGAAAACAGATGACACTGATTAACCAACTTGCCTCGATCTTCGGGGGATGCGCACTAATCTTTTTGTCCGTGTTCATCAGTAACATCCCCCGATACTCGGAGTAGGATGTGTTCTGTTTCATATCAGAGTTCTATTCCTGAAATGAGTTGAATGTCTTTTTAAACCCTTCAGTAGCAGAAAACGGCATTTTTTCTAATTCTAAAACACCTTTAATTTTTTTGTTGGAAACAAGATAAGATTCGGTTAATTTTTTTAACCTTTCGCTGTTTAACGGAAGATGGAGGTAATCACCAATTTTTGCTAAAAAGTATATTAGTTTTTTAGGAATTTTGAAAATGCTTGGTTTCTGCTTTTGAGCCGCTGCGATTAAACTGATTAATTCATTGGTTGACAATGCTTCATCATCGGCAATTTGATAAATTCCAGGCTCAATATCTCTACCAATCAATTGACTAATTATATAGGTTAGGTTATCAATTGAGGTGAAAGATCTTACATTCTCAAACTTTCCCAGTGGCCAAGGGATACCTTTTTGAACTATCTTAAATAGGAGGTTAAGGTTTCCTTTGTTTCCGGGTCCATGTATCATACACGGACGAAGAATATAAACTTTTTGATTATCATTCAGGGATTGGTTTATAATATATCTTTCAGCTTCTAATTTTGATTTTCCATAAAGAGTTTTAGGGTTCGGTTGATCTTCTTCAGTCAGGGAAGTTCCGGGTACGCTATCGGCAACCGCTTTGACTGAGCTGAAAAAAATGAATTTTCTTGAATTATTTGTCAAAAACCAATCAAATATCTTAATAGTTAATCCGGTATTGATATCAAAATAAGCCTGCGCATCTGTTTTGTTTTTTGTATCATGTGCCATTCCTGCTAAATGAATAACAATGTCCATTTGAGGTATAGCACTCAGGTCATGCCAATCATAGGTACTTAAAACCCCATCCCGTAGAGGTGAAATGATATCCAAACCGTAAATGTTATGCTTCCCTTTAAGACCTGCTACCAAGTTGTTCCCCACAAAACCGTGGATGCCGGTAATTAGTATTTTCATTAACAATGAAATTATTTGAATATATCACATCTAAGTGATTTGTCAATTTGGGAACAAGAAAATTTGCAAAAAAAAATGAAGTGTTCAATCTCGCCAAACATATCTACTTTAGAAACCGTGTGTTCTGAGAATGTCTGCCAAGTCAACATGTTTTTGGGTGTACTTATAGGAAATTAAGGTGCTTCAGTTCCTTGATTATAGATAATATACCTTGAATCTTCAATGGAATTATAGATTTGAAAACATTATTGTCCATTACTTTTGGTATTTGATTCCAATACGAAAATCTCGAATAAAAAGGATTTTCACAAATTTTTATACCTTGATAAAAGTGGGAAAAGCCACTTTGAAGAAAAAGGTGAAATGAATTACCCTTAAAACTTGTTAATATATCTTCTTGGTATTTGATAAATCTTTAAGATGTTTCAGGATTAGGACATAAAGCAAATCAGAAAAACCATTTTTTTGCTTTGACCGGTTTCAATCCATTTTTTTCAGGACATATTATCCTATATATTTCACCCCAAGAAGGCAAACCTCCGACATTGCGATCATCCAAGTAGAGGTCTGCATATACTTTTCTGCTAATAGTGTCATCGAATAATTCTTCCGGATAGTTTTTATTAACAGCATAAAAGGTTAATCCTTTTTTTTCACAAAAGGCTATGGCCTCATCCAATTCCTTCCCGGCGCGGCTGGTCCAAAGGATAAGCCGGTGACCGCTCTCCTGTAAGAGTTTCAGGGTATCCGTAGCAAAAAGTACCTCCTTACCAATAGAAGGATATTTGTGCTCAACAATTGTTCCGTCAAAATCAACTGCGATGATCATAGGTTTGCTTTACAAAGATTTTATCAGCAAATACAGTGTAATAAGGGAAGTAAACATTCCCAAAGAAAACGTTTCACCAATGCCCCAGGTTTTGGCTTTGATTGGTTCAACATAGATTATGTCGTTTGGATATATTAACGATTGTTGTGAATCAAGCAGATTCTTATCGGTAAGATCCACTGTGGTAATTTCAGATTTTCCGTTGGGTTTTGCATGTATAATCCTGACTGCTTTAAGTTTGGAAAATGTTTTTAAACCTCCTGCCATTGCCAATGCCTGATACACATTCAATACATCTTTTCTCATGGGATAATTACCTGCTACCCCTTCACCAATGATGGTAAAATATACATTAGTGAGTTGTACAACCACCGTAAACTGGTCAATTTGCTTCAGCAAAACAGATGTTATTTTCGATTTGATCTCCTCCAGAGTAAGTCCCTTTACCTCCATCTTTTCTATATTAGGCATCTCAAGATAACCTTGTTCATTTACCTGATAGGAAATATATTTCATTCCTTCATTACCCATACTGCTCATCTGGTACGAAGACGAAGTACCAAGCGAGAGACTATAAAACGCTGCCAGATCATTGTTGGCCGTGAGAATCCTTATGTACAGGTAGTCCCCCGGCTGAATCCTGTAATTTACATCCGCGTTTGTAGCTGGCTGGTATGGATTGACATAATCCGGTTCATTTGTTTTGTCTTGCAGGTACAACAGCTTCTTTTGCGGAATGCAAGAGAAAAAGAGAATGAGTAAGAGTAAACTAAGACAGCAGATAATAGACCTCATAGGTAAAATATTGAAATTGTGAATTGTAAAATGTGAAGATTATAATGGTGATGAGAAAAGGAAATCCGAGGACAACGAGATGTCAGACGTAAAACAGTGTGTGTAGATAACACCAAATCCACAACCGGAAACAATTAAGTGAGTTTTTTCTTCAATTTTCTTAACCAGCTTTTCGATTTTTGTTTTTCACCGTAACCATAACCATAACCATAACCGTAACCATAACCATAACCATAACCATAACCATAACCATAACCATAACCATAACCATAACCATAACCATAACCGAAGATTCTGCGGGCATCCTCAATGTCGTTAACTACCAGTCCTACGCTTTTAAGGTTTTGGTTTTCAAGTTCATTCAGTGCTGATTGCAGAGATGGAATGACGGTAACGCCTTGTCGAATAACATAAACATAGGTGTTAATTAAGCCGGAGTACTGGAAGATATCGGCCACAATCAACGGGGCAGAGTCGATGACAATAACATCAAACCGTTCTTTCAGTTGACGGATCAGTTCTTTGAGTTTCTGACCTGCCAGCAGTTCACCCGGATTGGGCGGAAATATTCCTGAGGGGACAATTTTTAACGAGTCGTTTTTAGTCGGAAAGATAATCTCATCCAGATCGACTGCATCAACCAAAAAAGCACTGACTCCCTCTTTGAATTCGATGTTGAATTCGCTTCTTATTTTCGAATTTCGCAGGTCAAGATCCAGAAGAACTGTACGCTGTCCGAGCAAGGCAAAGGCAGAGGCCAGATTAATCGAGGTAAAGGTCTTCCCTTCACCAGGTTGCGTGGAGGTAACCACAATCACAGGTTTCTCTACCCCTTTTAACAGGAACATGAGTTTGGTTCGTAAGGCACGGTATGACTCTCCGATAGGTGATTTCGGATGATCTAACATCGCTGTTCGTTTGGACTGTTCTTCTGTTTCTAAAGAATTTTCGTCCGGAGCAAAATGTGCTACATTTCCAATGACTGGGAGAGAGGTAATACTTTCAATATCCGCCATTTCACGCACCTTTTTGTTAATCCACTCCATCAAGAAAATAACGGTTCCAGGGATTAGCAGAGCCAGAAAGAATGCTATGGCATAGTTCTGGCGTTTATTCGGACTCACTGGGTTTCCGGCTGTCAGCTTGGCAGGGTTGATAACCTCATTGTCGGGGGTGTTGGAAGCTTTGGCAATCTGTGCCTCCGAAAGCTTTTGAAGCAACAGGTTATAAATTGAGCTATTCAAAGTATATTTCCGCTCAATGTTAATGAACCGCCGTTCAATCTCGGGTAGTTGCCGGGTTTGTAGCTCCATCTGTTCAATACGTTGTTTGACTTCACTGATCGCTTTATTGGACTCTCCGATTATGTTCGTGCAACTTTCGAAGATTGTCTTTTTGGTGATCTCAATTTGCGACTGAAGCTTCTTCAGCGTGGGATGATTTTTATCCGAAAGTTCAATCTCCTTGTTGGATAGCTCCATGGTAAACTCAACCAGCTTAGTTATTAATTCCGACATTAGCAAATCTTCTATCCCCATAGTAGCAGGTGCGATAACATTCCCCAGGTCTTTGCTTTTTTTCATGTAATCCTGCAGGTAGAGGTAGTATTTGTTTTTGGAATCAAGCACTCTTTTGTCATCCTCCAGAGCAAGCAACCGCTCCAATAGCTGGTTTGACTGTGTACTAAGGTCAAACAATTTCTGCTCGCGCTGAAAAGACTCCTTTGTGTTCTCCGAAATCTTAAGGGAGTCACTGATATTGACTAACTGGGAGTTGATAAAATCGATGGTTTTGGTGGCTATCAGGTTTTTCTTGTCTAAGTTCCGCGACTGGTAAACTTCAATAAGCTTGTTCAGAAAATCGATCAGTTTTTGCGGATGAGAACCTATCGCCTGTAATGTCAGGATAGATGACCCATCGTTGGGTTTGTTCAGCTTGGAGACAGTTAAGGCACTCAGATAGCTTTCAGACAATGCCTCTGTTGACTGAAAGTAGAATTTATATTTTGAATTGCTGACAGCAGGATCAGTCAGTACAATTTTAAAACTGTACTCTTGTTGTTGTATCAAAGCATTGATATCAATAAGCTTTTTTTCATTGTAAATGCCAATTTCACGCACTACTTTACCTTTGCCATAATCATACAAATAAGCATTTTCGCCCGAAATAGTCAGGTTGGCATTTGTGTTTCCTTCTAATAATTCCAAATCATAGGTAACGCCAAGAAGTTGGGGATGCGACCGATCCCAAAGCACAATAAATGGTTTATCGTTGTATATTTCAGTTTCCCGGAATCCGGAAAGGGCTATGTATGTTACTTCAAAATCAAGTTTTTCTATTGTTTTCTTGACATGTGTCCAGGATCTGAGAATTTCAAGCTGATTGCTGATATTATTGTTTCCGGTAGTAAAACCTAAACCGATAAAAGCACC
Organism: uncultured Bacteroidia bacterium; assembly: GCA_903834845.1. GTDB lineage: Bacteria > Bacteroidota > Bacteroidia > Bacteroidales > Prolixibacteraceae > JAAFHB01. The sequence continues at coordinate 6,462 of CAILKW010000404.1, read as the reverse complement.
TGGATCTACGGATGTATTTCCCAATTTACCGGAGTTGTCCTGTTCAATCAACAACAAAGTATCAGCTTTATAGACATTTTGGGCATAAAACCGATGATATATCCACATTGAGCCAACAACAATCAAGAGCGAAAGAGCAAACCAATACCAGTTGGAGAGTATCAGGTAGATGTATTTCTGGATGTTGATCGGGGTTTCTGCCTCAATGGCCGGTTGATTATTTACTTGATTATATTGTTCCATTCAGGGATTTTCGTTTTAAATTATTCAGAATTGCAAAAGTAATTTTTTTGTTTGAAAAAAGGCATAAATTTAAAATAAAAGGAGAAATGCAAATTAATGGCTTATTTCTCAGGTCTTATCTCTTTTCTTTGCTGTTTTTAAGGTTCAAATATGTGCGCTTGTAAAGGTATGAGTAGAGGAATAGGAAACCGCCGACTAACCAAAAGGAGAGAGCTTGGCCAAAACTGCTCATCGAATCGAAATCAAAGAAAAATAGCTTAAGCACACAGAATATCAGCAGAACAATAGAAGCCTGGCCTAAAAACTTTACGTTTTGCAGGTATGAGAACAACAACAGGAGGATAGTAGTAAGAAAAAGGACCAGCGTATAGGCCAGCCTCTGGTTAGCTTCGATGGTATCCATTCCTGAGGCGGTAGTACTCATTAAAAAAGTAAGATGGTCAAATTCTGCAAGAAAAAAATATACTCCGAAACTAATCTGTAGGAGTGTAATCATACCAGTTTTGATTTTTGATCTTGAAAAAGATTTTCTGAGCCGAGTGGTAAGTCTCACGAATAAAGCAATTAACGGTATTAAAAACAAAAAATGCAGGTAGAAAAACCTTTTGACATCCGGTACTCCTGTTAGTGAAAGTTCACGCAAGTCAATCAAAAGAAAATTGATAAGTACAGGCAGAATGGTAACGGAAGCTATAGCCAGAATATTAAGGAATGTGTAAACCCATGTTTTCTCTAATGGGTTATATCCCTGTAGCAAAAGAAAAAAACAAATATGGTAATAGTACCAACCGACAATTTGTGCTTCAGGAACATGGAATATAGAGAATATTACAAATTGAAAAACCCAAAAGTAAGTTATATAAGCTGCTGAAAATGTCATAAAAGATAATATAAGCATGGTTTTTTTCTTGCTAAACCAACGGAAAGTCCCTTTGTAACTGATTTTCCTTAAATAGTATCTTACTAAGAAAGCAGAACAGGTAACCACCAACCCTAAGATCAGCTTGTACCCAAAAGTTTCTGATGACAAATTTGTTGTATCATAAGTTATTTCAGTATAATAAGCCAGAATTGTCTTTGTTAAAAGCGAAAAAAAGGCAATCGTCACACTTGTGGCAGCAAGTATTCCGGCAAATTTGTTTTTCAAGTATTTAGCTGTCACGATCAGAATTATGGCAGCTGTGCCTGTAAACAATACTGTATGATTTTGCTGGATAAACAAAGGAATAATAGATGCCGCGGTAAATATTGTAATATATAGCAATGGAGCAGTAAACTGTCCCTTGCCGATCTTTCGTGCAAAACGCAAAAATATATAATTTACTCCAGTCATTAACAATGCAAAGAACCCCTGCATCCAAACCTGCTCATATTTTTGGATAACATACCAAACAGTTACGAAATAAAAGGCTGCCAGTACAAAAATATAGAGATCACTGATAATTTTTGATAGATAATTCTTTTCATCCAACGGCGTAATGATTCGGAATGCAATCAGTAGTATGTAGAGGAACGTTGCATTGCCAATGTACGACCAAACCATTTCAGGTTGATCACGAATTACTAATTTCCTGAAGAAATAGAGCCCATACAAAACGATAACAAAGAGTCCATTGATGGTATTTACCCTGCGAACCGACGGATTGTAGGTGAACAAAAATAAGATAACTGTGAATAGGGTCAGCTGGAAAAGAAACATCCAGTTGATATCAAAATAATAAGCAAAAAGTAAAGTTGATAAACCGAATATGCAGATTGAAGCGTAATGAACCTTCTGTTTTTGAACGATTCTGGTAATGTAAACGACTTGTGTTACTAATAGCAGTATAATGGCCAGACCTGTAGGTAAAGAGGGGAAGGGTATTGTAAAACTGATATATATGTTAACAATTAATGTAATAAGAGTGAAATACAGTAATCCGGTACCCGTATAAAAAGCAATAAGTGTAATTGAGTATTTACCATTAAAGATTATTTTATTGAGCCAGGCATAACCTAACAATAAAACTCCAGGGAGCAGGAACAACAACGAGCTGAAGTCACCTGCCCACCAAGGCCCAGCAATCCAGGGAGCATCCTCACCTGTTGTAAAGAAATCTGCAAGCAATTGGGAGAATGATTCGAGTAAAACACCTTTAAAAAACATCCATAGGATACCTGCAATCAAAAACAACACTCCCCCTGTCAGAAACAAATATTTTTTAATGAAAGTTTTTATTATCCCGCTTTTTCTGTGTTGGTGCCTGTGTTTGCGGGTATGGCTGGAATCAGGGTTTGAACTGACTCTGGGCGTAGGAGTGGTGGGAGAGGTTGAATCAGATGTTATTTTCATGCGTTCTTAATTTGTTTTTTACTAGCCATATAGCCTGTCTCGATCCCTCGGGAAAAATTGCCATTATAATCATCTTGTTGTGTGAGAATTACTGCTCATGGCTCGTTTCATTCGTTCGTTAGGATATTGTATAATCTTTTAAAACACCAAATTTCAATAGTTTTGAAATTCAAAGGTAGATAAACTTACTTTCAGATGACACTTTTGGAACACTACTTATCCCGAGCATCGGGAGATGACACTGATTAAACAACATACCTCTGTTCTTCGGGGGATTCTTACTGATCTTTTTATCCTTACTTATCAGTATCATCCATAGAAAACGGTGCGTGCTGTGTCATTCCCCGATAGGCAGGGCTGGTGTGTCCAAATTTTCTATTCAAGTTATCCACACCATCTGCATATTATAGAATTGAAAATATTACGAATTACAAAAATTTATTTTTTTATTGACTCAATTTTCATCTGCAATAATTTCAGATTCATATTCTCATCATACTTTGTCATGGCAAGGTATTTTGCTCTTTTCCCCATTTGTTCCAGGATATGGTAATCTATTGTACCAAGGTTATTAATGAAATCAATTATTTCATTTTGATTCCTAATATCTAAAGACCAACCGATACCATTCTCTATAACCATACAAGAAATTTCAGTATTAGGTTCACCGATAAAAAGAATGGGCTTACCTGCAGATAGTATGTGATAGGATTTTGATGGTACGCCTAATCCAAACATCCCCTTCGAAAGCGAGACAATTCCAATATCACAATTGGCTAATATATCATTTTCTTCATTCCTTGAAAATCCACCACTTAAATATACGTTTTTTAAATCAAATTTTCTAATGCAATTTTCTAAATATGGAGTCAGAGCTCCTGTTCCATTGAATTTTAAAATCAGTTCTTCATTTTTACTAAATCTAAACGCGTTTAATAATTCTATAATCCCTTGTACCCTCCCAATATTTCCTGCATACTGCAGTGTGATTTTGCTGTTTTTGTTTGGGGTAAAATTGTTTGTTAAAGTGTTTCCCGGATTTGTCCAATTTGTAACAATCGAAATTGATGGATGTGTTTTGAAACGGTTTACTTTTGATAACATTATTTCTTTCATATCTCTGCCAATAACAATTAAATGATCAGCCTTTGCATAAGCGTTATCAAAAATAAACTTTAATGTTTTATAGACAAAAGATTTATCATTTTTAAAAATATTTGCCGGAATTGTATTTTCAGGGAAAACATCGTGAACCAGTATGTGGAGTTGAAATTTTCTGTAAAATTTTATTAATCCGACAATTAAAAGAAGTGGAGCAGGATTGGTAGCTAAAAGAACTATTTCTCCTTTAGAAATCTTTTTACACATAAGAATTCCCATGCGGACGCTTAAAATTAATATTTTAATTGTTCTTTGAAATAGAGAATTCTTGTTAAGATTAGGTGTTTTTGTCCTATATACTTCTATTTCGTTTGATATAAGTAAGCAATCAACGAATTCTTTTTTATTATTGTCATAGAATTCAGGTCCGCATATAACACTTACGTTATAGCTACTTGAAAGATAATTTGCAATTCTTGTAAATATATAAGCTACCGCTGTTTCTTCAGGATAGAATAATTCTGTTACTATCCAAATCTTTTTTTTTCCCATTTAAACTTGTTCAATATGCCAAACTACCCTTTTAATATAATCAGTATAACTAAGAATTATTCGAACCACCTTTTCTGAGACATTTGGTATTGAATAGTCGGACACTAGTAATAATGACCTAACCTTTCCGCGTTTTTGGCCCTCAAGGACTTCCAGACCTTGAAGAATTCTTTCCAGATTCAATCCAACCATCATTACCGAGGCTTCCTCCATGGCTTCTGGTCGTTCATGGGCTTCACGGATATTCAGAGCAGGGAAGTTCATAATGGAAGATTCTTCTGAAATAGTACCACTATCGGATAAAACTGCCTTAGCGTTCTTTTGTAAATGGTTATAATCATGGAATCCCAAAGGTTTCATCAATTGAATCAGCGAATGAAAATTCGCACCTTTTTCAACGATCTTTTTCCTGGTGCGTGGATGAGTGGAAACAATGACAGGCATTTGGTAATGCTCTGCAATCTGATTTAGAATCACAACTAATTTATCAAAATTGCCGGAGTTAATGTTTTCTTCACGGTGGGCAGAAACCACAAAATATTTCTCTTTTACGATAGATAACCTACTCAATACATCTGAGGCATCAATCTGCCTCATATTGACATTTAAAATTTCAAACATAGGACTTCCTGTTTTTATGATCCTGTCAGCAGGTAATCCCTCGCGCAATAGGTACTCTCTGGCAATATCGCTGTACGTGAGGTTTATGTCAGAGATATGATCAACAATTTTCCTATTGGTTTCCTCCGGAACACGCTGATCAAAACAACGATTCCCCGCTTCCATGTGGAAAATGGGAATGCGTCTCTTTTTAGCCGGAATAGCACAAAGACAGCTGTTGGTATCGCCCAACACTAAAAAAACGTCAGGTTTTTCCTTTTCTAATACCGCGTCAATGTTGATGATAATTTGGCCTATAGTCGTTGTTGCATTTACGCCAGCAGCATTCAAAAAATAATCTGGTTTGCGTAAACCGAGGTCTTTGAAGAATACTTCATTCAATTCATAATCATAGTTTTGGCCTGTATGAACAAGGATATGTTTTATGCTTGATGTTTTGTCGAGTTTTTTAATTACTTCGGACAAACGGATGATCTCTGGGCGTGTGCCCACAACGGTTAATACTTTTAATTTCTTCATATTATAAGTAAGATAAAAGACAAATGTATAAAGTTAAAAGTTAAGGAATCAGTAAAAAGATAAAAGTATAAAGATAAAAGTTTGGAAATCAGCAAAAAGATAAAAGATAAATGTAAAGGTTTGGGAATCAGTAAAAAGATAAAAGATAAAAGTATAAAGATAAAAGTTTGGTAATCAGTAAAAAGATAAAAGTATAAAGATAAAAGTATAAAGATAAAAGTATAAAGATAAAAGTATAAAGATAAAAGATAAAAGTATAAAGATAAAAGTTTGGAAATCAGTAAAAAGATAAAAGATAAAAGATAAAAGATAAAAGATAAAAGTATAAAGATAAAAGATGAAAGTATAAAGATAAAAGTTTGGAAATCAGTAAAAAAACAAAAGATAAATGTAAAAAGATAAAAGATAAATGTAAAAAGATAAAAGTTCAGCGTTCAATTGTCTTATTTTTTTGTCTTTGTCCTTTTGTCTTTTGTCTTATTTTTTTGTCTTTGTCCTTTTGACTTTTGTCTTATTTTTTTGTCTTATTTTTCTTTTTGTCTTATTTATTAGTTCGGGTTTTTTGGACTATGGTACCTAAAATATTTTTTAACTCGTTAGACTCTTTTAGGAGTGTTGTTAATTCTGAATCTTCCGACTCAATCAACTCCCTTATCAGTCGTAGCCAGTAATTGGATTCCCGCATTTCTCGTAAGGATATTCTAGTTTTATTATTGAAATCAGCTTTTGAAGATCCAGCTTGCGCCTCTTCATAATTAGCTCCACTTGAAGAAGAACTTTTTGTTAATTGATACCTAATTACTTTGAACTCTTCTATCGAAGGTAATTTTCTCAAATACTTAATTGTTCTGACAGCAAACTTAAATAACCTTTGTTCTAAATCATTCATAATTCATATCATTAGTATTCAATGTTTTTGTCTTTTATCTTTCGCCTTTTGTCTTTTATCTTTTGTCTTTCGCCTTTTATCTTTCGCCTTTTGTCTTTTATCTTTTATCTTTCGCCTTTTGTCTTTTATCTTTTATCTTTCGCCTTTTGTCTTTTATCTTTTATCTTTCGCCTTTTGTCTTTTATCTTTTATCTTTCGCCTTTTG